>NZ_WVUG01000369.1 GCF_017614965.1 Streptomyces griseorubiginosus | reverse complement strand
CCCCGCCCCCGCGCGAGGCCGTCGCCCCCATCGGCATCCGCGACCGCGGTGCGGGCCGCCCGACCAAGCGCGACCGGCGGGAGCTGGAGCGCCTGCGGGGCCTGATGGGCGGCTCCGGGCGGCCGGGCGGCCACTGACCCGGGCATACGGAGGTGGCGTCCGGCCCTGACTGGACGCCACCTCCGTCGTCGGGGCTCAGGCCCGTCGTCGTACGAGACCCAGCAGGTCCCGGGTGGAGCCGCGCCGCGCCCAGGCGATCAGGGCGAGCGGCACGATCAGGATCAGCGGGGTCGCGGCGTTCTCGCCGTGAAAGACGATCATCTGGACGAAGAACGCGCCGACCATCAGCGCGCTCAGCGCCATGGCGGCCACCGACTGCAGCACCGGGACCAACAGGGCCACCGCACCGGCCAGTTCGAGCGCGCCGATGGTGTACATGCCCGCACTGCCCCAGCCGATCTTGTCGAAGGCGTCGACGGCGTACTGGTTGCCGATCAGCTTGGGCAGGGCGCTCGCGACGCCGTAGAAGAGGGCGAGCAGCACCTGCACGGTGCGCAGGGCGATCCGGGCGCGGCGACCGCGGGTGGGGACGGCGGCGGGGGCGACGGAGGTGACGGGGACGGTGGTCTCGGACATGGTGTTCTCCTGTGGTGAGCGGTGCGTCTCGCTGTCACAGGGGTAGACCGGGGCGCTCGTCCGAACTCATCGGTGCCCGCGCCCTTTTCACAACGGGAACCAGCCGTGCCCGGTGTACCAGTGGCCGCCCGCCCGCAGATGGTCCCCGACGGCCCGCTCCAGGGCGCTGCGCCGGGGCAGGCTCTCCACGGGCAGCGTCGGATCGCCGAAGACGAACTCCACCGGGTCGGTGTCTGAGGGCTCCCGCTCCTCGCGGGCCAGGCGGAACCGGTCCTGGAAGCGGACGATGTTGGAGCCGGCCGGCAGGTAGTCCCGCAACTGCGGGTCCAGCAGCCAGGAGTGACAGGTCGCGACCCGGTACTTCTCCTCGGGGAAGTACCGGGCGAAGAACTCCGCCGCCAGCGCCAGCGAGCGGTCGCAGGCGGCCGGGGAGAACGGGCCGAGGAAGTCGGGGATGTGCAGGCTCAGACACGGCGTCCCCGGACCGACGTCGAGCCCGGCCGCCGCGAGCGCCGTCCCGGTGCGCCGCCCCAGCCGGGCCCGTTCGAACTGAAGTCTGCCCAGCTGGTACAGCTCGCCCCGGAAGTGGTGCCCGAACCACCACACCGCGTGCACGCCCGCCACGCCGTACCGCCTCCGGTGCACCGCCATGTGCCGGCCGAGGTCGGCGAGAGTGCGCCGGGAGACGTCGTCCGGGATGCCCCGCCCGCGGTGGTAGGCCCTGGTGTACGGCAGCGCCGCCACGAAGACGTACACGGGGAAGCAGCGCTGCAGGGGACCCGAGGGCCAGTCGAGGTCGGGCAGGTCCAGTTCGGTGCCGATCTCCCCCAGCCCCTCGACGAGCTCCGCGACCGACGCCTGAAGCGCCTGCCGCAGCTCCGGGTCGTCGGTCACCCGGCGGCTCATCCGTACGAGGTCGCCGATGTCCTCATGGGGTACCGCGAGATCGAGCAGTACCTCGGCCAGTTCGTCCGCAGCCGGCAGCACGGGAACCCCCTTTGGTGAACGTCCGCATCGAAGAGTACGTTGCAAAGAGGAGCAGTGATCGGCGATGCGTACCGGCAGTGAACCCACGACCGCCCGCAGTGCGCTACGGGCGCGGTTCTGGCTGAGCGTGTGGGGGCTGGTCTGGACGATCTTCGGCACTGCGGCGTTCGCACTGGCCGGGCGGCCGGGGTGGGCGGCCGCCTGCGGGGCGCTGTGGCTGGTGATCACCGTCGACATGACGATCATCCTCAGGCACATCCACCAGGGCCCCCACTACCAGCCGGGCCGCGACATCCCGCCGTATCGGCCGCCGGAGAGCCGGCCGCGCTAGTGGCCGTTCGGCGACGTCGGCATGGTCCGCCGGGGCCTGCCGGCCGGCTCACGCCGGATCGTCGAAGCGGGCCGCCTTCAGGAACTGGGGGTTGGGGTCCAGGGCGGCCGCGAGGCGGAAGTGGCGTTTGGCCTGCTCGCCCCGGCCCTGGCGCTCGTAGGTGCGGGCCAGCGCGAAGTGCGCGAACGCGTTGTCCGGCTCGCGCTCCAGGACGATGGTGAACTCCAGCTCCGCGGGCCGCAGTTGGGCGGCGGCGAAGAAGGCCCTCGCGCGCAGCAGCCGGGCGGCGGTGTTCTCGGGGTGGGCGGCGATCACCGGGTCGAGCAGCTTCACCGCGCCCCGCGGGTCCCGCGCGTTGAGCAACTGCTCGGCGGCACGGAAGTCGATGACATGCGTCTCCGGAGTACGTCCGGTCGAACCGCTGGTCTCGGGCACGGCACAGTCCTTCCCTCACTGGAGCGGTTCAACGCGCCGGAAGCACCCCGCTATTCCTGGGGCTGCTGGGACGAGCCCCCCTGAGCCCGGGCTCTGCGGACGAGGTCGGCCCACACGTCCTTCACCCGGCGCCGCAGTTCCTCGAGCGGTACGTCGTTGTCGATGACGACGTCCGCGATCTCCCGGCGTTTCTCCCGGCTCGCCTGGGCGGCCATGCGGGCCCGCGCGTCCTGCTCCGTCATGCCCCGCAGCCGTACCAGCCGGTAGAGCTGGGTCTCGGGAGCGGCGTCGACGACGATCACGACGTCGTACAGCGGGGCGAGGCCGTTCTCGGCGAGGAGCGGCACGTCGTGCACGACCACCGCGTCCTCGGCGGCGGCCTGCTCCAGCTCCCGGGAGCGGGCGCCCACCAGGGGATGCACGATCGAGTTCAGCACGGCGAGTCTGTCCGGGTCGGCGAAGACGATCGAGCCGAGTTTGGGCCGGTCGAGGCTGCCGTCGGCGGTGAGCACGCCCTGGCCGAAGGCCTCGACGACCGCCGCCAGGCCCGGCGTCCCCGGCTCGACGACCTCGCGCGCGATGCGGTCCGCGTCGATCAGCACGGCACCGCACTCGACGAGCAGCCGCGACACCTCGCTCTTACCGGCACCGATGCCCCCGGTCAGGCCGACTTTCAGCATGACCGAGAGCTTACGGCCCGCCACTGACAACGCACCCCGCAGGTGTCAGTTGTCGCCCTCGCGCTCCGCCAGGAACTTCTCGAACTCCCGCCCGATCTCGTCCGCCGACGGGATGTCGACGGGCTCGGCGAGCATGTTGCCCCTGCTCTCGGCGCCCGCGACCGCGTCGTACTGGTTCTCCAGGCCGGTGACGAGGGAGGTGAGCTCCTCGTCGCCCTCCTGGACCTGGCGGTCGATCTCGGTCTGGGTGCGGTGCGCGTCCGTGCGCAGGGCGTGCGCGATGCCGGGCAGCACCAGCCCAGTGGCGGCCGTGACGGCCTCCAGTACGGTCAGCGCCGCGTCCGGGTACGGGGAGCGGGCGATGTAGTGCGGCACGTGCGCGGCGACGCCAAGGACGTCGTGGCCGGCCTCCATCAGCCGGTACTCGACCAGCGCCTCGGCGCTGCCGGGTACCTGCGCCTCGTCGAAGGGGCTGCGGTGGCCCGGGACCAGGTCGGTGCGGTTGCCGTGCGGGGTCAGGCCCACGGGACGGGTGTGCGGGACGCCCATGGGAATGCCGTGGAAGTTCACGGACAGGCGCACGCCGAGCCGCTCCACGATCTGCTGGACGGCCGCGGCGAAGCGCTCCCACTCCACGTCCGGCTCGGGCCCGGACAGCAGCAGGAACGGCGCTCCGGTGGTGTCCTGCACGAGCCGCACGTCGATGGTGGGCTCCTCGTAGTGGGTCCACCGGTCGCGCTCGAAGGTCAGCAGCGGGCGGCGGGCACGGTAGTCCACGAGCCGGTCGTGGTCGAAGCGGGCGACGACCTGGTGGGGCAGCGAGTCGAGCAGCCGGTCGACGATCTGGTCGCCGGTCTCGCCCGCGTCGATGTATCCGTCGAAGTGGTAGAGCATGACAAGGCCGGCCGACTCCTGGGCGAGCGCCATGTCGACAACGGCGAGGCCCTTCGGCTCCCATGCGTACAAACCCTGCGGATCAAGCACTGTGACCGCTCCTCCTCGTGTTCATACGCTTCAACGCCCCCTGGACCAGGGACATTCCCACCGGGGCCGCTTCCTTGAACACACTGAGGGGCCGCACCTCGAAAGGTGCGGCCCCTCAGTCAGGAGCTACTGCTCAGTGAGCGTCGGCTCAGCTCTGGCCGCCGGCCAGCTTCTCGCGCAGAGCGGCGAGCGCCTCGTCCGAGGCCAGCGCGCCGGAGTTGTCCGGGCCCTCGGAGGAGTACGAACCGCCACCCGCGGCCGGAGCCGCACCCGCGGTGTCGCCGCCCTCGGCGGCAGCGGCGGCGTCGGCCTCGCGGCTCTTGATGACCTGCTGCTGGTGCTGCTCGAAGCGCTGCTGCGCCTCGGCGTACTGGGTCTCCCACGCCTCGCGCTGGGTCTCGTAGCCCTCGAGCCAGTCGTTGGTCTCGGGGTCGAAGCCCTCGGGGTAGATGTAGTTGCCCTGGTCGTCGTAGGACGCGGCCATGCCGTACAGGGTCGGGTCGAACTCCACCGAGGCCGGGTCGGCACCGAAGGACTCGTTGGCCTGCTTCAGCGAGAGGCTGATGCGACGGCGCTCGAGGTCGATGTCGATGACCTTGACGAAGATCTCGTCGTTGACCTGGACGACCTGCTCCGGGATCTCCACGTGGCGCTCGGCCAGCTCGGAGATGTGGACCAGACCCTCGATGCCCTCGTCGACGCGGACGAACGCACCGAACGGAACCAGCTTGGTGACCTTGCCGGGCACGACCTGACCGATCTGGTGCGTGCGCGCGAACTGCTGCCACGGGTCTTCCTGGGTCGCCTTCAGCGACAGGGAGACGCGCTCGCGGTCCATGTCGACGTCGAGGACCTCGACCGTGACCTCCTGGCCGACCTCGACGACCTCGGAGGGGTGGTCGATGTGCTTCCAGGACAGCTCGGAGACGTGGACCAGACCGTCGACGCCACCCAGGTCCACGAAGGCACCGAAGTTGACGATCGAGGAGACCACACCGGAGCGGACCTGACCCTTCTGCAGGGTCGTGAGGAACGTCTGGCGGACCTCGGACTGGGTCTGCTCCAGCCAGGCGCGGCGGGACAGGACCACGTTGTTGCGGTTCTTGTCCAGCTCGATGATCTTCGCCTCGAGCTCCTTGCCCACGTAGGGCTGGAGGTCGCGGACGCGGCGCATCTCGACCAGGGAGGCCGGGAGGAAGCCACGGAGGCCGATGTCGAGGATGAGACCACCCTTGACGACCTCGATGACGGTACCGGTGACGATGCCGTCCTCTTCCTTGATCTTCTCGATGGTGCCCCAGGCACGCTCGTACTGGGCGCGCTTCTTCGAGAGGATCAGGCGGCCTTCCTTGTCCTCCTTCTGGAGGACCAGGGCCTCGATCTCGTCGCCGACGGCGACGACCTCGTTCGGGTCGACGTCGTGCTTGATCGAGAGCTCGCGGCTCGGGATGACACCTTCGGTCTTGTAACCGATGTCGAGCAGGACCTCGTCCCGGTCGACCTTCACGATGACGCCGTCGACGATGTCGCCGTCGTTGAAGTACTTGATCGTCTCGTCGATCGCTGCGAGGAAGGCTTCCTCGTTACCGATGTCGTTGACCGCTACCTGCGGGGTGGTGGCGGTGGTCTCGGTGCTGCTCGTCATGTGGGAAAGGGCTCCGGTACGGACATTGAAGTCGTAGGTACTGCTTACGCCGGGAGCCCGTTTCGCTCTGAAGAAGCCGGACAGCCAAGGAAGCGCCACACAAAACCACTGGTGGCGCCTCGACAACCGAGGGGACATACAACAGATGCGAGCGCAGCCTGCTACGTCTGAGGTGCGCAGGCCCGCAGCGCAACTTGTAGCATACGGGGGCGGCCAGGCAGGGTCAATGCGCGAAGGCGCACACCCGGGGCGGATCGCCCCATACCCGGCACAAGAACTGTCTCGCGAGGCCACGCAGGCCAGCGACACCCCTTCCGTGACACCCGTGGGCGCCGGTCGGCGGGACGAGCCCGCAGACTAATACGAGGGAGCCGATCATCCAAGAGCCCGTTTCTTCCGAGACCGAGTTCGAGCCGGAGGCCACCCGGCGCGCGGCCGACGTCAGTGAGAGCGCCCGGGCCAACCGGGGCTGGTGGGACCGGAACGCGGACGAGTACCAGGTCGAGCACGGCACGTTCCTCGGCGACGACCGGTTCGTGTGGGGTCCCGAGGGGCTCGACGAGGTGGAGGCCGAGCTGCTCGGTCCGCCGGAGGACCTCAAGGGCAGGGACGTGCTGGAGATCGGCGCCGGCGCGGCGCAGTGCTCGCGCTGGCTCGCCGCGCAGGGGGCGCGTCCGGTCGCCCTCGACATCTCCCACCGCCAACTGCAGCACGCCCTGCGCATCGGTGGCTCGTTCCCGCTGGTGTGCGCCGACGCGGGCGCCCTTCCCTTCACCGACGACTCCTTCGACCTGGCGTGCTCGGCCTACGGGGCACTGCCCTTCGTGGCCGATCCGGTGCTGGTCCTGAGGGAGGTGCGGCGGGTGCTGCGCCCGGGCGGTCGGTTCGTCTTCTCGGTCACGCATCCCGTTCGCTGGGCGTTCCCGGACGAGCCGGGCCCGGAGGGGCTGAGCGTGTCGTCCTCGTACTTCGACCGGACCCCGTACGTCGAGCAGGACGAGGAGGGCCGCGCGGTCTACGTGGAGCACCACCGGACGATCGGCGACCGGGTGCGGGACGTGGTGGCCGGCGGCTTCCGGCTGGTCGACCTGGTCGAGCCGGAGTGGCCTGCCTGGAACACCTCGGAGTGGGGCGGCTGGTCACCGCTGCGCGGGAACCTGATCCCGGGCACGGCGATCTTCGTCTGCGAGCGGGACTGACGCAAAAGCGGGACCGGCGGACGAGCGGTACTGACGGAACGCACGCGCGCGTAACGGCGTTCCCTGGCGCCGTACGACACTGGGGGCGTGATCCGTTACGACGCCCTGGACGCGCTGCCGGTGCACAGCGCGCTGCCCGCCCTGCGTGACGCCCTGGACGGGCACGGTACGGCGGTGCTGGTGGCGCCGCCCGGCACCGGCAAGACGACCCTCGTGCCGCTCGCGCTCGCCGGGCTGCTCGGGGACGGGCCCGTGCGCCGGGTCGTCGTGGCCGAACCGCGCCGGATCGCCGCACGGGCCGCCGCCCGGCGGATGGCCTGGCTGCTGGGCGAGAAGGTGGGCGTCAGCGTCGGGTACACCGTGCGCGGCGAGCGGGTCGTCGGCCGTCACGCGCGCGTGGAGGTCGTGACGACCGGGGTGCTGCTTCAGCGTCTGCAGCGGGACCAGGAGCTGGCCGGGGTGGACGTGGTCGTCCTCGACGAGTGCCATGAGCGGCATCTGGACGCCGACACCACGGCCGCTTTCTTGTGGGACGTCCGGGAGACGCTGCGGCCCGAGCTGCGGCTGGTGGCCGCGTCGGCGACGACGGACGCGGAGGGGTGGGCGCGGCTGCTGGGCGACGCGCCCGTGGTCGAGGCCGCCGGCACCGCGCACCCGGTGGAGGTGGTGTGGTCGCCGCCGGCCCGTCCGGTACGGCCGCCGCACGGTATGCGGGTGGATCCCGCGCTGCTGGCGCATGTGGCGTCGACGGTGCGGCGGGCGCTGCGGGAGCGGGACGGGGACGTGCTGTGCTTCCTGCCGGGCGTGGGCGAGATCGCGCGCGTGGCGGGGCAGTTGGGGGATCTCGGCGGTGTCGAGGTGCTCCAGGTGCACGGGCGGGCCCCGGCGGCCGTGCAGGACGCGGTACTGGCGCCGGGCGAACGGCGCCGGGTGGTGCTGGCGACCTCGGTCGCGGAGTCCTCCCTGACGGTGCCCGGGGTGCGGGTGGTCGTCGACTCGGGCCTGGCGCGGGAGCCCCGCGTGGACCACGCGCGCGGATTGAGCGCGCTGACGACGGTACGGGCCTCGCAGGCGGCCGGGC
>NZ_WVUG01000368.1 GCF_017614965.1 Streptomyces griseorubiginosus | reverse complement strand
CCGCCCGAGCAGCCGTCGCCCGTCGACCTGCCCCGCCGCCGGCCGGGCGGCTTCTTCCGCCTCAGGAACGGAAGCCCGAGATGAACGGAAGCCCCGGATGAACAAATACCCAGCAGCAAGGAGGAGTTGATTACATGGATCACGAAGCCCTGGCGCACGAGATGCGCGGCCTGCGGGAGCAGGTGACCGGCATCACCGATACCGCGGTCGCGGCGTCCGACGGGCTGCTCATCGCCGCCGACACCGCCGACTCGATCGACCCGGAGGGACTCGCCGCGCTCGCCGCGGCCGGTCTCGGCCTCGCCCGGCGCACCGCCCAGGCGACCGCCCGGGGCACCCTGCGCCGGACGGTGACCTACGGCAGCCACGGCTGTGCCGCCTTCTACGCCGTCGGCGACACGGCCCTGATGGTCGTCCTCGGCGACGAGGGCCTGGACGTCGACCGGCTGCACCGGGCGACCCAGCCGGCGCTCGACCGGATCGGTTCGATCCTCATGAACAAGACGGCTGAAGGAGTCTGAAGGGATGGCGACGAAGCGTATGACCCCCGGTTTCTCCGACCAGGTGATGGGCCTGGTCAAATCTCTCCGTACGGACGCGCCCGACTGTGTGGCCTCGGGCGTCGTCGACATGTCGACCGGCATGCTGCTGTCGTACGAGACGGTCGACAACCACCCGCCGGAGGTCCTGGACCTGCTCGCGGGCGCCACCCTCGACCTGTTCCAGGGCCGCACGGTGGTGATGATCGAGGACGTCTTCAAGGAACGACGCGGGATGCAGAGCGAGAACCACTTCTTCCAGGAGATCCTCGTCAACAGCGAGAACCTCACCCACCTGTTCGTGCGGATGAACGAGCAGCAGGACGTCGTCGCGGTCGTCGTCTGCCGCAAGTCGGTCAACGTGGGGATGCTGTTCGCGCAGGTACGACGGGTGGTGCAGAGCTACAGCCTGTGAACGGGCCGGGCCCCTCCCCGCCGCAGGGGGAGGGGCCCGGCGGCCGGGAGGTGCCTACTCGGTGCGCAGGCCGTCCGGGCGCATCAGCCGCAGCAGCGGCGGCAGACTGAGCACGGTCACCGCGAGGACCACGGACGCGCCGATGCCCGTCATGGACAGCACGCTCGCCCAGTCGACGGTCACCCTCTCGCCGGTCATCCGCAGCAGCACCGCGCCCAGGGTCAGCCCGACCACCGAGGCCAGCGCCAGCCCCAGCCCGATCGGGACCGCCGTCTGCCACAGCACCGACAGGCTCAGCGTGCGGCGCCGGGTGCCGAAGGCGACCAGCGACGACAGCAGCTTCTTGCGCTCCCGCAACTGCTCCAGCTGGGAGACCAGCAGACTCGCGCCGATCAGCATCAGCACGCAGGTCGCGCCGACGAACAGGCCGGTGCGGATGGAACGGAACTGCAGGTCCACCTTGCCTTCGGTCAGGGCGTACACATCAGCCAGTGGATCGAGCCGCGCGGCGGTGTTGCGCGCGTACTCGCGGGCGTCCGGCACCGAGGAGTCCACCGCGACGAACGCTTCCTGGCCCAGCTCGGCCACGGCGGCCCCGGGCAGCGCGCCCGAGGTGAACAGCAGACCGCCGCGTTCGTAGCCGGTCGGGTCCTCACGCATTCCGGCCGTCTTGATCCCGGCGGGCATCTTCACCGACACGTCGCTGGCGTCGCTGTACCCCTCGAACCACAGGGTGGTGCCCGGCCTGGCGAACTTCCCGGCGTCGTCGTACTCGCCGCCGCGGCCGGTGATCCGGAAGACGTCGCCCTCGCGGCAGGACGTCAGCCGTGCCACCTCGCGCAGTTCGGCACAGCTGCCGACGGCCACCTCGGTCGAGTTCTGCGGGTCCTTCGCCCGGTCACCCACCGTGCCCGTGGCCAGGGTCAGCGCGCTGCGCACGCCCTTGGTGCGGGCGAGCTGGGTGCGCAGCCGCTCCGGCGCGACATGGCCCTGCAGGTTGATCTGGAGCTGCGCGCGGCGCAGATCGTCGGCGGTCGCCTTGACGTAGTCGTGCTGCACGCCCGAGAACAGCATCTGCAGGGCGATCGCCCCGGCCACCGCGACCGCGATGCCGTTGACCATGCGGGCGGCCGAACCGCTGCTCAACTGCAGCCTTCGCACAGCCAGTTGCCAGGAGACGCCGCCGGCGTCGAGCCGGTTCACCACGGCCTCCACGACCCACGGCAGCAGCGCTGTGACGCCGATCAGCAGCAGGACGGTGCCGCCGATCACCATCCACTCGTTGAAGTCCCCGTTGCGGTTGCCCTGTCCGACCATCGGGTACAGCAACCCGAGCCCGCCCAGCGGCAGCAGGAGCCGCCACCACAGCCTCCGGCGCGGCGGCTTCGCGGTACGGACCACGCCGAGCGGTTCGATGACGACCCCCCGCAGCGCGAACAGCGTCACCAGCACGGCCGCGGCCGGCACGGCGACGGCGACCAGCGCGACGAGCGCGGGCGAGGGATTGAGGTCGCTCGGGAACACGCTGATGTCCCGAACCACGAGCACCCCCGCCGACTGCCGCCCGGCCAGGAAGAAGACGGTGCCCAGCACGAGACCGAGCAGCGCCCCCGCGAGCGCCTCGCCCCCGGCGATCCGGCGCGCCATCCGCCCGTCCGCCCCGACCAGTCGCAGCGCCGCGAGCCTGCGGTCGCGGCGCTCGCCGCCGAAGCGCACCGCGGCCGCGATGAACACACCGACGGGCAGCAGCAGCACCACAAAGATGATCATGATGAGCAGCAGCAGGATCGGGTCGAGCTTGTCCGGCTGGTGCTGGGCGGAGGGACCGAAGTAGTCGATCCGCTCGACGGAGCCACCGGCGAGATGGTTCTCCAGCCCGGTCGCGCCCGCGTAGTAGGCGAGTTCGGCGGGCCCGATGATCCCGGAGTGTCCGATCGTCCCGGTCACCCGGTACGGCAGGCGGTCCCGCAGAAGCTTGCCCGAATCGGACTTCAGCAGCTTTTCCAGCGCGGGCGAGACGACCATCTCGCCCTTCGCCGGGAACTTCGCGACTCCCGGCGGCAGCGGGGACCGCGTCCCCTCCGGCTCCAGCAGCCGCCCCCGTACGTCCCTGCTGTGGAACGTCGTGTCGGCCTTGCCGATGATCAGCGTGTCGTCCGCCTTCGGGAGCACCTTCCCGCTGTACGTGAAGTCGTCCCGGTCGGTGCCGCGTTGGTTCCGCGCGGACAGCGCGCTCGGTATCGCCGTGGTCAGCAGCAGCAACGCCACACCGAGGCCGACGCCGACGGCCGTCAGCACGGCCCGCGTCCACCCCTCACGGCCGCCCGCGAAGGCGAACCGTACCCCCATGGCCAGATCCCCGGCCCACCCCCGCAGTGTCATACGACCCGCTCCATGTCCCGGGACTTGCCGTCCCGTACGACGATCTCGCGGTCCGAGTAGGCGGCCACCCGCGCCTCGTGCGTGACGAGGACGACGGCCGCGTTGGTGGACCGGGCGGCATCCGTCAGCAGGTCCATCACGCGCTCGCCGTTGAGCGAGTCGAGCGCGCCGGTCGGCTCGTCGGCGAACAGCACGCGCGGGCTGGTGACGAGCGCCCGGGCGACGGCGACCCGCTGCCCCTGACCGCCGGAGACCTCGCCGGGCCGCTTCTTGCGCAGGTCGTCGACCTCGAGGCGCTCCATCCAGGTCAGCGCGGTCCGCTCGGCCTCCTTGCGGGAGGTGCCATTCAGCCTGAGGGGCAGGGCGACGTTCTCGACGCAGGTCAGTTCCGGCACCAGCTGCCCGAACTGGAAGACGAACCCGAACTCCGAGCGCCGCAGCGCACTGCGCTCGGCGTCGCTCATGGTCGCCATCTCGCGCCCGTTGTAGATGATCGAGCCCGAGTCGGACGGCACGATCCCGGCGAGGCAGTGCAGCAGCGTCGACTTGCCGGACCCGGAGGGGCCCATCACGGCGACGACCTCGCCCGGGTGGATGGAGAACTCGGCGCCGTCGAGGGCGACCGTCGGACCGTACGCCTTGTGCAGGTCGTCGGCGATCAGCAGGGAACCGGCGGGAGTCACTTGGCCACCACCTCGGCGAGCTTGTCGAGACGCGCCGCGGTGAGCTCCAGCCACCGCAGGTCGGCCTCGAGATGGAAGAGGGCATGGTCGCAGATGAGCTGGTCGGCGAGGTCGCCCTTCCTCTTCCGATCCGTCAGGATGCGCATCATCCGCAGGTGCTCGGCACGCTGGGTGTCGAGGATGTCGGCCGCGTTGCGGTGCGTCAGCAGCGCGAGGACGACCTTGGTGTAGAGCGTCGACTGCAGGTACGGCTCGGGGGCCTCCGGCGTCGCGAGCCACCGCTCGACGTCGGTGACCCCGGCGTTGGTGATGGCGTACCGCTTGCGCTCGGGCCCGCCGCCCGCCTCGATGCCGTCGACCTCGACGAGGCCGTTCTTCAGCAGCCGGGACATCGTCGAGTAGACCTGGCCGTAGTGCAGCGGCCGGTCGTGACCGAACTTCTCGTCGAAGGCCCGCTTCAGGTCGTAACCGTGACGCGGCCCGGACTCCAGGAGCCCCAGAAGGGTGTGACCGATGGACATGGCGAGGACTGTACACGGCGTGTATACGCATCATGTATACGCGCTGTGTGTAGATCATGGCGGGGCGTGCGGGAGCGCAGGTGAGGGCCGAATGTCACAAGTCCGTCACTGGGGTGGCGCGGGTGGCCGGCCCCTTCTGGGGAGGGGCCCCGCGTCCCCGGGAAGGCGCCCCGCCTCCTTCAGCGCCCTGCGCAGCAGGAACTCGATCTGGGCGTTGGCCGAGCGCAGTTCGTCGCCGGCCCAGCGGGCGAGCGCCTCGTGGACGGCCGGGTCCAGCCGCAGCAGCACCTGCTTGCGCTGCCGCGGCCGGCGCCCGGGTGCGGCGCTCTCGGAGGGTTCCGTCATGGGTAGAGGGTCCCGGTGTTGAGTACGGGCTGCGGCGCGCGGTCCCCGCACAGCACCACCATCAGATTGGACACCATCGCCGCCTTGCGCTCCTCGTCCAGTTCCACGATGTCCTGCTCGGAGATCCGGGCGAGCGCCGCCTCGACCATCCCGACCGCCCCGTGCTTCTCGGTGATCTCCTCGGCGTTGGCGCCCGCACGCACCATTCCAGACCACCACGGCGGCCAGTTCGACCGGATTGCCGTAGGCGTCGTTCACCTTCAGCACCGCGGTCTCGTGGTTGCGTACACGGGTGGAAATCTTCGCGCGTGAAGTGAACGGATTCACCCAGCGCAGCCCGTCCTGGCGGCTCCTCCCCCGGTAGCGCCCGAAGAGCTGCACCACCCGCGCCTCGCCCGGTGCCACGGTGTTCAGGCCACGCAGGGAGCTGAGCGCGGCGACGAGGACGACGACCCGCCGACGGCGAAGCCGGTACTCTCCGGGGCGGCCACGAACAGCGCGCCGGCGATCAGCAGCCCGACCAGCCCGAGCAGCAGCGCGAGCGCCCCGCGGATGCAGTGCCCGCTGACCTCCCGCATCCGCAGGTGCGGCCATGGACGGTCCCCCGTTCTCGTACGTCTCTCACGGTCCGATTGGCCGAATTCTTACCTATCTCGATTCTATCTAGGTGATATCACATTACCCCTCCGGAGCAACCCTGAACCGCTCTGATCCGTCGGTTCCTTTGGGACGGGTGCTGATTGTCACGCCCGCAAAAGGCCGGATCGACGGACCTTTGCCCTATCTCCTGGTGTTAGCTTTCTGAGCTGACCTGAGCGGCGAACCTGTGTGACTCGTGAGCACACATGAACGAAGCGGAGCGGATCGGACTCATGGGACGGGCGGAAGAGAGACGAGCGCGACAGCGCGGTGGCCGCCGCGCGGCGCCCCCTACGCGCTCGTCCGCACCGGCGGCGCCGGCGGGCGGCACGGACACGATGGAGCCCACCGTCATCGGCGGCCGGGCGGCGGCCCGCAAGGCGGCCAAGGGCCGGGGCAAGCCCAAGGGCAAGGGGAAGGGCAAGGACGGCCGGAGCTTCATACGCCGGCTCTTCACCTGGAAGAAGATCGTCGGCACGATCTTCGCCCTCTGCCTGCTCGGCATGGGCGCCTTCGTCGCGCTGTACGTCATGACCCCCATACCGGCCGCGAACGCCGACGCCACGCTGCAGAGCAACGTCTACAAGTACAGCGACGGCTCGATCCTCACCCGCAGCGGCAAGCTCAACCGCGAGACCGTCGACCTCGCCGAGGTCCCCAAGGACGTCCAGCACACCTTCGTCGCCGCCGAGAACAAGACCTTCTACAAGGACTCCGGCGTCGACCTGAGGGGCACGGCCCGAGGCCTGCTCAACACGCTCTCCGGCAAGGGCGCGCAGGGCGGTTCGACGATCACCCAGCAGTACGTCAAGAACTACTACCTGACCCAGAACCAGACCGTCACGCGCAAGCTGAAGGAACTGGTCATCTCGCTGAAGCTGGACCGCCAGAAGTCCAAGGACTACATCCTCGCCGGCTACATCAACACCAGCTACTACGGCCGCGGCGCCTACGGCATCCAGGCCGCGGCCCAGGCGTACTACCACAAGGACGCGCAGAAGCTGACGGTCCAGGAGGGCGCGTACCTCGCGGCGCTCCTGCAGGCGCCGAACCAGTACGACTGGGCGATCGCCACCGATACCGGCAAGAAGCTGGCGCAGGCGCGGTGGAACTACGTCCTGGACAACATGGTCAAGATGAAGTGGCTGGACCCGAGCACGCGCCAGGCCCTGAAGTTCCCGGTGCCGAAGGCCCCCAAGGCGGCGCCCGGCATGGAGGGGCAGACCGGCTACCTGGTGGACGCGGCCAACGCGGCGCTGGAGCGGCAGCTCGTGGCCAACGGCACAGCCTCCAACCTCAATGACGCCGAGGCGCTGGTGACCCAGGGCGGCTGGACCGTCACCCTGAACATCGACAAGAAGAAGCAGAACGCGCTGGCGCAGTCGGTCAAGCAGCAGCTGACCAGCAAGCTCAACGCGAAGAAGCGGAAGGTCGACGGCGTCGTCCAGGCCGGCGCGGTCTCCGTCGACCCGAAGACGGGCAAGGTCGTCGCCCTGTACGGCGGCACGAACTACTTCGACCACTACACGAACAACGCGACCCGCAAGGACTACCAGCCTGCCTCCACCTTCAAGCCGGTCATCCTGGCCGCCGCCCTCAACGCGGGCGCCAAGACCCAGGACGGCCGGGCCATCGACGCGAACACCATCTACGACGGCACGAGCGGCCGCCAGGTGGTCGACCACGGCACCAAGGTCGGCTTCGCACCGCCCAACGAGGACAAGCAGAACTACGGAAAGATCACCGTCCAGAAGGCGATGAACGACTCCGTCAACTCGGTCTTCGCGCAGATGGGTGTCGACGTGGGCATGAACGAGGTGATGTCGGTCGCCGGCAAGCTCGGCATGGACACCAAGGGCATGCAGGCGGTTCCCGCGCAGACGCTGGGCTCCATGGGCGCGAGCCCGATGGAGATGGCCGGCATCTACGCCACCCTCGACAACCACGGCAAGAAGGTCACGCCGACGATCATCAAGTCGGCCGAGCGCAAGAACCAGGCGGTCAGCTTCCCGAACCCGATCGGCGGCCAGGTGATCACCCCCGAGGCCGCCGACACGGTGACCTCGGTGCTCACGGGCGTGGTCGACGACGGTACGGCCAAGACGTCGGTGGCGAGCAACCCGGAGCGCGACGGCCAGCAGGTCGCCGGCAAGACGGGTACGTCCGACAACAACAAGTCGGCCTGGTTCACCGGCTTCACGCCGAACCTGGTGACCTCCGTGGGCCTGTTCGGCGAGGACCCCAAGTCGCACGCCCAGGTCCCGATGACGGGCGCCACGGGCAATGTCCCCGGAAGTCCGAGCGGCCGTATCAACGGTGGCAGCTACCCGGCCCGGATCTGGGCCGCGTACACCTTCGGGGTGATGGGCAGCGTCACCAAGTTCGAACTGGACACCACCCAGGGCGCCGCGGTCCAGCCGTCGGACACTCCGTCGAGCACGCCCAGCAACTCCCCGTCGAACACCCCGAGCAACACCCCGTCCCACCCCC
>NZ_WVUG01000367.1 GCF_017614965.1 Streptomyces griseorubiginosus | reverse complement strand
CCCCTCACCCCGGCGCCCGGCAGCTCCCCCCTGCCGGGCGCCGCGCCGTGTTCCGGGCTGGGGCGGCGCCCTATTGAGGATGCACTGTGTGCCCGGAACCTCGTCCCGCCCCCGGCCGAGCGTTTCTCGACCAGTCGTCGACGGCGGCGGGGGAGTCTCGTCCTGCAGCCGTCCCACGCCCGCAGGGAGGAACCGTGAGCGCCCCGCCGCACCCGTCCGCCGCCGACCGGCGCTCCCGGTCGGCCGGCGCCCCGGCCCGCCCCCGTGGCCCGCTCGCGCGCCCGCGCTGGTTCGGGACCCTCTTCGGCACCGACGTCTGGGAGCGGTTCAGCTTCTACGGGATGACCGCGATCCTCGTGCTGTACGCGACGGAGGACACCCGGGACGGCGGTCTCGGCATGTCCTCCGGGGACGCGGCGCTGCTGTACGGGCTCTACATGGCCGCCGTCTTCCTGGCCTCCGTACCCGGCGGCTGGATCGGCGACCGGATCCTCGGCGCCCGCCGGGCCGTCCTCCACGGCGGCGTCCTGATTGCCCTCGGGCACACCGCGATCGCCGTGCCGGTCACCGGCTCCCTCTACCCGGGCCTGCTGCTCGTCGCCTGCGGCACCGGACTGCTCAAGCCCAACATGGCGAGCCTGCTGAGCGCCTTCTACGACCGCGACGACCGCACCGGACGCGACGCCGGTTTCGCCGTGTTCTACATGAGCGTCCAGGTCAGCGCCCTGATCGCGCCGATCGTCGTGGGCGCCCTGGGCGAGGGCGTCGACTGGCACCTCGGCTTCGGCGCCGCCGCCCTCGGCATGGCCGCCGGTCTGGCGCAGTACGTCCGCGGCTCCCGCCACTTCGGCGACACCGGCGCCGCACCGGAACTCCCCGCCCCGCCCGCCGAACGCGCCCGCGTCCTGCGCACCACCCTCGCCGCGACCGCCGTCACCGCCCTCGGCTACGGCACCGACGCCGCCCTCGGCACCTTCCGTCTCGCCCATCTCATGGCCCTGGTCGGCCTGTTGTGCGTGGTGTCCCCGGTGATCTGCTTCTGGAGGCTGCTGCGCAACCCCCTGCTCACCGCCGCCGAGCGCGTCCGGGTGCGCACGTACGTCTGGCTCTTCGCGGCCTCCGCCGTGTTCTGGGCGCTGTTCCTGCAGAGCGGCTCCGCCTTCGCCCTGTTCGCCAAGCACGCCACCGACCGCCGGGTCCTGGGCCGGACCGTGCCCGCAAGCTGGTTCCAGGCGGCGATCCCGCTCTTCGTGCTGCTCCTGGCGCCCCTGTTCGCCCGGCTGTGGACCCGCGCCGGGGACCGGATGCCGACCGCGGTCAAGTACGCCCTCGGCATGGGCGCCACGGCCGCCGCCTACCTGGTCACCGCGGTCGCCGCCGAACTCGCCTCCGACGGCGCCCGGGTCTCCCCGCTGTGGCTGCTGCCGGCCTTCCTGCTGCTGGCCGCCGGGGAGGTGTCCTTCGGGCCGGTCGGCATGAGCGCCGCCACGGCGATCGCCCCGGACACCTTCGTCAGCCGGATGGTGGCCCTGTTCTGGCTCTCCGGGGCCCTCGGCGGCGGCATCGGCGGCAACGCCCTGAAGGCCTCCGGCGACCATGTGCCGGGCCCCGGCTACTTCCTCGCCCTCGGCGCCGCCGCCCTCGCCACCGGCACGGCCCTCTTCCTCGCCCGCCGCCCGCTGACCCGACGGCTCGGCGTCTGAGGGCCGCCGCGGGACTCAGTAGGCGTGGTTGGCCTGCCAGTACGTCCACGCGCCACAGGGGCTCCCGTAGACGCTGTTCATGTAGTTGAGGCCCCACTTGATCTGGGTGGCCGGGTTGGTCTGCCAGTCGGCACCGGCGGACGACATCTTGGAGCCCGGCAGGGCCTGCATGAGGCCGTACGCGCCGGAACTCGGGTTCACGGCCCGGTAGTTCCAGCCGGACTCGCGCTCCACGATGTTGCTGAAGCACTGCAGCTGGCCGCCCGGCACGATCTGCGCGGCGATCGCCTTGATCTGCGCGGTGGTGTAGGAGCTCTGGACGGGGATGTTGGAGGAACCGCCGCCCTGGGAGGAGCCGGCGGAGCTGGAGGAGGAGGCGGAGGTGGTCTTCGTCTCGGCGCGCTCCTTGGCCTCCTTCGCGGCCTTCTCGGCGTCCGCCTTCTTGGCGACGGCGGTCCGGGCGGCGGCCTTGCGGGCGGCCTCCTCGGCCTCCTTCTTGGCGCTCGCGTCCGCCTGGACGGCCTGGGCGTCGGCCTGTCGCGTCAGGGACTCGGTCTGCACCTGGGCCTGTTGACCCGCGGGGATGTCCGCGAGGAGCGTGGCGCCGACCGCCGTCGCCTCCGTGCCGCCCGGCTGGGCGCTGCTGCCCGAGGCTATGCCGACGACGCTTCCGACGGCGGTGACCGCGGTGGCGGAGGCCGCCGCAAATCCCCGTACCGATATCGGGCTCACGCGTCTTCCTTCCGGTTCGTCCGTAGGGTCGTGCCGCGACGGCTGCGGGTAATTCGCTTGCCGGGCCCGGCAGTTGGAACACTCTGCCGTGCCCGGGCGGATGACGCAATCATGGAGTGGGTGTGCATGCTCACACACGGAACCTTCCGCATCTCAGGAACCGCGCACGGATTTTTCACATCGACCGGCGCCCGTGCGCCGCACGCCCCGTCTCACGCTCCGGGCATCCTCCGGCCCGCGTCGCGTGTTCCCCGATACTTCACGGGTGCGGTTCGCGACAGTGCGTGCGCGGCCCGCGACAGGAGCTCCTCCAGGAAGGCTGACCACGGTGACGACCGCCGCATACCAGGGTGAACCCGGATCCAACTCGGCGACCGCCGCCGCGGCCCTCTACCCCGGGGCGGAGGGGATGCCCTGCACCAGCTTCGAGCAGGCGCTGGACGCCGTGACGCTGGGCACCGCCGACGTGGCCGTCATCCCGGTGGACAACTCCGCGGCCGGCCGCGTCGCGGACGTCCACCATCTGCTGCCGGAGTCCGGGCTGTTCATCGTCGCCGAGTACTTCCTCGCCATCCGCTTCGACCTGATGGGCGTGCCCGGCGCGACCCTGGAGGAGGTCGAGTGCGTACGCAGCCACGTGCACGCGCTCGGGCAGTGCCGCAAGGTCGTGCGGGAGGGCGGCTGGCGCACCCTCGTCAGCGACGACACCGCCGGAGCGGCGCGGGAGGTGGCCGAGCTGGGCGACCCGCGGCACGCGGCGCTCGCCCCGCCCGCCGCGGCCCGGCTCTACGGCCTGGACGTGCTGCGCTCCGAGGTCGAGGACGACCCCGACAACACCACCCGCTTCGTCGTCCTGTCCCGGGAGGCCGCGCTCGCCCCGTACACCGGGGAGCCGACGATGACGAGCCTGTTCTTCTGCGTGCGCAACATCCCGAGCGCGCTCTACAAGGCGCTCGGCGGGTTCGCCAGCAGCGGCGTCAACCTCACCAAGATCGAGAGCTACCAGCTGGGCGCGGGCCTCAACCCCAGCCGCTTCTACGTCGAGATCGAGGGCCACCCCGACGAGGAGCGGGTCGCCCTCGCCCTGCACGAACTGCGCTTCTTCTCCTCCGAGGTGCGCATCCTCGGCGTCTACCCCGCCCACCCGCACCGCCTGGACCACTGACGGTCCTCATCCCCGCCGTCAGGACGCCCCGAGCCCGTTCAGCAGGGTGTCGACGACCACGTCCGCGGCGCGGGCGGGACTGAGCTCGGGCAGCTGTCGGGAGACCAGGTGCATGAGCTGGACGAGTAGCGCGCCCGCCCACCCTTCCGGCAGGCCGTCCCGCAACAGCCCTTCCTCCGTGGCGCGTTCGAGGAAGGCGTCGACCTCGCGGACGGAGGCGTCACGGCGCGCGCGGACGTCGTCGTCGGCGAGCATGCGCGCGAGATCGACGGGCCAGGCGCGGTTGACGGCGATGATGTTCTCGACGTAGCGGTGCAGGGCGACGGCGACGGGCGCCTCGCGCAGCCGCGCGTCCTCGATCGCGCTCTCGATCGCCGTCAGCCGGGCTTCGTAGATGGCCGCGAGAAGGTCCTCCCGGGAGGCGAAGCGCCGGTAGACCGTACGCCGGTCCACCCCCGCCTCGGCGGCGATGCTCGCGATGCTCGCGCCCGGGTCGGCGGCGAGCATACGCGCGCCGGTGGCCAGAACGGCTTCCAGATTACGCACGGCGTCGGCTCTCACCGCACCGAGTCTAACGGCGACCGGACACCCAAGGGTGGAGGTAGCTTCCATAAAAGCGACACTGATGTGACAGGTAGGGCAGAGCCGTGCGCGGGGGCAGTGAGAGCGCGGCGGCGCCCCCGCCCAGACCCACGCCTTGCTGAAAGTGCGCCTGTCGATCACGTGAACCCGTCACTTGCATGTGCACCTATCCTGGATAAGTGCTACGTTAAAGTGACAGTTAACCAGAGGAGGGCACGTGATCACCTACGACCGGCTTTTCATCGGCGGCTCCTGGGTCGAACCCAGTGACCCCGGCCTGCTCGACATCGCCTCGCCGCACGACCGTTCCGTGGTCGGCCGCGCCGCGCAGGCACGGCCCGCCGACGTCGACCGCGCCCTTGCCGTGGCGCGGGCGTCCTTCGAGGCGGGCGCCTGGCGGCTGACCCCGCCGGCCCAACGCATCGCCGTCCTGCGGGAGTTCAACGCACTGCGTGAGCGTGACGCGGAGAGGATCGCGCACCTGATCTCGCTGGAGAACGGCTCGGCCGGCTGGTTCACCCGCGCCGGACAGCCCGGCCTGACCCGGCAGGCGAACGCCTATCTGAAGGCGGCGGAGGAGTTCGGCTGGGAGGAGACCCTCGTGCCCTCCGATCCCGCCTCCCCGGTGCGCAGTGTGGTGCGCCGCGAGGCGGTCGGCGTCGTGGCCGCCGTCATCCCGTGGAACTCGCCCTTCTCCTCGGCCACCGCGAAGATCATCCCCGCTCTGCTCGCGGGCAACTCCGTCGTGCTCAAGGTGTCCCCGGAGAACTCCCTGAGCATGGGCTTCCTGGCCGAGCTGCTGGAGCGGGTGGGTCTGCCCGAGGGCGTGATCAGCGTGCTGCCCGCCGACCGCGAGACCAGCGAGTACCTGATCTCGCACCGGGAGGTCGACAAGATCGCCTTCACCGGCTCGACGCGGGCCGGCCGCCGGATCGCCGCGATCGCCGGTGAGCAGCTGAAGCGGGTCAGTCTGGAGCTGGGCGGCAAGTCCGCCGCGATCATCCTCCCCGACGCGGACATCGAGAAGGCCGTCGCGGGGCTGAAGTTCGGCTCCCTGCTCAACAACGGCGAGTCCTGCATCGCCCAGACCCGGATCCTCGCGCCGCGCAGCCGGTACGAGGAGGTCGTGACCGCGCTCAAGGAGCTGGTGGAGTCGCTGCGGGTCGGCGACCCGGGCGACCCCGACACCTTCATCGGCCCCATGATCCGCCCCGACCAGCAGGAGCGGGTGCGCGCGTACATCCGGCTCGGCATCGAGGAGGGCGCCCGCCTGGTGACCGGCGGCCCGCACGTCCCTGACGGCCTGGAGAAGGGCAACTACGTCACGCCCACCGTCTTCGCCGACGTCGACAACTCGATGCGGATCGCGCGGGAGGAGATCTTCGGCCCGGTCCTGGTGGTCATCGCCTACGACGACGAGGACGACGCCGTCCGCATCGCCAACGACTCCGAGTACGGCCTCTCCGGCGGCGTCTGGTCCGCCGACGAGGAACACGCCCTGGCGGTCGCCCGCCGCCTCCGCACCGGCACGGTCACCGTCAACGGAGCCTCGATCGGCTTCGACGGCCCGTTCGGCGGGTTCAAGGCCAGCGGTGTGGGCCGCGAGTACGGCGCGGTCGGCCTCGGCGCGTACACGGAGTACAAGACCGTCACCGTCTGAGCACCCCTAACTCGTCACCACCTTGACTGGTGACGAACGCGCCTGCCATGCTTGCGTCACCACTCAAACCGGTGACTGATGCAGCGCGCACACCACTGACGCGCGGAAAGCGAGATCTCGGCCATGGACATGAAGCTCGAAGTCGTCATCCTGCCCGTCTCCGACGTGGACCGCGCCAAGGGCTTCTACGTGGAGCGGCTCGGCTGGCGGCTCGACGCCGACTTCCCGATCCAGGACGGCTACCGCGTCGTGCAGGCCACCCCGCCCGGGTCCGCGTGCTCGGTCATCTTCGGCGAGGGGCTCACCGGGCAGGAGCCCGGCACGCTGCACGGCCTGCAGCTGACCGTCACCGACATCGTCAAGGCGCAGGAGGAGCTGACCTCCCGAGGCGTCGAGGTCTCCGGCCCGTTCCGCGACGAGACCGGCGCCTTCCACCATGCCGGCGACACCCACCGGGTGCCCGGACTCCACCCGGAGCGGGCCAGCTACGGCACCTTCGCCGCCTTCAAGGACCCCGACGGCAACGAGTGGTTCCTCCAGGAGATCACCGAGCGCGCCCCCGGCCGCTGACCGGGTGGGCCGAGCCGCGGGGAACCGTGGTCCGGCCTCAGTGTGCGGACGTCGCCGGTGCCGTCTTCTTGCGGGCCCGGTACGCGGCGGCCTTGATCTTGTTGCCGCAGGACTCCATGCCGCACCACTGGCGACGCATGCCCCGGGAGCGGTCGATGTAGACGCGCGTGCACTCGGGGTTGCCGCACTCCTTCAGCAGGGGGACGTCCGGGCCGCTGAGCAGTTCGACGGCCTGCCGGGCGACGGTGGCCAGGGCCTGGTCGGGGGTCGCCTCGGTGTGCCGGCCTCCCAGGGTGAGCTGCGGTGTCGCGGGCGTCCTGCGCGCGGCGCCGTTGAGCACGGCGAGGGCCTCCCGGTCGAACTCCTCACCGAGACGACGGTTGGTGACGAGCCGGTAGAGGGCCTCGCGCACCGTCGTCGCCGCCCGGACGTCGTCCTCCTCGCCGGGCGTGATCGTGTCCACGAGTCCGGACTCCAGGTACCAGGCGTTGAGCCGCTCCGGCGTCACGAACATCTCGAACCGGGCCGAGCGCCGGGCCCGCAGGGTGGCCACGAAGTCGAGGGCCGGGTGCCCGCAGACGAAGACATGATCAAGATTCACATCACCATTCTGACAGGTGACTGCTGGGTGAGGCAAGGATCGTCACCGCTTCAGGTGGTGTCGGTGCGGCGGTGGCGACGCCCTCGCCTCGCCGGCCGGAGCCCTCGCCTCGCAAGTCGGAGCCCTCGCCTCGCGAGTCGGAGCCCTCGCCTCGCCGGCCGGAGACGTCATCCGCCGAGGCAGCCGCTCCGGTCGTGATGAACTCGTGGAGGATTGACGGCAGTTGTGAAGGGTGGCAAGAATGCAGCTCACTCGCTGTGTTTGAAGTGAGTGAAGTGACGTGAGTGGCTCCCCCCGCCTTCTTTCCGCCCGTGGACATGGGCTGCTCGCGTCCAGCCACCTCCCACGCCTCGATGCCACAGGATCACACCTTGATGCGCTCGTCACGCTACAGAACGGCGGCCGCCGTCGCCGCAAGCGCTCTCTTCGGAGCCACCGCACCCCTCCTCGGTGCCACCACCGCAAGCGCCACCACCGGGGGCGACTGCCAGTCCGCCACCGTGCAGTACCGCATCGTCGACAGCAGCGGAAACCCGGTCGGGTCCGACTGGACCTCCCAGGGCGGCTTCCACCAGTGGAACGCCGCGCCCGGCACCGTCGAGGTGCGCCTGGCACCCGGCCAGAACATCGGAGAGAGCTGCAAGTACCCCGTCTCGCTGGCCGAGTACACGACCGAAGGCCCCAACTGGCCCACCTCCGGCCACCAGACCCTCGTCGACCACGCCACGGTCTACCTCACCGCGAAGGACGTCGCGGGATCCGACGACGCCCAGCGCGACTGGCAGAAGCTGGCGGTGAAGACCCCCGACTGCTACGGGCAGATCGACCTGTACGGCGACGACGTCATCTACGACGGCCAGTCGGGGGACGGGCACGGTCCCGCACCGTACGAGCCCGGCAACGTCGTGACCCCGTACCACCTCATCGCCGCGTGGAACGGCGGCGACAAGGCCTGCACCCCCGACAAGCCGACCTCCCCGACGCCGACGCCCACCGCGTCGACGCCGACCAGCCCCGCCACCAGCCAGCCGCCGGCCCAGGAGTCCACC
>NZ_WVUG01000366.1 GCF_017614965.1 Streptomyces griseorubiginosus | reverse complement strand
TTCGTCCACCGGCTCGGGTGGTTCCTGCGGGCCGTCGCCCTCCGGCACTGTGTCGCTCATGCCCAGACGCTACCCCGAAGCCCTGGGGTACCGTCGATCCCGATGGCCACGATCGAGGAGTGCCGCGCCGCACTCGAGAAGCTCTCGGACAACATGCAGCACGCCGAGGGGGACGTCCGCACCGCCGCGTCCCTGGACCGCTCGGTGAGCTGCCGGATCACCGACCTCGACATCACCTTCGTCGGCCGGATGACCGGCGGCCGGATCGTCGTCCAGGACACCATCCAGGGCTCGCCGACGGAGAAGGCCCAGATCAGACTCACCATGAAGGGCGACGACCTGGTGGCCCTGGTCAACGGCGAGCTGAACTTCGCCAAGGCGTGGGGCTCGGGCCGGGTGAGGCTGGAGGCGGGCCTGCGCGACCTGTTCCAGCTCAGGAAGCTTCTGTAGCCGCCGCCTCAAGAAGCCTCTGCAGCCGCTGCCTCAAGAAGCTTCTGCAGCCACCACGCGCGCGCGTGCCGTGCGCGCCGCCGGGACCACCAGGGGCGTGCCCGTCTCCGGGTCGTCGATCACCTGGCAGCGCAGCCCGAAGACCTCCTCCACCAGCTCGGCCGTGACGATGTCCTTCGGGGCGCCCTCGGCGACGACCGTCCCCTCGCGCAGCGCGATCAGATGCGTGGCGTACCGGGCGGCGTGGTTGAGGTCGTGCAGCACGGCGACCAGTGTCCGCCCGTGCTCCTCGTGCAGCTCGGCGCACAGGTCGAGCACGTCGATCTGGTGCTGGATGTCGAGGTAGGTCGTCGGCTCGTCGAGCAGCAGCAGCGGGGTCTGCTGGGCGAGCGCCATGGCGATCCACACCCGCTGCCGCTGCCCGCCGGACAGCTCGTCCACGTACCGCTCGGCGAGTTCGGCGACCCCGGTCCGCGCCATGGACTCCTGGACGACCCGCTCGTCCTCGGCGGACCACTGGCGCAGGAGGCCCTGGTGCGGGTAGCGGCCGCGGCCGACCAGGTCGGCGACGGTGATCCCGTCGGGCGCGATCGACGACTGCGGCAGCAGACCCAGCGTGCGGGCGACCTTCTTCGCCGGCATCGACTGGATGACCTGCCCGTCGAGGAGCACCCGGCCCTGACTGGGCCTGAGCATCCGCGACAGCGCCCGCAGCAGCGTGGACTTTCCACAGGCGTTCGGTCCGACGATCACTGTGAAGGAGTTGTCGGGGATCTCCACCGAGAGCTGCTCGGCGATGACCCGCTGGTCGTAGGCGAGGGTGACGTTCTCGGCGGACAGGCGGTTCACGGTGCTCCTTGAGGTGTACGGGTTCGCCGAGCCGCTCATATCCGGCCCGCCTTGCGCTCGGTGACCAGCAGCCACAGCAGGTAGACGCCGCCGAGGACGCCGGTGACCACGCCCACGGGCAGCTGGTCGGCGCCGAAGAGACGCTGGGAGGCCCAGTCGGCGGTGACCAGGAGGGAGGCGCCCATGCACAGGGACGGCAGCAGGTTGGGGCCGGGTGAGCGGGTCAGTCGGCGGGCGAGCTGAGGGGCCGTGAGGGCGACGAAGCCGACGGGGCCGGCGGCCGCGGTGGCCGTGGCGACGAGCAGGACGGCCGCCACCATCAGCAGTGCCCGCACCCGCTCGACGCGCACGCCGAGGGCGTTCGAGACGTCGTCGCCCATCTCCATCATCCGCAGCCCGCGGGCGTTGGCGAGGACGAGCGGCACGAGCACCGCGCACAGCGCGAGCAGCGGCCAGACCTGGTCCCAGTCCCGACCGTTGAGCGAACCGGTCATCCACACGACCGCGCGGGCCGCGTCGACCAGGTCGGAGATGGTGAGCAGATAGCCGTTGACCGCCGTGACGACCGCGGAGACGCCGATACCGACCAGGACCAGCCGGTATCCGTGCACGCCCCGCTTCCAGGCGAGCAGATAGATGGCCAGCCCGGTCACCAGTCCGCCCACGAGCGCGCCCAGCGTGACCTGGGCCGCGCTCCCGGAGAACAGCACGATCATGGTGAGGGCCCCGGCGGTCGCCCCCTGCCCGAGGCCGAGGACGTCCGGGCTGCCCAGCGGATTGCGGGTGACGGCCTGGAACAGCGCTCCGCCGAGCCCGAGGGAGGCGCCGACCAGCAGACCGACCAGGACCCGGGGCAGCCGCAGCTCCCTGATGATGAACTCCTGGCCCGCGTTGCCGTCGCCGAGCAGCGTCCTCACCACGTCGCCGGCCGGGATCGGGAAGTCTCCGGTGCCGATGAGCACGACGCTCGCGGCGAGCGCGGCGAGCAGCAGCAGGACGACGACGGTGACGGCACGGACGTCCAGGCGCAGCGAGAGCCCGCCGGGGGTCCGCAGGACTCGGGTGGTCTTCACAGCTGCGCCGTCCTCCGCCGTCGTACCAGAAAGATGAAGACCGGCCCGCCGATGAGCGCGGTGATGACGCCGACCTGCAGCTCCGAGGGGCGGGCGACGATCCGGCCGATCACGTCGGCGCCGAGCAGCAGCACGGGCGACAGGATGGTGGCGTACGGCAGGATCCAGCGCAGGTCGGGACCGGTGAAGGACCGCACGATGTGCGGGACCATCAGCCCGACGAACGCGATCGGCCCGCAGGCGGCGGTCGCCGCGCCGCACAGCACGGTCGCGGCGAGCATGGACAGCGCCCGGGTGCGGTTGAGGTCGGCGCCGAGTGCCTTGGCGGTGTCGTCGCCCATGGCCACGGCGTTGAGCGGCCGGGCGAGCCCGAGGGCGAGGAGTGTGCCGGCCGCGAGGAACGGCAGCACCTGGAGAATCGTCGAGTCGGTCGCCGAGGCGAGCGAACCGACCGTCCAGAAGCGCATCCTGCCGAGCGCGGCGTCGTCGGTGATCATCACGGCCTGCAGATAGCCGTACAGGGCCGCGCTGATGGCGGTACCTGCGAGAGCGAGCCGCACCGGGGTCGCGCCCCGGCTGCCGCCGAGGAACCACACCAGCGCGCCGACCGCGGCCGCGCCGACGAAGGCGAACCAGACGTAGCCGCTCAGGCTGGTGACCCCGAAGTACGTGATCGCCGTGACGACCGCGGCCGAGGCGCCCGCGTTGATGCCGAGCAGCCCCGGATCGGCCAGCGGATTGCGGGTGAGCGCCTGGAGCACCGCGCCGGAGAGGCCGAGCGCGGCGCCGGCGAGCAGTCCGAGGACCGTCCGCGACAGCCGCTCGTCGACCACGACGTCGCCGTAGGTGCCCGTGTCCTGGAACAGTCCGTGCCAGACCTGTTCCGGGGAGAGCCCCTTCGCGCCGATCGCGATGCTCGCCAGCGCGACGAGCACCAGCACCGCGACGGACACGAGCAGCCCAAAGGCACGTACCGCCCGGCGGGTCGGGGGCGCGGGGGCGGTCTCCGCGCGCTGTTCGGAAGGACTGTCGACCAACACCAGGTTAGGTTAGCCTACCCTCGCATCGCTGCTCGAGCCCGGCGCTGAGAACTCGGTCCCGGGTGCTCAGAACCCCAGCCGTGCCAGCGCCTTCCCCGTCTCCAGCTCGCACACACCCTCACCGGCCACCGTCCAGGCGGCGGCACACAGCGCCCGCAGCCCGTCCAACGGCTCTCCGTCACCCTCCAGTTCCAGCCGCTCGGCACCCGCCGTCGCCGTCCAGCCACCGCACCGGAAGCCCTCTCCCGCCTCTCCGACCTCCGGCTGTCCCGTGAGCAGCCCGCGCAGGTCGGCGTCGACGTACGTCGGCCGGTGCCGCGGGGGCGCGGCGAGCAGTTGGGCGCCGTCCGTGACGCCGGTGAGGACCAGCAGCGAATCGACCTCGCCGTTGAACGCCCCCTCGATGTCCGTGTCCAGCCGGTCCCCGACCACCAACGGCCGCTCGGCGCCCGTGCGGAGGATGGTCTCGCGGTGCATCGGGGGCAACGGCTTGCCCGCGACCTGGGGTTCGGCGCCGGTCGCTATCCGCACGACCTCCACGGCCGCGCCGTTGCCAGGCGCGATCCCGCGGGCGCTCGGAATCGTCAGGTCGGTGTTGGAGGCGTACCAGGGCACCCCACGCGCGATGGCGTAACAGGCCTCGGCGAACCGCCCCCACGGCAACTCGGGCCCGCCGTACCCCTGGACGACCGCCACCGGCTCGTCCTCCGCCGACTCCACGGGCTGGAGCCCCCGCTCCCGCAACGCGACCCGCAGCCCCTCACCGCCGATCACCAGGACCCTGCTCCCCTCCGGCACCTGCTCGCTGATCAGCCGCGCCACCGCCTGGGCCGAGGTGATGACGTCGTCGGCGCCCGTGGGGATCCCCAGCTCGCTCAGGTGCCCGGCCACGGCGTCCGGGGTACGCAGCGCGTTGTTGGTGACGTACGCGAGATGCATCCCGCCCTCGCGGGCCGTGGCCAGCGACTCGACCGCGTGCGCGATGGCGAGTCCGCCGGCGTACACCACCCCGTCGAGGTCGAGCAGCGCGGTGTCGTACGCCTTGCTCAGGGCCTGCCCACTGCCCTCGGGCCTCGTCCTGACGCTCTGGCTCATTCCGCATCGCTCCTCGTTCGACGGCTTTCCCCCGATCATCCCGCACGCCACTGACACACGTACGATGCCGGGATGAACACTGCAGGTCACCCGGAAGCAACGGCGCGCCGAGGCCTGGAACTCACCCCGTTCCGAGGACTGCGGTACGACCCCGACCGGGTCGGCAGCCTGGCCGCCGTGACATCCCCGCCCTACGACGTCGTCGTACGCCCCGACGGCCTGCACCACCTGCAGGATTCCGACCCGCACAACATCGTCCGCCTGATCCTCCCGCAGGCCCCCACCCCGCACGCCCGCAACGAACAGGCCTCGGACACCCTGCGCCGCTGGCTCGACGAGGGCGTCCTGACCACCGACCCCGAACCGGGCCTGTACGTCTACGAACAGCGCCACGACGACGGCATGCTGCAACGCGGCATCATCGGCGCCCTGCGCGTCTCCGACCCGTCGGACGGTGTGGTCCTGCCCCATGAGGACGTCATGCCGCATGTGGTCGCCGACCGTGCGGCCCTGATGCGCGCCACCTCCGCGAACCTCGAACCCCTGCTGCTGACCTACCGCGGCAACGGCTCGTCGGCCGCCACCAGCGAGATCGTGGAACGCGTCGCCGGTCGCCCGCCCCTGCTCTCCACCACCACGGAGGACGGCTACAGTCACCGCCTCTGGTCGGTCACCGACCCCTCCGACCTGACCCGTATACAGGCCGAACTGGCCGAGCACCAGGCCCTGATCGCCGACGGCCACCACCGCTGGGCGACCTACCGCCGGCTCCGCACCGAGCACCCCTCCCCCAGTCCCTGGGACTACGGCCTGGTCCTCCTGGTCGACACCGCCCGCTACCCCCTCCGCGTCCGCGCCATCCACCGCCTCCTGCACGGCCTCCCGGTCGCGGACGCACTGGAGGCCGTGGCAGGACTGTTCCGGGTACGACGTCTCGACGTCCCCCTGTCACAAGCCCTGGAAGCCCTCGCCGACGCGGCCTGCGCGGGCAACGCCTTCCTCCTGGCGGGAGACGGCGCCTTCCACCTGCTGGACCACCCCGACCCGGCCCTGCTGGCCCGCACGATCCCGGCCGACCGCCCGGCGGCCTGGCGCACTCTGGACGCCACCGTCCTGCACGCCACCCTCCTCGACCACGTCTGGCACATCCCCGAGGACTCCCCCGCCCACATCGCCTACATCCACGACACGGCCGCCACGATCGCGAAGGCGGAACGCGACGGCGGTACGGCGGTCCTGATGCACCCGGTCCGCGAGGAGGTCGTCCGCGACCTGGCCCGCCAGGGCGTGACCATGCCCCGCAAGTCGACGTCCTTCGGCCCGAAGCCGGCGTCGGGTCTGGTGCTGCGGGCACTGGACCTCTGACCGGGCCGACACAGAAGACACGAAAGAAGGGCGGGACCGTGGCCCCGCCCTTCGTCGTCACAGACCGACAGGATCAGTCCTTGTCGTCCTGGTCCTCGTCGTGCCGGTCCTTGTCCTCGACGTCGACGACTTCGAGGTCAACGTCGTCACCGTTGGTGTCGTCGCTCTCGTCGAAGGCGTCGACGAACTCGACCCCGTCCATCTCGGCGAGCCGGTCCGAGGCGTCCGTGCTGCCGTCCCGGTCGGCCTCGACGGCCTTGGCGAACCACTCCCGCGCCTCGCCCTCACGACCGGCGGCGAGCAGCGCGTCGGCGTAGGCGTACCGCAGCCGCGCGGTCCACGGCTGAACGGAGTTGGAGGCCAGCTCGGGGCTCTGCAGCGTCACGATCGCCGCGTCCAGCTGCCCCATGTCACGCCGGGCGCCTGCCGCGACCAGCCGCATCTCGACCTGCCCGGCCTTGTCGAGCTTGTGCACCTCGGGCGCCCCGGCCATGTCCAGCGCCTTCTCGGGCCGTCCAAGGCCACGCTCGCAGTCCGCCATCAGCGGCCACAGCTCCGCACTGCCGGTCATCCGCCGCGCGGCCCGGAACTCGGCGAGCGCCTCGGCGTACTTCTGGTTCGCGTACGCGGCGAACCCGGCCGCCTCCCGTACGGCGGCCACGCGCGAGGCGAGCCGGAGGGCGACCTTGGAGTAGCCGTACGCGCCCTCGGGATCCTCGTCGATGAGCCGGGCGACCATCACCAGGTTCTTGGCGACGTCCTCGGCGAGCGTCTTGGGCAGACTCTGCAGTTCCTGCCGTACGTCCTTGTCGATCTCCTCGCCGGTGACGTCCTCGGGGATCGGCAGCCGCTTGATCGGCTCCCGGTCGCCCCGGTCCCGGTCGCGGTCGTCGCGGAAACGGCCTCCGCCCTGCCGGTCGTCCCGCCCGCGGAAGCCTCCGGGGCGCCCACCGCGGTCGTCACGGCGGGGGCCACCACGTCCACCGCGGTCGTCGCGCTGGTACGCGGGGCGGGAGCCACGGTCACGGTCACCATCACGCCGGTCGTCCCGACGACCGTAACCGCCACCGCGGTTGTCATCGCGGCGGAAGCCGCCCCGGTCGCTGTCACGCCGCTCGCCGCGGTCGTCACGGCGGAAGGAGGGACGCTCGCCCCGGTCGCCTCGGTTGCCTCGGTCGTCACGGCGGAAGGACGGGCGCTCGCCCCGGTCGCCGCGATCGTCACGGCGGAAGCCGCCACGGTCCCGGTCACGGTCGTCTCGACGCGGGCCGCGGTCACGGTCACGATCGTCACGCTGGAAAGCCGGACGCGGGCCACGGTCACCGTCACGCCGATCGTCCCGACGGCCGTAACCGCCACCGCGATTGTCATCCCGCCGGTCGTCACGGCGGAAACCGCCCCGGTCACCCTGCGCACCACGGTCGTCACGGCGGCCGTACCCACCGCCCCGGTTGTCGTCACGGCGGAAGCCGCCCCGGTCGCTGTCACGCCGCTCCCCGCGGTCGTCCCGGCGGAAGGAGGGACGCTCGCCCCGGTCGCCGCGATCGTCACGGCGGAAGCCGCCACGGTCCCGGTCACGGTCGTCTCGACGCGGGCCGCGGTCACGGTCACGGTCACGGTCGTCGCGCTGGAAAGCCGGACGCGGGCCACGGTCACCGTCACGCCGGTCGTCCCGGCGGCCGTAACCGCCACCGCGATTGTCGTCCCGCCGGCCATCACGACGATCGTCGCGGCGGTCGTCGCGCCGGTCGTCACGGCGGAAACCGCCACGGTCACCCTGACCACCGCGGTTGCCGCGGTAACCGCCACGGTCACCGCGATCACCACTGTCCCGTCGCCGCTGGTCGCGCTCCGGTCGGTCGTCGGGAGAGTTGGTGGACATGGTGACTCCTGTCTTCGGTACCGCAAGCATTGTAAAAACGAAAGGACCCCTGGTCCCAGCTGAACGCTGGGACCAGGGGTCCTTCCAAAGATTGTTCGGCGGCGTCCTACTCTCCCACAGGGTCCCCCCTGCAGTACCATCGGCGCTGTAAGGCTTAGCTTCCGGGTTCGGAATGTAACCGGGCGTTTCCCTCACGCTATAACCACCGAAACCCTAATGGTTTCGAGCGAACAAGCACACTTTTCTGTTATGCGTTCTGCTCTAAGCCGGCAACGGTCGTTGCCTCAGAACTAACACAGTGGACGCGAGCAACTGAGGACAAGCCCTCGGCCTATTAGTACCGGTCACCTCCACACGTTACCGTGCTTCCAGATCCGGCCTATCAACCCAGTCGTCTAC
>NZ_WVUG01000365.1 GCF_017614965.1 Streptomyces griseorubiginosus | reverse complement strand
GCTGGTGGGGAAGGCGGGGTCTGGGGTCACGATGGTCGCTCCGAGAGGGAAGTGATCCGGGGTACGTTCGAGAGGGAGTGATCCGGGGGTGCAAAGGGTGAGGGCTCACGCCGGGGCCTTGGCCATTGCCAGGGCGTGCAGGAAGCGCAGCAGGGTCATCAGGACGTCCCGGCTGGAGGCCCGGCGGCGGGCGTCGCACTCGATGATGGGGATCTCGTCCGGCAGGTCGAGTGCCGTGCGGAGTTCGCCGATGGGGTAACGGGGCGCGTCGGGGAAGGTGTTGACGGCGACGACGAAGGGCACCCCGCGTTCCTCCAGCCGCCCTATGACGTCGAAGCTGACCTCCAGCCGGCGGGTGTCGACCAGCACCACCGCGCCCAGCGCGCCGTCGAACAGGCCGTTCCACAGGAACCAGAAGCGTTCCTGGCCGGGGGTGCCGAAGAGGTACAGCACCAGTTCTTCGGTGATGCTGATGCGGCCGAAGTCCATGGCGACGGTGGTGGCCGTCTTGGTCTCCGAGCCGAAGTTGTCGTCGACGCCGATGCCGGCCTGCGTCATGGTCTCTTCGGTGGTCAGCGGCCTGATCTCGCTGACGGAGCCGACCATGGTCGTCTTGCCGACGCCGAAGCCGCCCACGATCACGATCTTGACCGCTGCCGCGGCCGTGTGCGGCAGCTGGTCCTCGGTGCGTGGGCCGGGGATGGTGTCAGAGCCTTTGAAGTCCATGCATCACCGCTTCGAGGAGGGAACGGTCGGCGACGGACTGGCGCACGATCGGTGCGCGCGCCGTCACCAGGCCGGCCGCCAGCATGTCGGTGAGCAGGACCGTCATCACGCTGAACGGCAGGTTGAGATATGCCGAGAGCTCGGCCACGGACAGGGGGGTGGTGCAGAGCCGCAGCAGCGCCGACTGCTCGGGCGTGGCGGACGGCGGGGGGTCGGCGCGCGCCACGATCAACGTGACGAGGTCGAGGTCCGCGTCGCGCTCACCGTCGCCGTCCGGCCCGGCCACCACGAAGAGCCGCTCCGGTTGTTTCGGGGTGCCGGGTGGGGCCGGCGGTGGCGACGGTTGTTCCTTGAAGCGGCGCCGCCGGCGTTGCGGAGGAGTCATACGGTCTGCCCGTTGCGTCGCGGCGGACTGGTCAGATGGGCACCGATGCGGGCGACGAGGTCGGACATCCGGTTGCTCATCAGGCCGGGTTCGGCGAACGTGTCGGAGAGCACGGCGAGGTAGGCGTTGGCGCCCGCGGCCATCAGGTAGAAGTAGCCGCCGTTGATCTCGATGAGGACCATCTTCATCTTGCCGTCGCTGTTGGGGATCTCCTGGGCGACGGCGCTCGCCAGGCTCTGCAGGCCGGCGCAGGCCGCGGCGACGCGGTCGGCGGTGTCCGGGTCGCCGCCGTAGCGGGCGATGCGCAGTCCGTCGGCGGAGAGCACCACGATCATCTCGATGCCCGGTACGCCGTCGTGCAGGTCCTTGAGCAGCCAGTCGAAGTTGGCGCGCTGCTGGATCACTTGAGGTCTCCCTCGTCATCGGCCTCGGCGCGGGCCTCGGCGCGGGCCGGTCGGGTTCGCGGTTGGAGTGTGAGCGGGTCGGGCTTGTCCTTGAGGCCGTTCCAGAACGCCTCGACCCAGGCGCCGGGTGCGGGCTCGTCCTTGACCGGTTCGGGCTCGGGCTCGGGCTTCGGCGTCGACCAGACGGTCGGCCGGCCCTCCCGTTCGGCCCGTTCGATGGCCTCCTGCTCGGCGATCCGCTGGCTGAGCGGGGTCTTGACGCGGCTGCGGCGCTGCGGCAGCCCGCCCGCGGTCCACTCGGTGACCACCGGGACGTCGTCCTCCATGGAGACCGCGGCCGGGTACTTCGGGCTGGTGGGGCGCCGCTTCTTGGGCGGGCGCTGCGGGCCTTCGAGCGCGTCGTCGGCCTTGGGTGCCGAGGCGGCCCCGATGCCGTGGGCGAGTCCGGGCGCGGGGTCCTCGGTCATCATGTCGCGCGGCACGATGAGGACGGCGCGGACGCCGCCGTACGCGGAGGAGCGCAGCGAGACCTGCATGTTGTACGCCGCGCACAGACGGCCGACGACGGCGAGGCCGAGGCGCGGGGACTCGCCGAGGTCCTGGAGGTCGGTGCCCTGCTTGGCGCGCTCGAGCATGCCCTCGGCCCGGGCGCGGGCCTCCTCGCTGAGGCTGACGCCGGCGTCCTCGATCTCGATCGCGACGCCGGTCTGCACCTCGCTGGCGGTGACGTGCACCTTGGTCTGCGGCGGCGAGTAGCGGGTGGCGTTGTCGAGGAGTTCGGCGGCCGCGTGGATGACCGGCTCGACGGACACGCCGTTGATGTTGACCTTGGCGATGGAGTCCAGGCTGATCCGGCGGTACTCCAGGATGCGGGACATGGCGCCGCGCAGCACGCTGTACAGCGGGACGGGTTCGGGCCACTGACGGCCGGGGCGGCCGCCGCCGAGCACGGAGATGGAGTCGGCGAGGCGGCCGATCAGCATGGTGCCGTGGTCGATGCGCAGCAGGTCGTCGAAGACCTCGGGGTTGCGCCCGTGGTCCTCCTCCATCTCACGGAGTTCGCTGGCCTGCTGGTGCACGATGGCCTGGACGCGCCGGGCGACGCTCACGAAGGAGCGGGCCGCCGAGTCGCGCAGGGCTTCCTCGTGGTCGACGATGTCGACCATCCGCTGGACCAGGTCCGCCTGCGCGGGGGCGAGGTCGCGGTACGACGGGTCCACGTCGCCCAGGCTGCGAATCACCTCTCTGGGTGAAACGCCGATGCGCAGCTGTTGGATCGCGGCGGGCGTGATCTCCCGGCCGAGGCGCACGATCTCGTGGTCGTGTGCGGCCACGCGCTGTTCCAGGTACGCGATGTGACGGGTGCTCTCCTCGCGCAGGGCCCGCAGACCGCGGCCGCGTCGTACCGCTTCGGCCGCCGTCGCGATCACCAGGAGGGTGGCGACGGCGCCGCACCAGCCGACGGCGGCCCTGGCGGGCTCGGTCACCGCGGCGACGGCGGCGCCGGTCGCCGCGGCCATCGCTATCGCGGGGAGCAACAACACGCGCGCGTAGGGAAGTTCTCGGCGCCCGGGCGGGGACTGAACACTCACCATGTAGGCCCTCTGAAACGAATCGACTGGGAGTCGCACATATAGGGAACAAGCGCACGAATATGGTTCAACTCGGTGCGCTGCGGGCGAGCTTAGTCCGACCGGATCATCGCCGTGTCATATTCAGCAAGCACCTGAAACCGGGCAGGGGATCGGAGTACCCTCGGCCCATTTGCACGCTGAGCCCCCGGTCGCACACGGTGTGTGACGACGCACGGGCGTACGAGGTTCACTCACCGCGACGGGTGAAGATCTCCTTCCGGGGCGGCCGTTCAGACCCCGGCGATGCGCAACGCCGCGTCCGCCGTCGCCTCCGCGAACACCGACACCGGCCGTTCGGGCTCGGAGCGGTGCACCAGGATCACGCCCTCGATCAACCCGAACACCAGGTCCGTACGGAGATCGAGCTCGCTCTTGGCGAGCGCGCCGCCGGCCGGGGTGGCGGCGAGCAACTGCCGGTAGGCGTCCTTGAGTTCGGCGCGCACGGCATGGAACCCGGCGAACCGCTCGGTGCGCACCTCGGGCAGCAGATAGAGGCCGCCGAGGTTGTGCGGGCCGCCGCACAGCAGCTCGACGTCCGTACGGCACAGGTCCCACAGCCGCTGCTCGGCGGGCCTCGTGTCATCGGCGAGGAGGCGGCGGGCGTACGTCAGCGAGGGCGTGACCGTGGACTCCAGCAGGTCGGCGAGGAGTTCCTCCTTGCCCGAGACGTAGTGGTACATCGACGCCTGCCGCATGCCCGCGCGCTCGGCCACCGCGCGGGTGGTGGTGGCCGCGTAGCCCTGGGTGGTGAACAACTCGGCGGCCGCCGCGAGCAGTTCGTCGCGCGGCGAGAGCCCGCTGTCCGGCCGCTGCGCGGCCCGGGGCCTGCCGACCCGGCGCCCACCCGTCGTTCCCATGCGTTCGATCCTCGCACACCACCTGGTACGACGACCCCTGGGGCGATCTTGGTGAGGGCTCGGTAACCGACCGGCAACGCGCGGGCAATCCCGGCGACCCGACCGCCTCCTAATTTCTGTCGAGCGACAGAAATGACCGGAGCAGCACTACCCGGAAGAGACGATCCCGGAGCCGGAGGTCCCGCGATGGCGACAGCGACCACATACGGAGCCCGCGACCACGCGCGCGCACAGGAGGGCACCCGTGCCGAGACCATGCCCGTCGTCCCGGCCGCCGACTGGCCGAACCCGCCCTGCGAGGCCGGCCATCTGGTGTGGGCGGAGACGGTGGCGGGCGGCAACTACACGCACCGGGTGCTGGCCCGGGGCACCGAGCTGCGCCTGACCGACCTGCGCGGCGACGCCTGCGCGCATCTGCTGCTGTACGTCGCGGACCGCCCCTGGGAGCGGCTGAACGTGGCCGACACGGTGAAGGTGCAGTGGAACGCCTACCTCGGCGAGGGCCGGCTGCTGCTGTCCGACCAGGGCCGGGTGCTCGCGTCGGTGATCGCCGACACCTCCCACCGCCACGACGCCCTGTGCGGAACCTCCACCCTCGCCCGCAACACCGACCGCTACGGCGACGGCACCCCGCAGTCCGACTCCCCCGCCGGCCGCGAGCTGTTCAAGCTGGCGGCCGCGAAGAACGGCCTCGAACCCCGCGATCTCCCCCCGTCCCTCTCCTTCTTCCAGGGCGTGGAGATCCGCGACGACGGCACCCTCGACTTCACCGGCTCGACCGGCCCCGGAGGCAGCGTCACCCTGCGCGCCGAGCAGGACCTCACCGTGCTGATCGCCAACGTGCCGCACCCCGCCGACCCCCGGGAGGAGTACGTCAGCACCCCCCTGGAGGTCCTCGCCTGGCGCGCGGCACCGACCGCGCCGGGCGACCCGCTGTGGGAGGCCACTCCCGAGGGCCGCCGTGCCTTCCTGAACACCGCCGAATTCCTCGCCGCGAGGGGGCTCGCATGAGCGCGAACACGACCACCAGCACCAGCACCAGCACCAGCACGCCGGCACCCGTACGCACGACCGTCGTTCCGGCCCGGGCGGCCTGGTCGTCCGTGATCCGCGCCGGCCAGACGCTGACCATCACCGACCTGCACGGCAACCAGGCCGTCGACTTCCTGGCGTACGACGCCCACGACACCTCGGTCCGCTACAGCGCCCCCGACACCGTCCAGGCGCAGGGCGGCATCTTCCTGACCACGGGCAGCGTGCTCATGAGCAACGAGTACACCCCGCTGATGACGGTGGTCGAGGACGAGGTGGGCCGGCACGACACGGTCGGCGGCGCCTGCTCCAAGGAGTCCAACACCCTCCGCTACGGCCACCACACCTGGTCGCAGCACGCGTGCGTGGACAACTTCCTCGCCGAGGGATCCAGGCACGGCCTCGGCAAGCGGGACCTGGTCTCCAACATCAACTGGTACATGAACGTGCCGGTCGAGAAGGACGGCACCCTCGGCATCGTCGACGGCATCTCGGCACCGGGCCTGAAGCTGACCCTGCGCGCCGAACGCGACGTCCTGGTCCTCGTCTCCAACTGCCCCCAGATCAACAACCCCTGCAACGGCTTCGAGCCGACCGCCGTGGAGATGACGATCGCCGGAGCCGTCCGATGACCTTCGACACGCTGCTGGTCGCCAACCGCGGCGAGATCGCGGTCCGGATCATCCGCACCGCCCGCGAACTCGGCCTGCGCACCGTCGCCGTGTACTCCGACCCGGACCGCTCGGCACCCCACGTCCGTCTCGCCGACCAGGCGGTGCGGCTCGGCCCGGCGCCCGCGAAGGAGTCCTACCTCGACGCCGACCTGGTGCTGAAGGCAGCCAAGGACAGCGGCGCGGGCGCCATCCACCCCGGCTACGGCTTCCTCTCCGAGGACGCCCTGTTCGCTCGGAGGTGCGAGGAGGCCGGGATCGTCTTCGTCGGCCCGACCCCGGAGCAGCTGGAGCTGTTCGGCGCCAAGCACACCGCCCGCGCAGCCGCCGAAGCGGCGGGAGTGCCGCTGGCACCGGGAACAGGGCTGCTGGGGTCGCTGGAGGAGGCGCTGTGCGAGGCGGCCGCCATCGGCTATCCGGTCATGCTCAAGGCGACCGGCGGCGGTGGCGGAATCGGCATGTCGGCATGTCGATCAGCGGACGAACTGACCGACGCCTGGGACCGGGTGCAGCGCGTGGCCGCCGCATCCTTCTCCTCGGCAGGCGTCTTCCTGGAGCGCCTGGTGGAGCACGCCCGCCATGTCGAGGTGCAGGTCTTCGGCGACGGCGACGGCAGGGTGGTCACCTTCGGCGACCGCGACTGCTCCCTCCAGCGCCGCAACCAGAAGGTCCTGGAGGAGGCCCCGGCCCCCGGCCTGCCCCCACACGTCCGCTCCCAACTCACGTCCTCTGCCCGCGATCTGTGCGCCTCCGTCGGCTACCGCTCCGCCGGAACCGTCGAGTTCGTGTACGACGCCACGCGCGAGGAGGCCTACTTCCTGGAGGTCAACACCCGCCTCCAGGTGGAACATCCGGTCACCGAGGAGATCTACGGCGTCGACCTGGTCGCCTGGATGCTGCGCCTGGCCCGCGGCGAACGCGACGTCGTGCGCGAACCCGGCCCGCCCCGCGGCCACGCCGTCGAGGCCCGCCTCTACGCCGAGGACCCCTCGCGCGAACACCGTCCCAGCGCAGGTCTGTTGACCAGGGTCGAGTTCCCTTCGGGGGTACGCGTCGACGGCTGGGTGGAGAGCGGCACCGAGGTGACGACGTCGTACGACCCGATGCTCGCCAAGGTGATCGCGTACGGCTCCGATCGCGCCCACGCCCTGCGCCGACTGGACGAGGCACTGGCCCGCACCCGCGTCGACGGCATCGAGACCAACCTGGGACTGGTCCGCGCGGCCCTGGAGGACGAGGGCTTCAAGGCGGCCCGGCACTCCACGGCCACGCTCGCCTCGGTGAGCGACCCGACCCCGCGCATCGAGGTGGTCTCCGCCGGCACCCTCACCACCGTGCAGGACTGGCCGGGCCGCACCGGCTACTGGCAGGTCGGCGTGCCGCCGAGCGGCCCCATGGACGACCGCTCCTTCCGGCTCGGCAACCGCGCCCTGGGCAACGCGGAGGGCGCCCCCGGCCTCGAATGCACCTTGCAGGGACCGTCGTTGCGGTTCACGCACCCGACGACCCTCTGCGTGACCGGCGCCCCGGCCCCCGTCACGGTCGACGGCACGCCGGTCGCGCAGTGGGAGCCGGTGACCGTGCCCGCGGGCGCCGTGCTCGAGGTAGGCGCACCCGCGCAACACGGCCTGCGGACCTACGTCCTGTTCGCCGGCGGCCTCGACGTCCCGGCCTTCCTGGGCAGCGCGAGCACCTTCACCCTGGGCCGCTTCGGCGGACACGGCGGCAGGGCGCTCCGGACGGGCGACGTCCTGCACGGAGGGACCGTCACCGAGGGAGCCCCGGTCACCGAACGCCCCGACTTCACGGCCCTCTGGCACATCGGCGCCGTCGAAGGCCCGCACGCGGCACCGGAGTTCTTCACCGAGGACGACATCCGCGACTTCTACGCCGCCGACTGGAAGGTCCACTTCAACTCCGCCCGCACCGGCGTCCGTCTGGTCGGCCCCAAGCCCCGCTGGGCCCGCACCGACGGCGGCGAGGCGGGCCTGCACCCGTCCAACATCCACGACACCCCGTACTCGGTCGGCGCCGTCGACTACACCGGCGACATGCCGGTGCTGCTGGGCCCGGACGGCCCGTCCCTGGGCGGGTTCGTGTGCCCGGCGACCGTGCTGAGCGGCGAGCGCTGGAAGCTCGGCCAGCTGCGGCCGGGAGACACGGTGCGCTTCATGCCGGTGAACGTGGACGGATCGGCCCGCCCGGAGATCGTGGACGGCGGCATCCTCGCCCGCGACGGAGACGTGACGTACCGCCGCAGCGGCGACGACAACCTGCTGGTGGAGTTCGGCCCCATGCAGTTGGACCTGGCCCTGCGCATGCGGGTGCACGCCCTGATGGAGGCGGTGGCCTCCGACGGCCCCGAGGGCATCACGGACCTCACCCCCGGCATCCGCTCCCTCCAGATCCAGACGGACCCGGCCCACCTGCCCCAACACGAACTCCTCGCCGCCGTCCGGGAG
>NZ_WVUG01000364.1 GCF_017614965.1 Streptomyces griseorubiginosus | reverse complement strand
GTGCTGTGGCAGCTCGTGCTGGTGGGATACGCGTACACGCTCGCGGGGAATGCTGCGGACGAGGGGGTACGGGCGGGCACGGCCGCTCCCCGGGGGGAGCGCTTCGGCGTGTGCGAGCAGGCGGCGCTGAAGGACCTCTCGGCGTCCTGGCGGGGAGGGACCACGGTGGACCAGTGCGGCGGCACCGGCTTCGTGACCGCGGACGTGTCGATACGGGTCCCCCTGCTCTTCCCGGGCGCGGTCTCCGTCCCCATCACCGTGCACGGACACGCGGGCGCGGTGGAGGAGGTGAAGGACTGAGATGCCGTACGACAGGACACGTCACCGCCCAGGTCGCGACCGGGGCCAAGTGGCCATCGAGTACCTCGGGTTCATCCCGGTGCTGCTGCTCGTCGCCCTCGCCGGCATCCAGCTCGGCCTCGTCGCCTACGCCGCCCAGCAGGCCGGCACGGCGGCCCGGGCCGGCGCTCGGGCCGCCTCGCTGCGCCAGGACGCGGTCGCGGCCTGCGCGGACGCCGTCAGCAGCCGGCTGACGGTGCGTTGCGAACCCTCTCCGGGAAGCGGGTCGGTCACCGTCGTCGCGCACGTCGGCATCCCGAAGCTCTTCCCCGGACTGGGGGACTACGAGGCCACCAAGACCGCCACCATGCCGCTCGACCACTGAGGCACGCGAGGAGCACGCACCATGAGCCTGCGGGCACGTATCAACTCCCCCGAGGAGAACGGTCATCGGGGCGAGGACGGCCATATGGTCGCCTCGTACCGGGCCAAGCTCCTGGAGGAGATCGACCTCGCGGAGATGTCCTCGCTGGCCGCCGCCGAGCGCCGGGCCAGGCTCGAGCGGGTCCTCGGGCACATCATCAGCCGCGAGGGCCCGGTGCTCTCCACGGTGGAACGCTCCCAGCTGATCCGGCGGGTGGTGGACGAGGCACTGGGCCTCGGCATCCTGGAGCCGCTCCTCGAAGACGCGTCCATCACCGAGATCATGGTGAACGGGCCCGACGCGATCTTCGTCGAACGTGGCGGCCGGGTGGAGCAGTTGCCCATCCGCTTCGCCTCCCACGACCAGTTGATGCAGACCATCGAACGCATCGTCTCCACGGTCAACCGGCGGGTCGACGAGTCGAACCCGATGGTCGACGCCCGTCTCCCCTCAGGCGAGCGCGTCAACGTGATCATCCCGCCGCTGTCCCTGACCGGCGCGACCCTCACCATCCGCCGCTTCCCCCGCTCCTTCACGCTCCAGGAGATGATCGGCTTCGGCTCGCTCGACGAGCACATCCTGTTCCTGCTCGCGGGCCTGGTGCAGGCGAAGTTCAACATCATCGTCTCCGGCGCCACCGGCACCGGCAAGACCACACTCCTCAACGCCCTCTCCGGCCTGATCCCGGAGGGCGAACGCATCATCACCATCGAGGACTCCGCCGAACTACAGCTCCAGCAGTCCCACGTCATCCGGCTGGAGTCCCGCCCCCCGAACGTCGAGGGCAAGGGCCAGATCACCATCCGCGACCTGGTCCGCAACTCCCTGCGCATGCGCCCCGACCGCATCGTCGTCGGTGAGGTCCGCGGCGGCGAGTCCCTCGACATGCTCCAGGCGATGTCGACCGGCCACGACGGCTCACTCGCCACCGTGCACGCCAACAGCGCCGAGGACGCGCTGATGCGCCTGCAGACCCTGGCGTCCATGTCCGACGTCGAAGTCCCCTTCATCGCCCTGCACGACCAGATCAACAGCGCGGTCGACGTCATCATCCAGCTCACCCGCTTCGCCGACGGCGCCCGCCGCGTCACCGAGATCGCCCTGCTCGACAGCCACGGCGGGGAGCCGTACCGCCTCGCCACCGTGGCCCGGTTCAACGCCCAGCCCATGGCCCCGGACGGCCGGATCTACGGCGCCTTCCAGCACTTCCCGCTCACCCGCCGCACCGCCGACCGCCTCTACATGTCCAACCAGCCCATCCCACAGGCCTTCGGCGTCGCCCGGTCCGCGGACGAGCTGGCCACCCGAGAAGCCAGGTAGGTGCCGTCCCATGAATCTGCAGAACCTCGTCACCCTCACCACCGGCATCACCCTGCTGACCTGCGTCCTGGCCGTCGTGGGCGTGCACACCTACGCCACCGGCCGGGCCGAACGGGCCGCGCTCGTCGAACGGCTCGCACACACCGGCCAGATCCCGGCCGGCGGCCGCGCGCGCCGCTTCCGCACCCTCGACCGCCGGCTGCGCCGCACCAGGCTCGGCAAGAAGCTGGAGCTGCGGCTCGCCGCCACCGGCCTCGACGTCACCCCCGGCGAGTTCTTCGCCTACATGCTCGCCACCGTCGCCGCCCTGTGGCTCATCGGCCAGGCCTCCCTCGCCCCCTTCTTCGGCCCGCTCGCCGGGCTGCTCGGCGTCGGCGTGGCCGTGCAGTTCCTCAACTGGCAGCGCCAGAAACGCATCGAGAAGTTCATCAATCAACTCCCGGAACTCGCCCGCATCCTGGCCAACGCGACCCAGGCCGGACTGGCCCTGCGGACGGCGATCGGGATGGCGGCCGATGAACTCGAGGCGCCGGCCGGAGAGGAACTGGGCAAGGTCGCCGACCAGTTGGCGATCGGCCAGTCCATGGACGAGGCGCTCGGCGACCTCGCCGACCGGCTGCCCTCACGCGAACTGGTCGTCCTGGTCACCACCTTGGTGCTCTCCAACCGGGCCGGCGGACAGGTCGTCGGCGCGCTGCGCAACCTCACGGAGACGCTGGAGGAGCGCAAGGAGACCCGGCGCGAGATCCGCACCCAGCTCTCCCAGGTCACCATGACCTCGTACGCCGTCCCCGCCCTGGGCGTGGGCGCCCTGTTCCTCATGAACGGGGTCAAGGACGGCGCCCTGGACCGGATGACCGGTTCACCCGTCGGCCAGGCCTGCGTGATCATCGCCTTCGCGCTCTACGCCATCGGCTTCGTCCTCATCCGCCGCATGTCCCGCATCGACGTCTGACCCGTCCGACAGTTCTCCGCCGAGGGGAGGAAAGAAATGGCACTTCTGCTCGCGGCCGTCATGGGCCTGAGCGTCTGGGGCGTCTTCGCCGGGATCCGCATGTACCGCGCGGAGGCCAAGCTGCCCGGTGACCTGGTGCTCGCCCTGGAGGTGGGCGCCACCCGCACCGGTGCGGTCGACTCGCTCATCGACCGGCTCGGCATGCGGTACGCGCCCGCCGTCCTGCGCCTGATGGGCCCCACCCTGGTCGCCAGGTACCGCCGCAGGATCGACCTCGCGGGCAACCCCGGCGGCCTGACCATCGACCGCTACGCGGCCCGCCGCGCGGTCTACGGCTTCCTCGGCGCCGTCGGCTTCCTGGTATTCCTGATGCGGGGCCAGTACTTCGTGGCCCTCCTCCTGCTCGCCTTCGGCGCGTTCTGGACCGAGGTCGGCATCTGGGCGGCGATCCGCATCCGCAAGGACGTGATCGAGCGAACCCTGCCCGACTTCCTGGACGTGCTCGCCGTCGTCGTCAGCGCGGGCCTCGGCTTCCGCCAGGCCCTGGACCGGGTGGCCTCCCGCTACGAGGGCCCCTGGGCCGACGAACTGCGCATCACCCTGCGCCAGATGGACCTCGGCATGAGCCGCCGCCAGGCCTTCGCCGAACTGCGCCGCCGCAACGACTCCGAGCAGGTGGCGATGTTCGTGACGGCCCTGCAGCAGGGCGAGGAGCTGGGCGCCCCGATCGTCGACACCCTGGTCTCCCTGGCCAAGGACATGCGCCGTACGGACGCCCAGAACGCCCGCCGCAAGGCCGCGCGCGCCGTCCCGAGGGCCACGCTGATGATCACCACGTTCATGGTGCCGGCCACCCTGCTCCTGCTCGGCGCGGGTCTGCTGCTGGGCTCGGGCACCGACTTCGGCACGATCACGGGCAAGTAGCGGGGGAGGGCGCGGACATGGCGACGACGAGGGAGGCCACCGGGCTGCTGTGGCGCCGGCCGAGGACGCCGGAGATCACCACCCCGCCGGCCGGCACGGTCCTGCCGGACCACGTGCGCACCGGCGCGCCCGACATCCCGGTCACGTCGGTGACGCCCGCGCTGCCACCGGGATGGGCCCCGGCGGACGCGTCCCCCCTGCCGGGCGTGCCACGCCAGGCCACGCGCGCGGACCGCGAGCCGCGGACACCACGGGAACCGGCATCCGAGGCACCCGCACCCGCCACCGAGGGCCGCCGTCACAAAGCCCCCGAGGCCCCGACGCTGCCCATCCAGCTCAACGCCCTCCAGGCCATGTGCCGACAGGTCTTCGGCTTCCGTCTGGCCATGATCAGCCTCGCGGCGCCGGCGGCCCTGCTCAACGCGTCACCCGGCCTGGCGACCCGCCTCGTCGGCGCCGCCGTCGTCGTCACGTTCATGGGCTCGTACGTCCTCTTCCGCGACTGGGAGCGCTTCGGCCCGCTCCTGCTGCGCCACCCGTCGCTGCTCGTCGTGGACACCCTCTTCGGCTTCCTGCTCCTGGTCTCCGCGGGCCCCGACACGACCCTCGCCTACGTCGGCGTCTGCACCCCGCTGCTGGCGGGCATCGTCTACAGCTGGCGCGGCGCGGCCTGCTTCGCCTCGCTGCAGTCGCTGATCCTGCTGATGGTCTACGCGACGAGGAAGGACCTGCACGGCAACCTGGCCGAGGCCCTGCTGCTGCCCGGCCTCTGCGTGATCGCGGGCGCGGTCGGTTCCTCGCTCCGTGGCCTGATGCTCCGCTTCGGCTCCGCGACGCAGGCACTGACCAAGGTGCAGGCACGGCTGGCGGTCACCGAGGCGGTCAGCGCCGAACGCGCCCGGCTGGCCCGCGAGATGCACGACTCGGTCGCCAAGACCCTGCACGGCGTGGCCCTCGCCGCCGACGGCCTGGCCGGCTCGGCCGGCACCGAACGCATGGACCCGGCCCTGGTCAGACAGCAGGCGGAACTGGTGGCCCGCTCGGCCCGCCGCGCCGCGTCCGAGGCCCGCGAACTCCTCACCGACCTGCGCCGCGAGAACGACCCGGACCACGGCACCGACGTCCTGGTCGAACTCGCCGCCCGCACCCGCGACTTCAGCACCCGTACCGGTCTGCGGGCGGCCTACCGCCCGATCGGAGAACACGCCGTACCCCCCGTCCCGCCCGCTGTCGCCCGCCAACTCCTCACCATCGCCACGGAGGCCATGGAGAACGCCCACCGCCACGCCGACCCGACCCGGGTGGAGGTCAACGCGGGCGTCCACGACGGCCTGCTGCGCATCAGCGTGTACGACGACGGCAAGGGCCTGCCTCCCGGCACGACCCTCGAACAGCTCCGCCGTGCGGGCCACTTCGGTCTGGTCGGCATGGTCGAGCGGGCCGCCTCGGTGGGCGCCCGCATCCGCATCGGCCGCGGCGGCCACCCGACGGGCACGGAGGTCCGCCTGGAACTCCCGCTGGCCGCACTGACGACGGAGGCCGCGTGAGGACGACCGAGAAGGACCTAGCAGGACGCTACCGAGTAGGACGAGCAGGGCCGAGTAGGGACGAGTAGGGCCGAGTAGCTCCGCATAGGACCCAGCAGGACCGAACAGCACCGAATAGGACCCAGCAGGACCGAGTAGCACCGAATAGGACCCAGCAGGACCGAGTACGACGCCCGAGTCCCCCACACCCACGAGAGGAGGCCGCAGATGCCGGAACAGACCTTCCCCCACCCCGGCGCGCCGCAGCCGCCGCCGAACCCGTTCCAGGAACGACCGGTCCCCGCACCGTTGAAGGTCGTCGTAGCGGACGACAACCCCGTGGTCCGCGCGGGCCTCACCGCCCTCCTCTCCGGCCGCGAGGACATCACGGTCGTGGCGGAGGCGGCGGACGGCCGCGAGGCCTACGAGGCGGCCCGCCGACACCGCCCCGACATCGTCCTCCTGGACGTCCGGATGCCCGGCGTGGACGGCATCTCGGCCCTTCCGTACCTGGTGCCGATCGCGCCGGTCGTGATGCTCACGTACAGCAGGGAGTCGGAGATCGTCCAGGAGGCGCTGCGCCGGGGAGCGCTGGGTTACCTGGTCCACGGCGAGTTCACCGCGGACGAACTGGTCTCGGCGGTACGGGACATCAGACAGGGCCGACCCCACCTCACGGCGACGGCGACGGGGGCGCTGCTGGCGCAACTGCGCGAGACGCGGCCGGTGTCTGCGGACCCGTTGCCGGAAGGCCTGGGAAGTGCGACTGCATACGCTGATACCTCCTCATTTCCCTTGCGGGAAAGCAATCACTTCAAATCCTCTTCGCAAACGCAACCATCTGTGGCACAGTTGAGGAAGCGCTACCAACTCAGCACGAGGGAGGCGGAGATCATGGACCTCATCGCATCTGGCATGACCAACCAGCAGATCGCCGCCACGTGCTTCATCAGCGAGAAGACGGTCAAGAACCACATCAACCGCATCTTCGCCAAGCTCCACAGCACCAGCCGCGCCGAGGCGGCGGCCAAGTGGCTCGGCACGGCGCCCGGTTCGGGCCGAGGGCTGGGGTGAGCTGCCGTGCCGGGATGGGGGAGCGTCTGGGTCCGGGATTGGGCCCGCGATTGGGCCCTGGGGCCCTCTGGTGAGCGGGGTGCCGCGGCGTACGGTTCCGGCGTCGGAAGCGAACCCGGAAGGGACCACCATGAGCGACCTGATGCTGAAGAAGGCCGTGGCGGCCAAGGTGCGTGTGAACGGCTGGAGGAACACGACGGTCGAGGCCATGCAGCGTCGCGCCGCCGACAAGGGGCAGACCGCGGTGGAGTATCTGGGGATCATCGCGGTGGTTGTGGCGATCGTGCTGGCGGTTACGGGTACCAGCATCGGCAGCACGATCCTCGAAAAGATCATGGCTCAGATCAACAAAATCGTGTGACGCGCCCTCGCCGATACGGCGATGCAGGGCAGGCCTTCCCCATCTACATCACTGTGGTGGGGGGCCTGCTCTTTCTTGCGTTCGCCTACTTCGCGGTGGGCCAGGCTGCGGTGAACCGGAACGGTGCTCAAACTGCGGCTGACGCGGCCGCACTGGCGGCGGCTCAGCAGACCCGGGACCAACTCGCGGGCCAGTGGAACATGGACATCCTCGACCCCACCAAATGGGGGGACATCTTCCAGGGCGTCGGGGCAGTTGACGGATGCGGGCGCGCTGGTCAACTGGCCGCGCAGAACGACGCTCAGTTGGATTCCTGCCGTCAGGACGTGCTGAGTTACACGGTCGGGGTCACGACCAACAAGTCGGTCGGGCGGTCTGTCGTGCCGGGTACCGAGAACATCAAGTCGGACGCCCACGCCACGGCGGTGATCCAGCCGCTCTGCACTTTCACGCTTCCCAGTGAGGCAGCCGCCGACACACCCCTGCCGACGCTGACCTGCAAGGACAGGAACTGGGAGCTGAATCCGGACGACCCTACGAGTCTCCCGAAGCCGCAGGATCTCTTCGACGTCCACCTGGCCGAGTGACAAGCGAACGACGAGTGAAGAAGGAAGCAGAGTGATGAGCATTCGGTTCACCGCGCAAGCAACCAGGGGGGTCGTCGCCGTCATCATTGCGGCCGGTCTGGCCCTCGGGGCGACTGGCTGCGGTGGTGGCGGAGACAGCAAGAAGCCCCCAGCGTCGCCCTCGGCCACGAAGGACAGCGGCTCCAAACCGAGTGCTCAGGAGGGTAAGTCCGAGACGCCGCTGGCTGAACTCAAAGGGCCGAGCGGGCTGATCCTGCAGGTCACCTCTGCGGATCGCGACTCAGGCGGTTTTGTCACCGTCAATGGCGACATCAAGAATGACGGTTCCCAAGAGGTGGTCGTGCCGGTCGCACTACGAGGCGACGAAACCGAGATCATCAAGCACGGAACATCGCTCGGCGGTGCAACGCTCGTGGACTCCAAGGGAAAGAAGCGGTACTACGTACTGCGCGACACGGACGGTCGGCCGCTCACAACTACCGATCTCACGGTGATCCAAGCAGGTCAGACAATCCCTGTGTTCATGCAGTTCCCGTCCCCTCCGGCGGACACCGCCGAGGTCACCCTGCAACTGCCCACCTTCTCCAGCGGCACGATCAAGATCTCCGGGTGAGGCCGACCGTGACCACCACTCCACGCCTCCCCCTCGTCGTCGCGGCGGCGGCCCTCATGGTCGCCACGAACCTGGCCGGCGTCGTCACGGCCCACGCCGATGACAGCCCCACCACCGCCCCCGACAC
>NZ_WVUG01000363.1 GCF_017614965.1 Streptomyces griseorubiginosus | reverse complement strand
CCCCCGTCCGACTACCGCCTGGCCGTCCCCGAAGGGTGGGAGCGGATCGTCCTCGACCCCGACCGCTGGCCCCACCGCATCGACCGGCTCGTCAACCGCGGCCTGCGCCGCACGAAGGCGACCCCGCAGCTGAAGGCGGCGCTCGCGGAGCGGATGCGGGCTCAGGCTGAGGCGGCGCACGCCAACGGCGGGCTGGAGATGTACGTCGTCAACCAACTCCTCGGCCGGATACCGGTCTCCGCCGGACTCGTCGTCACGCTGCTCAAACCCCCGCCCGGTACGGCCGCCGGCGAGCTGTCCGACATCGCGCTCTCCCTCGGCGCCCGGGGTGAGGATGTCACCATGACCGACCTCCCCGCCGGTCCCGCCGTACGGCACCTGCACCGCCGCCGACCCGCCCCCGACGACGCGGACGGCAACAAGCTCACCGTCACCCACCTGGACGTCTATCTCGCCGTCCCGCAGGCCGATCAGCGGCTGCTGCTGTCCTTCTCCACCCCCATGGAGCCGCTCGCCGACGCGCTGGTCGGCCTCTTCGACTCCATCGCCCGCACGCTGCAATGGATGGCCTGATGCCCGCCTTCTCCTCCTCGACCGTGCGTCTGAAGGCGCCGGACGACGCCGTGCGCCTGCCGGTGCGGGAACCGGTCGACCTCGCCGCGTGGGCGGCGGAGGCGGCCCGGCAGCGGACGGACGACGAGCGGCTGGTACGGGCGCTGGCCGAGGAACTCCACGAGGCCGCCGCCGACGCCCGCACCCGGGGCCCCGTCACCGCGCTGTCGTACGTCCCGGAGCCTCACCGTGGTGAGTTGGCCCGCATCGAGCTCTCGGCGCTGATCGCCGACGACACGTACCCGATCATGACGGTCGATCTCCTGGCCCGCTGCCTCACCACCATCACGGCGATCTCCTTCCGCCCACCCGTGGCGGAGTACCACGACCTCCCGGCCGGCCCGTCCGTCCGTGTGCGGCACGCGTACGTCCAGGACGCCGACCGGGACGGCACGGGGACGCTCCTGGAGACCTGCGCGTACGGGATCGTGCCGGACGAGGGGTGGGGGCTGGTGCTGCTGACGTCCTGGCGGGCGGTGGCCAGGAGTGACGAACTGTGCGCGCTGACCGACGACTTGGCCAGGACCGTCACGATCGGGTGAACCCGGACCGGGCAAAGATCATGACACGGTGGCTCAAAGGCTTCGTGAGCGAATCGTGCAGGCCTCATGGGTGGAGCGTGATGAACGTCCCGGTACGGGTGGGATGTCGGGGCGGTGCCGGATTCACTGAAGCACAGGTGGCGCAGGGTTCCGAGGCCGCGCACAACTGGGGAGTACGCGCTTCGAGTTGCAGGTGGATAACGGTGTGGGAGGTGCGGTCCAGGAGTCAGGACGCGCCTTGAGGGGCTTATGTGCGGCTGATACGGTGCCATGGCTTGACACTCACTTCTGTGCTGGACAGCCCGCCGGTCGCAACCCGGGGTCAGTGGTCGGGAAGTGTGAAGTGTCCATATTGGTAGGCAATTTCTTGGGTGTACGGGGAGCTGTTGCGTGAAGATCCAAGAGCGTACGGGGGCGGGCGCGGGACGTCCCGCGGTTCCGGCTCAACCGTCGGTCGGTGACCGGCTTCCCACTCCTCCTCGCGAGCGCAAACCCGCGCTGGCCGCGTTGGCGGTGCTGTTGATCCTGCTGGGTGCGCTCGGGGCAACCATGCTGGTGCTCCAGGTCGGCAACCGCGTCGAGGTCGTCAAGGTGACGGCTGACATCCAGGCCGGCGAGTCGGTGGGCAACAACGTGACGTCCGTGATGGTTGCCGCCGACGACAGCATCAACTATGTCAGATGGTCGCAGGTCGGCACGCTCAAGACCCTCAAGGCCAAGACCACGATCTACAAGGACACCGTCGTGATGGGGCAGATGTTCGGCTCTGACTCCGGTGTTACGGCGGGCAAGGCTCTCGTGGGTCTCTCCCTCAAGGCCGGCCAGTACCCCACCACCATCGAGCCCGGTGACGTAGTCGCCGCCTACCGAGTCTCCAGCGACAGCGGGTCCAGCTCCAGCAGCAGCTCCTCGTCTTCTTCCTCAGCTTCGTCTGGCGGCAGCAACTCGCTGATCGTCGACCGGGCCACCGTCAGTGAGGTGCCCAAGGCGGGCGACGACCTGGTCGGCAGCACCAGCAAGGCGATCACGGTCAGCGTCGACAGCGACAAGGCCGCCGCCCTCGCCCAGGCCGCCTCCAACGGTGACGTGGCTCTCGTGCTCGTCTCCAGCAAGTAGAAGGCGGCCCAAGAGACATGGCCCTCATCGCCCTCGCCGCCGACAAGGGTTCCCCCGGCGTCACCACCGCGGCCGTCGCGCTCGCCGCGGTCTGGCCGCGTCGTGTGCTGCTCGCCGAGACCGATCCGGCCGGCGGCGACCTGGTCTACCGCAGTGCCGCCGCGCACGGCGGGCCGCTCAACCCCAACACCGGCATGCTGTCGATAGCCGCGACGGCCCGCAGAGGTCTCGTACCCGACCAACTCTGGGACCACGTACAGCCGTTGAGTGGTGGCCTCGAAGTGCTCGTCGGACTCGGGATCGCCGAGCAGGCGGCCGGTCTCACCGGTCTGTGGCCCACCCTCGGACACGCCTTCGCGAGCCTCGCCGACTCCCCGAACGCGCCCGCCGACGTCATCGCCGACTGCGGTCGCATCAGCGGCGACACGCCCGCCGTCGACCTGTTCCCGCACGCGGCCCTGGTCCTGCTGATCAGCCGGACCGAGCCGGAGGCGATCGCCCGCGTCCGCGACCGTGCCCTCGCGCTCGCCAACAAGCTGCACGGCGGCCCCCGGGGCGCCGCGAGCCTCGGCAGCCCGCTGATCGGGGTGATCCTGATCGCCGACACCAACAGCGCCGGCAAGATCGCGGGCCAGGTCAACGACATGCTGGTACACGCCCAGACCGGCGCCCGCGTGGTCGGCACCATCGCCGACGACCCCGCCGGAGCCGACCAGTTGGCCGGACGCAAGCGCGGCCGGCTGGAGAAGTCCCTGCTCATCCGCTCGGCCCGCAAGGTCACCGCGGACCTCTACCAGCAGTACGGCGCCGCCTGGTCCGTACCGACCCATGGCCAGGTCAGCGGCCATGCGGGGGCCGGGGCATGACCGCTGTCGACCACCAGTTGGTCAAGCGGTTCCGGCAGGACGCCGGTGACCGCATCGCCGAGCAGCGCCGGCTCGACCAGGCGAACAACGTCACGCCGATGTCCACCGAGGACGAGCGGCAGTACGCCCGCGCGGTCATAGCCCAGATCCTGGAGGAGTACGCCCGCACCGAGATCAACGCCGGGCGCACCCCCCTCGACGCCGAGACAGAGGAACAGTACGCCGCCGCCGTGCACGCGGCGCTGTTCGGTGTCGGCCGGCTGCAGCCGCTGCTGGACAACCCCGAGGTCGAGAACATCGACATCAACGGGTGCGACCAGGTCTTCGTCGGTTTCGCGGACGGGCGTGAGGTGAAGGGGGAGCCCGTCGCGGAGACGGACGAGGAGCTCATCGAGCTGATCCAGGTGCTCGGCGCCTACTCCGGTCTGTCGTCCCGGCCCTTCGACTCCGCCAACCCCCAGCTCGACCTGCGCCTTCCGGACGGTTCGCGTCTGTCGGCCGTCATGGACGTGGCACGGCGGCCGGCGCTGTCCATCCGTCGCGCCCGCATGGGCAAGGTCTTCATCTCCGACCTGGTCGGCAACGGCACGCTGGCGCCCGAGGTCGCCCACTTCCTCGCCTGCGCCGTCCGGGCCCGCAAGAACATCATGATCGCGGGTGCGACGAACGCCGGTAAGACGACTCTGCTGCGGGCTCTGGCCAACGAGATCCCGCCGCACGAGCGGCTGATCACCGTCGAGCGCGCGCTGGAGCTCGGGCTCGACACGTTTCCCGAACTCCACCCGAACGTCGTGGCGTTCGAGGAGCGGCTGCCCAACTCCGAGGGACAGGGCGCCATCAGCATGGCGGAGCTGGTGCGCCGGTCGCTGCGTATGAACCCCTCCCGCGTCATCGTCGGTGAGGTCCTCGGCGACGAGATCGTGACCATGCTGAACGCGATGTCGCAGGGCAACGACGGCTCGCTGTCCACGATCCACGCCAACAGCTCCAGCGAGGTCTTCAACCGCATCTCCACCTACGCGCTCCAGGCGTCCGAGCGGCTGCCCATCGAGGCCAGCCAGATGCTGATCGCGGGCGCGGTGAACTTCGTCGTGTTCATCCAGCGGCGCAACAACTACCAGACGGGCGGCCGCCTCCAGCGCATGGTCACCTCGGTCCGCGAGGTCAACGGCGTGGACGGCCGGGTGCTGTCCAGCGAGGTGTTCGCCGAGGCGCCGGACGGCCGGATCGTGCCGCACGCGCCGATCTCGTGCCTGGAGGACCTGATGCAGCACGGCTACCGGCCCACCGGAACGTGGGGGTGAACACGATGACTTCAGTGGCACTCGGGTCGCTCGGCTCCATGGGCGGGCTCTTCTCCACCACCGTGCTGTACTCCATCGGGTCCGGCGTCGCCGTCGGCGGCGGCCTCGCGCTGTTCATGGTCGCCGTACGCGGACTGCCCGTGAAGCCCGACCACGAGAAGCAGAAGGCGGCCGAGCGGGCGAGCGAGCTGATCCGGTTCGCCGGCCGGCGCGGATCGCTGGCCGCCATCATCGGCCTGGTCGTGCTGCTGCTGACCCGCTGGGCGGTCGCCGGGATCGCCGCCGGTGTCCTGGTCTTCTTCTGGGACCGGCTGTTCGGCGGCGCGGCCGAGGAACGGGCCGCCATGCGGCGGGTGGAGGCCCTTGCCTCCTGGACGGAGTCGCTGCGCGACACCATCGCCGGTGCGGTGGGCCTGGAGCAGGCCATCCCCGCGTCGGCGCGTGCCGCGGCCCCGGTCCTGCGTCCGCACCTGGACGCGCTCGTCGACCGGCTCCGCTCCCGCACCCCGCTGCCCGAGGCGCTGCAGCAGCTCGCCGACGAGATCAACGACGCGTCCGCCGACATCATCGTCGCGGCCCTCATCCTCAACGCCCGCCTCCGCGGCCCCGGTCTGCGGCAGGTACTCGGCGCGCTCGCGAAGTCGGCGCGTGAGGAAGTGGACATGCGCCAGCGCGTGATGGCCCAACGGGCCTCCACCCGCCGCTCGGTGCAGATCGTCGTCGCCGTCTCGGTCGCCTTCGTACTCGGACTGTCCATCTTCAACCGCGAGTTCGTGGCGCCGTACGGCACGGCGGTCGGCCAGCTCGTCCTCGCCTGCGTGTGCGGTCTGTTCGCGCTCGGCTTCTGGTGGCTGCGCAAGCTGTCGACCATCGAGACGCCCGAACGCTTCCTGGTCCGCGACGAGTCCGGGGTCCAGTTCGTCCGGCCGCGGATGCCCGGCCAGCCGTCCGCCCATCCGTCCGCCCAGCCGTCCGCCCAGCCGGAAGAGGGAGTACGACGGTGAACCTCACCATGCCGGTCGTCGTCGGCGCGGTCCTCGGCCTCGGCGTCTACGTCCTCGTGCGCGCCCTGATGCCGTCCAGGCGCAGCGCGGTCTCGCAGGTCGCCCGCATCGACGCGATGCGGGCGCGCGGGGCGGCGTACGAGTCGGCGCGCACCGCACGCGACCAGGGCCGCCTCGGCTCGCTGCGGTCCGAAGTCGGTGAGCGGGTGGCCGAGTTCTATCTGCAGCAGGGCTGGGAGCAGCGCTCGCTGCGGGCGGACCTCGCGGTCCTGGAGCGCAGCTGGGAGAAGTTCCTCGCCACGAAGGTGCTGCTGGCGGTGGCGGGTCTGTTCTTCGGCCCGTTCCTGTTCGCGGTCGTGTGGACGATGGGCTTCGGCCACAGCCCGATCATCCCGGTCTGGCTGGCGCTGATGTTCGGGGCGGTGTTCTTCTTCCTGCCCGACCTGGAGGTACGGCGGGACGCGGCCGAGAAGCGGCGCGACCTCCGGCGGGTGATCGGCGCCTATCTGGACCTGGTGTCGATGAGCCTCGCCGGTGGCCGCGGTCTGCCCGAGGCGCTGATGGCGGCGGCCGAGATCTCCGACGGCTGGGCCAACCAGCGCATCCGCAACGCCCTCGCCGACGCCCGTATCACCGGTGTCAGCCAGTGGCAGGCGCTGGGCGCGCTCGGCGAGGAACTGGGCGTCGAGGAGCTCAAGGACCTCTCCGCCTCGCTCGCCCTGGTCGCCGACGACGGTGCCAAGGTCCGCGAGTCCCTCGCCTCACGGGCCGAGACCATGCGGCACCGCGAACTCGCCGAGATCGAGGGCAGCGCGGGCGAGAAGTCCCAGTCGATGCTCGTGGCCCAGCTGCTGCTGTGCGCAGGCTTCCTGGTGTTCCTGATCTTCCCCGCGGCCATGCGGGTGTTCCAGGTGCAATGACAAGGGCCCGTACCACCGACGCCATCCAGCCGCCGAACCGCTTCTGAGAGGAACAACTCATCATGAACACAAGGAACTTCACCACCGGCATCCCGGCCGTGGACTTCCTGGTCACCTTCCTGCAGGGACGGGTGCAGCGCGCCCGCTCCGGCGAACTGGACCGCGGTGCCTCCGCGGTCGAGTGGGTCATCATCTCCGCGGTCGTCGTGGCGATCGTCGGCGTGGTGGCCGCCATCATCAACGCGGCGCTGAGCGACGGCGCCAACAAGGTCGGCAACTGCATCAAGGGCGCCAACGCGGGCAAGACCTGCTGAACGCCCGTACGAGATCAACGGGGTTGTCGGTGCGCGTACGTCGCTGGGTACGCCGACGGGTGGAGGTCGCCTCCGCCCGCGGCGATTCCGGCATGACCGCGATCGAGTTCGTGCTGCTCACGCCGGTCCTCTTCTTCATGATCTTCGCGACCGTGCAGTTCGCGCTGTACTTCTTCGCCGACCACGTGGCGCAGGCGGCGGCGCAGGCCGGCGCCCGCAAGGCCCGGGCCACGGCGCATGACGAGCCGGGCGGCTGGCGGGGCGAGGCAGGGGACGTGGTGGACAGCTACATCCGCCAACTGGGTCCGCAGCTCGTGCTGTCGCCGGACGTGAAGATGGTGCAGCCGGATCAGAACACGGTGGGTGTGGAGATCACGGCATGGATCCCCACGGTCTTCCCCGGGCTGAACCTGACCGTGCACGCGCAGTCGGAAGGACCGGTGGAGCGGTTCGTGCAGGACAACGGGGGGAACTGATGGACGCCCACAGGGGTGATGACAGCAGGGGCGGCGATCACGGCAGGGGCGATGACCGGGGACTGTCCACCATCGAGGTGGTGATCCTCGCCCCGGTGATGATCCTGTTCATCCTGGTGCTGGTGGCCTTCGGTCAACTCGTCGACGGGCGCGGGGCGTTGGACGGCGCGGCACGGGACGCCGCCCGCGCGGGCTCGATCCAGAAGGACCACGGGACCGCGATGGCCGAGGCGCGGAAGGCGGCCGAGGCGGACCTCTCGGACGTCTGCTCCGGCCCGGTCTCCGTCGTACAGACCAGCCAGGGCTTCGCGCCGGACACCATCTTCACGGTCGAGGTCAGCTGCCAGGTCCGGGGCCTGGCGATGCTCGGCCTCGACGTCCCCACGACCCTCACCTCCAGCTTCAGTTCGCCCCTGGATCCCTTCCGGAGGACGGCGTGAGCAATGCCGTGCGCATGTGGTGGTCCGCGCGTCGGGCGCGGCTCGACGACCGCGGTTCGGGCGCCGGCGCGGTCATCATCTTCGCGATCGTCTTCCTGTCCCTGTCCGCCTTCGTGATCGACGGCGGCCTGTCGATCTCCAAGCGCGAACGGGCCGCCGACATAGCGGAACAGGCGGCCCGTTACGCCGCCCAGGACATCGACCGGGAGGCCCTCTACGACAACGCGGGCGGCCCAGCGCCGATCAACTACCAGGACTGCGACGCCCGGGTGAAGACCTTCGCCCGGCAGATGGACATGTCCGGCGCGGACATCGCCGCGACCCACTGCGTGGCGGCCGACGCCGAACAGGTCCAGGTCGAGGTGCAGTTGACGTACACGCCGGTCTTCACGGGGATGTTCTACGGCGGAGACGTGGTCGTCCACGGCGAGGCGGTGGCGCAGAACGAGGTCGGCTGAGGCGCGGGCTTCAGTGGTGCGGGTGTCTGTGCCGGTGCCCGTTCCCGTGTCCGTGCTCGTGCTTGCGCTGTTCCGGTCCCTGTCCGTCATGAGGGCCGTGTGCCCCACCGCAGGTGTCGGTGGGCTCGGGCGTGGGCGCCGGTTCGGTCTCCGTGGGCGGGGTGACCGGGGGCGTACCGCCGTCGTCCGGCGGGGGAGTGG
>NZ_WVUG01000362.1 GCF_017614965.1 Streptomyces griseorubiginosus | reverse complement strand
CCCCCGGCCGCCCGGCCGTGGCCCCCAGGGTGCTGTACCTCGGCGACTCGCTGGCGATGGAGGCCCAGAACGTCCTCGGGCACCAGCTGCGCACGGACCTGAACGCGACCTACACCAGCGCCCCGTACTCGGGCACCACCCTCTGCGACTATCTCGAGGGCACCGGGGCGCGCTCGCTGGTGCCGGACGCCGACAAGGCCGCCGCGCTGGTACGGGCACGGCATCCGGACTATGTGGTGATGCAGTTCTGGGGCAACGCCTGGGGTTACACGTGGTGCATGGACGGCATCACCTACAACGACTCGCAGCGGCGGTACTTCACCCGCTACCGCGCCGACCTGCGCAGACTCACCGAGCAGATCGCGGACGCGGGCGGGGCGAAACGTCCGAGGATCGTGTGGGTGCTGCAGGGACCTGACCCCATCACCCCGGACCGGGTGCGCCGCGTCAACGAGATGTACGAGCAGCAGGCCGCCGCCTCCCACGACCTGGTCGCCGACGCGGGTTCGACGGTCAGCCCGGCGGGGGCCCGCTACACCTGGGCGCAGTACCTGCCGTGCACCGCCTACGAGCACGCGCACCCCGACTACTGCACCCGGCCGGACCAGGACCGTACCGCCCTCCACCTGAGCTCGGACTATCTGCACTTCTGCCTGGTCCCCACGACGTCCACCCCGAAGCCGTGCCCGGTGCGCTCCCCCGGCATCCTGCGCATGGCCCGCGAGGTCACCCGGGTGATCGCGCGGCAGGCAGCAGGGCACTGACCACCGGCCAGTGCCCCCGCGCGCCCACGGCGGCAGCAGCCGGACGGGCCGTCACTCGCCCGCGTAGGCCTTCTCCAGGGCCGCGATGTCGAACTTGGACATCGCCATGAACGCCTTGGTGGTGCGGGAGGCCTTCTCCTGGTCCGGGTCGCTGATCATGTCGATCAGCTTGTCCGGGACGACCTGCCAGGACAGGCCGTACCTGTCCTTGAGCCAGCCGCAGGGGCCGGGCTCGCCGCCCCCCTCGGTGAGCTTGGTCCAGTAGTAGTCGATCTCCTCCTGGTCCTTGCAGAAGATCTGGAAGGAGATCGACTCGTTGAACGTGAACTGGGGCCCGCCGTTGAGCGCCACGAACTTCTGGCCGTTGGCGGTGAACTCCACCGCCAGCACGGAGCCGACCGGGCCCGCTCCCCCTTCGACGTTCCGGCCGACGCGGCCGATGCTGGAGTTCTTGAAGATCGAGACGTAGTAGTGCGCGGCCTCCTCGGCCTGTCCGTCGAACCAGAGACAGGTGGTGAATCCGTCGGTGGTCATGGGCTCCTCCTGGGGCGTGGAACGCTGTCACCTCTACCGACCGATCCTGGCGGCGGAACTCATCGGTGGGGCGGCCGATTAATCCATATGGTCCTGCGACGGCCCCGCCTAGGCTCCGCACATGACGTCATCCCCCACGGACACGATCCGCCCGTTCCGCCTGGACATCCCGCAGCGCGACCTCGACGACCTGCACGACCGCCTCGACCGCACCCGCTGGCCGGACGAGCTGCCGGGCACCGGATGGGCGTACGGCGTGCCGGCCGACTACCTCCGCGAGCTGGTCCACTACTGGCGCCACAGCTACGACTGGCGAGCCGCCGAGGCGCAGCTGAACCGGTGGCCGCAGTTCACCACCACCATCGACGGCTCGACCGTGCACTTCGCGCACGTCCGCTCCCCCGAACCGGACGCCACCCCGCTGATCATCACGCACGGCTGGCCGGGATCGATCGTGGAGTTCCTGGACGTGGTGGGCCCGCTCGCCGACCCGGCCGCGCACGGCGGCGACCCGGCCGACGCCTTCCATGTCGTCGTCCCCGGCATTCCCGGGTTCGGGCTGTCCGGGCCGCCCACGGACACCGGCTGGGAGGCGGGCCGGGTCGCGGACGCCTGGGCGGAGCTGATGCGCCGCCTGGGCTACGAGCGCTTCGGAGCGCAGGGCGGCGACTGGGGCGCGGCGATCTCCCGGGAACTGGGGCGCGCCCACCCCGAGCGGGTGATCGGCGTCCACCTCAACCTGCTGCCGGGGGCTCAGCAGCTCACCGAGCCCACGCAGGAGGAGCTGGACGAGCTGGGCACCGAGGAACAGGAGCGGGCGCTGCTGTCGTGGCGCCGGTGGAGCGAGTGGTCGCGCGAGGGCACCGGGTACGCCGTCCTGCAGGCCACCCGGCCGCAGACCGTGGCCTACGCGCTCACGGACTCCCCCGTTGGCCAACTCGCCTGGATCGTTGAGAAGTTCCACGAGTGGACGGACTCCCAGTTGCTGCCGGAGGAGGCGGTGGACCGGGACCGGCTGCTCACCAACGTGATGCTCTACTGGCTGACCGGGACCGCCGGCTCCGCGGCCCGCATCTACTACGAACGCGCCCACGCCACCGGTCGGGTCGCCCTGCAGACCGAGCCGTCGACCGCCCCCACCGCACTCGCCCTGTTCCCGGCCGAACCCCAGATCCCGCTGCGGCACAAGGCGGAACGCACCGAGAACCTGGTGCGGTGGACGGAGTTCGACCGCGGCGGGCACTTCGCGGCGATGGAGGAACCCGACCTGCTGGTAGGCGACGTGCGGGCGTTCTTCCGGCAGCTGCGCGAGAAGGGCTGACGGCGGGCTCTGCCAGGGGCGAATCTGCCGCGGGCAGAGAAACCGCATCGGGGCACCGAACCGGGCCAAGAGTGGAGTCGACGGCATCACGATGCGACGGCATCACCGTTCGACGGGAGAACCGATGACTCCACTCACCCCGCTCGCGCCCCGCGCCGAGGAGGGCGACACCCCGCCCAGCCGCTTCGACGACCATCTCGCCGCCCAACTGCTCGGGCAGCGCATCGTCTTCCTCGGCACCCAGGTCGACGAGGTCTCCGCCAACCGGGTCTGCGCCCAGCTGCTCCTGCTGTCCGCGGAGGACCCGCGCACCGACATCAGCCTCTACATCAACAGCCCCGGCGGCTCGGTCCACGCCGGTCTCGCCATCTACGACACCATGCGGCTGATCCCCAACGACGTCTCCACGCTCGCCATGGGCTTCGCGGCCAGCATGGGCCAGTTCCTGCTCAGCGTCGGCGCGACGGGCAAGCGGTACGCCCTGCCCAACGCGCGGATCATGATGCACCAGCCGTCGGCGGGGATCGGCGGCACCACCGCCGACATCGAGATCCAGGCGGAGAACCTGGAGCACACCAAACGGACCATCGAGCGGATCACCGCCGAGCACACCGGGCAGAGCCCGGAGACCATCTCCCGCGACGGCGACCGCGACCGCTGGTTCACGGCCGAGGAGGCCAGGGAGTACGGCATGGTGGACCGGGTCCTGGACTCCCTCGCGGACGTCCGCCCGGCCGCCTCCAAGCGACGGATGGGGCTGTGACATGGGGAACTACACGATTCCGTACGTCGTCGAGCGGACCGCGCACGGCGAGCGCTCCTCCGACGTGTTCAGCCGGCTGCTGTCGGAACGGATCATCTTCCTCGGTACCGAGATCGACGACGGCGTCGCCAACGTCGTCATCGCGCAACTCCTGCACCTGGAGTCGGCGGCCCCCGAGCACGAGATCGCGATCTACATCAACTCCCCGGGCGGCTCGGTCACTTCACTGATGGCGATCTACGACACGATGACGTTCGTCCAGGCGCCGATCTCGACGTTCTGCGTCGGCCAGGCGGCCTCCACGGCGGCCGTCCTGCTGGCGGGCGGCGATCCGGGCCGACGGTTCGTGCTGGAGCACGCGCGGGTGCTGCTGGGGCAGCCGGCCAGCGGCGGCCGACAGGGCACGGTGTCCGATCTGTCCCTGCAGGCCAAGGAGATGGTGCGGATCCGCTCGCAGATCGAGGAGGTGCTGGCGCGCCACACCCACCACGACATCACGACCCTGCGCGCGGACATGGACCGCGACAAGGTCTTCACCGCCGAGGAGGCGGTGGCCTACGGCCTGGCCGACGAGGTGCTGAGCCGGCGCCTGGTGGCGGTCTGAGGCGCCGGCCCGCCGACACGGTCAGGCAGCCAGGCACAGTCCGTTGTGGGGCGAGGCGGGCGTGGCCGCGCTCCGGCCGTGCCGACGGCCGCCGGTCCGGGTGAGCTCGCCCTGCGCCAGCGACAGCAGGTCGCCGAGGCCCAGGCCCAGGGCGTGGGCGGCGGCCGCGAGAACCTCGGAGGAGGCCTCCTTGCGGCCCCGCTCCACCTCGGAGAGATACGGCATGGAGATCCGGGCGGCGTCCGCCACGTCCTTGAGGGTGCGCTCCTGCGCGAGGCGCTCGCGCCGCAGGACGTCCCCGACCAGGTCACGCCAGAGCGGCTCCCTGGCCGTGAGGGCGGCCGGGGCCGCCTCACGCGGCGGCGAGGCTGCGGGACGTTCGGCCTGCGGACGGCGCAGGGGAATGACACGGGCTTCGTTCGGCGCTTGGCTGCTCACCCCCTCAGACTAAATTCGATCGCCCCGATGGGAAGGGACCGGCATTCTGCCCTGGGTGGAATCCGAGGAGCGGAGGGCGCGATGAAGGTGCTGCGGGAGACGTTCAACGAGGTCGCCGAGTTGTACGACCGGGCACGGCCGCGCTATCCGGCCTCCCTCGTCGAGGAGTTGACGCGCGCCGCAGGGCTCGGCCAGGACAGCCGGGTGCTGGAGATCGGTCCGGGCACCGGCCAACTCACCCTTCCGCTGGCCGAGTCGGGCTGCCGCATCACGGCGGTGGAACTCGGGGACGCCATGGCACAGGTGGCCCGGCGACGCCTGCGCGGCTTTCCCCGGGTGGACGTGCGGGTGGCGGACTTCGAGCGCTGGGAGCTGCCGGACGAGCCGTTCGACCTGGTGGTGTCCGCCACCGCGTTCCACTGGATCGACCCGGCGGTCCGGCTGGTGAAGTCCGCGCGCGCGTTGCGGCCCGGCGGGCGTCTGGCCCTGATCCTCACCGACCATGTCGCGGGCGGCACCGAGGAGTTCTTCCGGCTGGCCCAGGAGTGCTACGAACGCTGGGATCCGGCCACCCCGCCCGGGCTGCGTCTGCGGCCGGCGTCCGAGATCGTCTTCGCGGAGACCGCCCAGCTGAACGATTCCGACCTGTTCGAGACCCCGGTGCCGGTCCGCGTCACCCAGGACATCACCTACACCGCCGACCAGTACATCGACGTCCTGCTGACCTATTCGGGCCACCGGGCACTGGACGACACGGCCCGCCAGGGCCTGCTGACGTCTCTGCGGCAGCTGATCGACACCCGGTTCGGCGGGACCGTCACCAAGCGTTATCTCCACGAACTCGTCGTGGCCGCCCGGACCCCGGAGTGATATTTTCCGCCTCCCGGATCTGCTGGGGGCATGGTCCGCCGAACTCGGGGTACCCGCATCCCGAGGACCCGAGGTAGTACAGACCGTCGGACCCCGACTTCCGTGGGAGAGGAAATGAATACCGCCGTGAATCGGTCGAAGGCGCAGGTCACAGCGGAGACCCCCGGGACCGGCACGGGTGACGGGCCGCTTCCGGGCATCGTCGAGCCCCGGTCCGTGGCACCGCGCGACGCACGAGAGCTGTCCCGCCAGTTCTTCCAGCGGCTCGCGGAACTGGAAGAGGGCACCCACGAGTACCAGTACGCCCGTAACACCCTCATCGAGATGAACATGTCGCTGGTGCGGTTCGCCGCCGGGCGGTTCCGGGGGCGCGGCGACGACATGGAGGACCTCGTCCAGACCGGCATGATCGGTCTGATCAAGGCGATCGACCGGTTCGAGCTGTCCCGCGAGGTGGAGTTCACGTCCTTCGCGCTGCCGTACATCGTCGGCGAGATCAAGCGGTTCTTCCGTGACACCACCTGGGCCGTGCACGTGCCGCGGCGGCTGCAGGAGCTGCGCGTGGAGCTCGCCAAGGCGCGCGAGGAGCTCGCCAGCCGGCTGGACCGCGATCCCACCACCGCCGAGCTGGCCACGCTGATGAACATCTCCGAGAACGAGGTCGTCGAGGCGCAGATCGCCGCCAACGGGTACAACTCCTCCTCCCTGGACGCCGCGCTCACCGGCGACGGACCGGAGGGCGGCGAGGCGGTGCTGGCCGACTTCATCGGCGTCGAGGAGGACGGGCTGCGGCTCGTCGAGGACTTCCAGTCGCTGGCCCCGCTCATGGCCGAGCTCGGCGAGCGCGACCGGCAGATCATCCACATGCGGTTCGTGGAGGAGGCCACCCAGGCGGAGATCGGCGAGCGGCTCGGCTGCTCGCAGATGCATGTGTCCCGTCTGATCAAGCGGATCATCACGCGACTGCGCGAGGGCATGCTGGGCGAACTCGGCTGCGCCTGAGGTACCCGCACGAAGGCGGCCGGCCGCCGCGATTGCCCGCGGCGGCCGGCCGACGCACTCATTCGGCGCTCAGCGCCACCACGGCCGACACGCGCTTGCCCACCGGCACCCGTTCGACGGACATCCCCTTGGCGAGCGCGTGGACTATCTCCAGGCCGTGCCGGCCGATCCGCTCGGGGTCGCGCGGGAAACGGCGGGGCAGGGCCGCGCTGCTGTCGCACACGCACACCGTCACAAAGGTGTCCGTGCCCTCCAGCTCCAGGATGTAGGGGCCGTTGCTGTGCCGGTCGGCGTTGGTGACCAGCTCGCTCACCACGAGCAGGACCTCCTCCTCGGCGCGTGACCCGATCTCGGCGCACCACTCCGCTCTCAGCCTGCCCACGAAGTGCGCGGCGAAGGCCCTGGCCTCGGCGATGCACCCCGGTTCACCGGTGTAGTGGGCCGCCCGTCGGAGGGGTTCCACCGGTACATCGAAACCAGTTGCCACCACTGCTCCGCCCACATGGTCGTTCATGCGTTTCTCTCTCGGAAGCCGGCCCGGCCGGACGCTGCTGCACCAGTGCTCGTACCCCGAGCCGCGCTTCGCAGTCCCCGCCGCGGCCCGATGTGTCCGCTTCCACTCAGAGCGCCGGTGATGTGCCCGCCGACGACAGGGAACTCAGCGAGCTCGAGGCCGCCGGCGGCTCGAGGGACGAGGAATCCGAGGACGGCGGCGCGGTCGTGGGCGGCACGGACGACGGCGACTCGGAACTCGGCGACGAGGAGGACGGCGAGGACGGTGAGGACGGGGCGCTCGAGCTGGGCGGGCAGGGGGACTTCTTGCCCGAACCCGGGCCCGGCGAGGAGGCGCACGGCGAAGACGGCGTGGGCGTGGTGACGCTCACCGACGGCGAGGGCCGCGCCGGCGGCTTGACCGGCCGGTCGTGGTGCCCGGTGTCGCCGCGGTGCCGGCCGATCCAGGCCTTGTGGTGGGGGTCGTAGATCACGAAGACGTTGATGATCTGGGGTGCGGGCGTGACGACGGCGACGTTGGAGGGCTGGAACGACGACCATTGATGTCCGGTTGTCGTGAAGGAGCCCTGCTGAGCGGCGGGCGGGGTGAGCGGGTTGCCGCAGGCGCAGCGGACACGGGGCACGCCGTGGCCGTCGACCATGACGGCGGTGCCCGCCTGGAGGATGGCCTGGTAGCTGGTGGCGGCGCCATTGCGGTAGCCGTGGTTGGTGACGAAGGTGTCCCGGCCCAGCTGCAGCGTGGTGAGCGAGCGCAGATAGGCCGGGACCTGGGAAGTGGTGATGCCCTCGACCCCGGCGAACGCCTGGCTCTTCGCGGGGTCCGCCTGCAGGTACTTGATCTGCTGTTCCACGTCGCAACTGGAGACGTTGCGGCTGCCGCCGTATAGCCCAGGCGTGGCGCCGTTCACGTGCTGCGTCGTGTTGGACGAGGCCGGGGCGGTGGCCGTGGAGGGCGTGACCGGAGCGGTGGATCCACCCTTGGCGGTGGACCCGGTGAACGGGTCGGGGCCGCTCTTGTCAGCGGCCTGCAGGACGACTTCACGCCCCTTGTTGCCGCCGCCCCCGCCCGAGTGGGTGAACACGAGCGCCAGGGCCACGACCGCGACGAGCGCGGTGGTCAGCAGGGCGACGCGCGGTGCCGACCGCCACCACGGACGGTGGGGTTCCGGTGTGGGCGCGCCGCCGCTGCTGCCGGGCGGCGGCTCGGAGGGCGGACCGGACGGCGGCTCGGTGGGACCCGACAGCGGGCCCGAGGGCGGTCCTGTGGGGCGGCCGGAAGACGGCGGTTCGACGCTCACGAGCTCTTCTTCCCGACGTTGGTTCCCTGCGGGTTTCCAGCGGCTTGCCCCGAGTTGAGCCGCAAAGACGACTTACATATCTATTGTCTGCATCTGTCGTGTGCGGCTCGCAAGCCGACGCGGACGGCCCTCCCGGCGGGCGGGGTGGGCG
>NZ_WVUG01000361.1 GCF_017614965.1 Streptomyces griseorubiginosus | reverse complement strand
GGGCCGGCGGTGCTCAGTGAGCTGGCCGTGGGGGAGGAGCTGGGGATGCGGAGGCTGGTGCGGGTGCCGGTGGAGGGGGTCGCGCTGGCCCGGGACCTGCGGGCGGTGTGGCCCACGGGGCATCGGCCCACGGGCCCGGCGCGGGATCTGCTGTCGCTGACGCGGGGGTAGTCAGACGCCGGACGCGTTGGAGGACGTTCCGAACCACCTGGCCAGGTGCCTGTTCAGGTCCTCCTGGTCGTCGCCCGTCCAGGCCACGTGGCCGTCGGGGCGGAGCAGGATCGCCGGGGCCGTCAGGCGATCGCTCGCGTCCTGGACGTGGTCGACGCGGTCCTCCCAGCCCGCCGTCGACAGGCCGCCCGTCTGGTCGAGGAGGAGGCCGTGGCCGGTGTGGAAGAGGTCGTAGAGGCGGCCTCGTTTGAGGGGGACGTCCCGCAGACGGCGGCCCAGCAGGTCGTCGCCCTCGCCGAAGTCGTAGCGGACCTCGATCGCGGTGATCTTCTCGGTCAGGTAGCGGTTCACCTCGTCGAAGTCCATCAGCCGTGAGAAGAGCCGCCGTACCGCTCGCGGACCCGGCTCGGTGGACATCAGTTCCATCTGCGCGCGGGTGTTGTCGAGGACGTCGGCGGCCACCGGGTGCCGTTCGCTCTCGTAGGTGTCGACAAGGCCCTGCGGCGCCCAGCCGGCCACCTCCGCCGCCAGCTTCCAGCCCAGGTTGAACGCGTCCTGGATGCCGAGATTGAGCCCCTGCCCACCCGTCGGCGGGTGGATGTGTGCCGCGTCGCCCGCCAGCAGCACCCGTCCGACCCGATAGCGCTCGGCCTGCCGGGTGGCGTCGCCGAAGCGGGAGAGCCAGCGCGGTGAGTGCACACCGAAGTCGGTGCCGGCGACCGCCCGCAGGCGCTCCTTGAACTCCTCCAGCGTCGGGGGCACCGCGCGGTCCTCGGTCAGGCCCTCGGCGGGGACGACCACGCGGTACGCCCCGTTGCCCATGGGGCCGATGCCGAACCGCTTCTGGGTCGCCCGGACCCGGGCCATCACCGCGGCGATCGTCTCCGGCGGCGCGGCCACCTCCATCTCGCCCAGCAGCGTCTCGACCGTGGCCGGGTCGCCGGGGAAGCCGACGCCGAGCAGTTTGCGCACCGTGCTGCGGCCGCCGTCGCAGCCGACGAGGTAGCGCGAGCGCAGCCGTGTGCCGTCGGCCAGCTCGACCGTCACCCCGTCCTCGTCCTGGCTCAGCCCGGTCACCTCGCTGCCGCGCCGGATCTCGGTGCCGAGCTCGACGGCGTGCTCGGCGAGCAGCCGCTCGACGACCGGCTGCGGAATGCCGAGGACGTACGCGTGCGCGGTGTCCATCCCGGTGGGCGCGGGCTTGTCGATGGCGGCGAAGAAGCCGCCCACCGGGTACTGCTTGCCGTTCGCGAGGAACCGCTCCAGCAGACCGCGCTGGTCCATCACCTCGATGCTGCGCACATGCAGGCCGAGCGCGCGGACGACCTTGGTCGGCTCCGGCTCCTTCTCCAGCACCACCACGCGTACGCCGTGCAGCCGTAGTTCACCGGCGAGCATCAGCCCGGTCGGCCCGGCGCCGACAACGATCACGTCGATCATCAAAGTCCCCGTTTCCGCAGGTTGTGGCCTCGGCCGGTGATTGTGCGGCACGACGGGGGCCTTGCCGCAAGCCCCCCGGTGCGCTATACGTTGAGACAGGCGAGGAGGTCAGGAACCCCTCGCCGCTGTCGTTCCCGCCGCCGTCACCCCGGTGAAAAACCCTTGGCACGGCGGTGTCCCGGGCCTGCACCATGCCCTGCATGACGACCCCCTCAGCCCCGCCCGCCACCGGCGTCCGCACCCCCTGGGAAGCCCTTCCGCACCCGGTGCGCACCGCCGTCACCGACGTGCTCGGCGGCGGCCCGGTCGTCCATGCGCAGACCCAGCCCGGCGGCTTCTCCCCGGGCGTCGCGGCGCGGCTGAGAACCGCCGACGGACGGCGCGCCTTCGTGAAGGCCGTCAGCGCGGACACCAACCCCGACAGCCCGGCCATGCACCGCGCCGAGGCCCGTAACACCGCCGCCCTCCCTCCCGGCGTGCCCGCGCCCCGGCTTCTCGGCACCTACGACGACGGCACCTGGGTCGTCCTCGTGCTGACGGATGTCGACGGCCACCAGCCCCACGTCCCTTGGCGCGAACCGGAGTTGCGGCGGGTGCTCGACGCCGTCGAGCGCCTCGGACGTACCCTCACGCCGTCTCCCGTCGCCGCCCCGCCCGTGGCCGAGGCGCTCGGCGAGGCATTCGGCGGCTGGCGGCGCCTTGCCGACCGGCCGGAACACGAGCTGCGCGGACGTCTGGACGACCGGACCCTCGCGGAGCTGCCCCGGCTCGCCCGTCTCGCGGCGGACGGGGCGGAGGCCGCCGCCGGGGACACCCTCGCCCACGCCGACCTGCGCGCCGACAACATGCTGCTCACCGCGGACGGCGAGGTCGTCTTCGTCGACTGGCCGCACGCCGTGCGCGCCACCCCGTGGTTCGACCTGCTGACGATGCTGCCCAGCGTCGGCGCCCAGGGCGGACCCGACCCGGACGAGGTGTTCCGGGCGCATCCGCTGGGCCGGGCCGCGGATCCGGCCGGTGCCACGGCCACCCTGGCCGCCCTGACCGGGTTCTTCATCGAGCAGTCCCTGCTTCCGGCCCCGCCCGGACTGCCCACCCTGCGCCCCTTCCAGCGCGCCCAGGGCGAGGCGGGGCTCGCCTGGCTCAGGAGACGGCTCGCACCAGGGCCCGCATGACGCGCGCGTCCTCGCCCATCTCGGGATGCCACTGCACGCCCAGCGCCCAGCCGTCCGCGGCGGGCAGTTCGACGGCCTCCACCGTGCCGTCCTCCGCGTACGCGGAGGGGAGAAGGCCGGTGCCGAGGCGGTCGACGGCCTGGTGGTGATAGGCGGGCACGGACGTCTCCTCGGGCACGGCCTCGGCGTACCGGGTGCCGGGCACCGGCTTGACCGTGTGCCGGCCGAAGACGCCGACGACCTCGGCGTGGCCCTCGACGTGCTGGACCAGCGTGCCGCCCAGGGCCACGTTCAACAGCTGCATGCCGCGGCAGATGCCCAGCAGGGGGACGCCCGCGGACAGGGCGGCGTCGATCAGCGCCAGTTCCCAGGTGTCCCGGGCGGGGGCCGGCGGGCCGGTGCGGGGGTCCCGCTCGGCGCCGTAGCGGGCCGGATCGACGTCGGGGCCGCCGGCGATCACCAGCGCGTCGAGGCGTGCGACGGTCGCCGCCGCCTGCTCCGGCTCGTCCGGCGGCAGCATCGCGGCCAGTCCGCCCGAGCGCTGCACCAGGCGCGGATAGCCGACCGGCAGCAGCGCGGCCTCCAGCTCCCACACGCCCCAGCGCGCCCCGGCCTCCAGATACGTGCTGACGCCGATCAGCGGCCTGGCTGTCATACGACCTCCCACCCGGAGCAATGGATCCCGTTCATACCTTTGCCGACCCACCCCCGCGAGGGCAAGGTCACGCCGGGAACCCTCGTCACGCCAGGAACCCTCTGAGCAGTGCCGCCGTTCCCGCGCAGTGCTCCCGCATCATCTCCCGCGCCCCGTCCGCGTCCCCGTCCAGGACCGCCTCCACCAGGGCGATGTGCTGACGCTGCGAGTGCTCCAGGTTGCGGACGAGCAGCGGGATGCAGTCCAGCAGGTCGTTCACCGTGGCCCGTACCGCCGCGTACTGGGCGGTGAGCGTGGGGGAGCCGCACAGCTCGGCCAGGGTGAGGTGCAGCAGCGTGTCCAGGCGGCGGTAGTCGGCGAGCGGCGCGTCGTGCGTGCGGGTGAGCGCCTCGCGCAACCGGTCCGCCTGGTCGTCGCTCAGCCCGTGCGCCGCGCACAGTCCCGCCGCGCCCACCTCCAGCACCTCCCGGAAGCGCAGCACGTCCTCGATGTCGACCTCGGAGATCCGCCGCCGCAGCTCGTCCTCGCCGCCCGCGTCCGCGCGGGGCAGCACGAAGGTGCCGCCGTAGCGTCCGCGCCGGGACTCCACAAGCCCCTGGTCCTGCAGCACCTTCAGCACTTCACGGAGGGTCACCCGGCTGATCCCCAGCCGGTCCGCCAGCTCCCGCTCGGCGGGCAGCCGCTCGCCGCCCGGCACCAGGCCCAGCCGTACCACCTGCAGGATCTGCTCCAGTGCCTCCTCGAAGCCGTTCCCCGCCCGCACCGGCCGCAGCACCGGCGTCAACCGGTCCTCCAGGCTGCCGTCCTGATCCGGCGACACCCGCCGCACCCCCTTCCCAAGCAATGGTTCTCCGCAATACCTTATGGCTCCCGGCCCGGTCGGAAAAACGCGCAGCCGAAGGAGCTCTCCCGTGGCAGACCGCACACCCCCGCTCAGCGTCGAGGAGCTGCACGCCCTCGTCGCGAGCGGAGAGATCGACACTGTCGTCCTGGCCTTCCCCGACATGCAAGGGCGCCTCCAGGGCAAGCGGTTCGCCGCCCGCTTCTTCCTCGACGAGGTCCTCCACCACGGCACCGAGGGCTGCAACTACCTCCTCGCCGTGGACACCGAGATGAACACCGTCGACGGCTACGCGATGTCCTCCTGGGACCGCGGCTACGGCGACTTCGCCATGCACCCCGACCTGTCCACCCTGCGCCGCGTGCCCTGGAACGCCGGCACGGCCATGGTGATCGCCGACCTCGCCTGGAACGACGGCTCACCCGTGGTCGCCGCCCCGCGCCAGATCCTGCGCCGCCAGCTCGAGCGCCTGTCCGAGCTCGGCTACACCGCCCAGGTCGGCACCGAGCTGGAGTTCATCGTCTTCAAGGACACCTACGAGCAGGCCTGGGACGCCGACTACCGGGGGCTCACACCGGCGAACCAGTACAACATCGACTACTCGGTCCTCGGCACCGGGCGGATCGAGCCGCTGCTGCGCCGCATCCGCAACGAGATGGCCGGTGCCGGCCTGACCGTCGAGTCCGCCAAGGGCGAGTGCAACCCCGGCCAGCACGAGATCGCCTTCCGCTACGACGAGGCGCTGCGCACCTGCGACCAGCACGCGATCTACAAGACCGGCACCAAGGAGATCGCCGCCCAGGAGGGCGTGTCGATCACCTTCATGGCCAAGTACAACGAGCGCGAGGGCAACTCCTGCCACATCCACCTGTCGTTGGCGGACGCGGCCGGCAACAACGCCATGGCCGGGCCCGACGGGATGTCCGACGTCATGCGGTACTTCCTCGCCGGACAGCTCGCCGCCCTGCGCGACTTCTCCCTCCTCTACGCCCCCAATATCAACTCCTACAAGCGCTTCCAGCCCGGCTCCTTCGCCCCGACGGCCGTCGCCTGGGGTCACGACAACCGCACCTGCGCCCTCCGGGTCGTCGGCCACGGCCGCTCCCTGCGCTTCGAGAACCGGCTGCCGGGCGGTGACGTCAACCCGCACCTCGCCGTCGCCGGGCTGGTCGCGGCCGGGCTGTACGGCGTCGAACAGAAGCTGGAGCTGCCCGAGCCCTGCCCGGGCAACGCCTACACGGCGGAGTTCGAGCACGTCCCGAGCACCCTGCGGGAGGCCGCCGAACTCTGGGAGAACAGCCCGATCGCCCGGGCCGCCTTCGGCGACGAGGTCGTCGCGCACTACCGCAACATGGCCCGCGTCGAGCTGGCCGCCTTCGACGCCGCGGTCACCGACTGGGAGCTGCGCCGCTCCTTCGAACGCCTGTGAGGACCTTCTTGTCTGCCGAGTACGAACTCCAAGTACTGAACCCCGCGACCGAGGAGGTCGTCGCCACCGTGCCGGCCGCCGGCGTGGCCGACGTGGACGCGGCCGTCGCCCGGGCCGCCGCGGCCCAGACGCGCTGGGCCGCCCTGTCGCCCGCCGACCGGGCGCGGCTGCTGCGCCGGTTCGCCGTCGCCGTCGACGAACACCTGGAGGAACTCGCCGGGTTGGAGGTCCGCGAGGCCGGTCACACCGTCGGCAACGCCCGCTGGGAGGCGGGCAACGTCCGTGACCTGCTCGACTACGCGGCGGGCGGTGTCGAACGCCTGACGGGGCGTCAGATCCCGGTGGCGGGCGGCCTGGATGTCACCATCCTGGAGCCGCTGGGCGTCGTGGGCGTCATCGCGCCCTGGAACTTCCCCATGCCGATCGCCGCCTGGGGCGCCGCCCCCGCCCTCGCGGCCGGCAACGCCGTCCTCCTCAAGCCGGCCGAGACGACTCCGCTGACCGCCCTGCGCCTGGCCGAACTCGCCCTGGAGGCGGGCCTGCCCGAAGGCCTGTTCCAGGTGCTGCCCGGCCACGGACCGGTCGCGGGCGACGCGCTCGTCGAGCACCCCGGCGTCGCGAAGATCGTCTTCACCGGATCGACGGCCGTGGGCAAGCAGGTGCTGGCCAAGGGCTCGGCCCTGCTCAAGCGGGTCACCCTCGAACTCGGCGGCAAGAGCCCCAACATCGTCTTCGCCGACGCCGACCTCAAGGCGGCCGTCGACCCCTTCTCCTTCCTCGACAACTCCGGCCAGGACTGCTGCGCCCGCACCCGCATCCTGGTCCAGGAGACGGTGTACGACGAGGTGTCCGCCCTTCTCGCCGACGCGCTCGCCGCTGTCGTGGTGGGCGACCCGGCCGACGAGAAGACGCAGATGGGCCCGCTGATCTCGCGCCATCAGCTGGACCGGGTCCGCGGCTACGTCCCCGAGGACGCCCCCGCCCTGCGCGGCACCGCACCCGAGGGCCCCGGCTTCTGGTTCCCGCCGACCGTCCTCACCGGCGAACGGCCCGACTCCGTCGCCGCCCGCGAGGAGATCTTCGGTCCCGTCGCCGTCCTCCTGCCCTTCACCGACGAACAGGACGCGATCCGCCTCGCCAACGAGACGCCCTACGGCCTCTCCGGCTCCATCTGGACGCGGGACGTGGGCCGAGCGCTCCGCGTCTCGCAGGGCGTGCGGGCCGGCAACCTGTCCGTCAACTCCCACTCCAGCGTGCGCTACTGGACCCCCTTCGGCGGCTTCAAGCAGTCCGGCCTCGGCCGCGAGCTCGGCCCGGACGCCCTGACCGCCTTCACCGAAACCAAGAACGTCTTCATCAGCACGGAAGGCCCCGCACAGTGACCTCTCAGGACTCCGGCATCATCTGCCGTCGGCTCGTCGGCCGCACCGCCGTCATCACCGGAGCCGGCAGCGGCATCGGGCTCGCCACCGCGCGCCGGCTCGCCTCCGAAGGCGCCAACGTCGTCTGCGGCGATGTCGACGAGGCCCGCGGCAAGGCCGCGGCGGACGACACCGGCGGGATCTTCGTGAAGGTCGACGTCACCGACCCCGACCAGGTGGAGGCCCTGTTCAAGACGGCGTACGACACCTACGGCAGCGTCGACGTCGCCTTCAACAACGCCGGCATCTCCCCGCCCGACGACGACTCCATCCTGGAGACCGGCCTCGAGGCCTGGAAGCGCGTCCAGGAGGTCAACCTGACCTCCGTCTACCTGTGCTGCAAGGCCGCCATCCCCTACATGCGGCGCCAGGGCAAGGGCTCCATCATCAACACGGCGTCCTTCGTGGCCCGGATGGGCGCGGCGACCTCCCAGATCTCGTACACGGCCTCCAAGGGCGGCGTCCTCGCCATGTCCCGCGAGCTGGGCGTGCAGTTCGCCCGCGAGGGCATCCGCGTCAACGCCCTCTGCCCGGGCCCGGTCAACACCCCGCTCCTGCAGGAACTGTTCGCCAAGGACCCCGAGCGGGCCGCGCGCCGCCTCGTGCACATCCCGGTCGGCCGGTTCGCCGAGGCCGAGGAGATCGCCGCCGCCGTGGCCTTCCTGGCCAGCGATGACTCCTCCTTCGTCAACGCCAGCGACTTCCTGGTGGACGGCGGAATCTCGGGCGCGTACGTCACGCCTCTGTAGGACAGGCGCCTCTCTCCCGGACGGCGGTTCCGGTCCGGGCGGGATCCCGGACACCGTGTACGGGCCCCCGGGGCCGTTCTATGGTGTCCGGGATGAGCATGACGCCACCGCCCGGCTGGTACCCCGATCCGTCGGCACCCCATCTGCAGCGCTGGTGGGACGGCACGGCCTGGACCGACCACTGGATCCAGCCCGGGCAGCCGCCGGCCGGGGGTTCGGGCCGGGCCCGGCTCGTCGCGCTCGTCACGGCGGGCGCCGTCCTCGTGGCCGCGATCGTCACAGGAGCCGTCTACCTGCGCGGCAACGAGCCGGCGGCCCAGGTGCAGACCGAGCCCGGCGCCGCCACCACGGACGCCCCGACGACCGACGACTCCACCCCGTCC
>NZ_WVUG01000360.1 GCF_017614965.1 Streptomyces griseorubiginosus | reverse complement strand
GCCTCGGGCCTGGGGATCAGACGGGGACGCGCAGGGTCTCGACCGCCTTCACCAGCGGGGCGAGCTCCGGATTCCGGGCGGCCTCGTCGAGGGCCTCGCGCAGGGCCGCCTCGTTGGTGGGGCGGGCCTCCTCCAGCAGCTTCAGGCCGGCCTCGGTGACATTGGTGTAGATGCCGCGCCGGTCGGTGGGGCACAGGTAGCGCGTCAGCAGCCCGCGGTCCTCCAAACGGGTGACCAGCCGGGTCGTGGCGCTCTGGCTCAGCACGACCGCGTCGGCGACCTGCTTCATCTGCAGATGGCCGCCCTCGCCGTCGTGCTGCCGGCTCAGCACGTCCAGCAGCGAGTACTCCCGCACGCTCAGATCGTGCCCGGCCTGCAGCGCGCGCTCGATGTGCGCCTCGATCCTGCCGTGCAGCAGCGAGAGGGCGCACCAGCCCTGGGCGAGAGCTGTGAGCGCGGGGTCCGTGGCGGTCATGGCCTCAAGGATAAGCCACCGGTGAAATTACCGGCGGGGGCATGTAGGGCGCGCGTGCAAGCGGCTCCTGCCTGCTATACATCGTGCCGTGGCGGACACTCCCAAGGGATTCCAGGCAGGACAGACGGCCCTCGTCGTACGGGTCCCCGAGGCCGAACCGGCGGTCGGGACCTGGCGCGAGCGCCTCGACCCGACCTCCCGGACGGGAGTCCCGGCCCATGTCACCGTGCTCTTCCCCTTCCTGCACGCGGCCACCGTCGACGACGCGGTCTGCGCCGCCCTCGAGGAGGCGATCGGCCGGCACCGGCCCTTCGACGTGCGGTTCGAGCGTTCCGGCCGCTTTCCCGGGCTGCTCTACCTCGCTCCCGAGCCCGACGCCCCCTTCCGCCGCCTCACCGAGGAGATCGCCGAGCGCTGGCCGGAAGCGCCGCCGTACGGCGGAAAGTACGAGCCCGTCCCGCACCTGACGGTCGCCCAGACGCACGACGAGAGCGTGCTGGCCGAGGTGGAGGCCGAGGTGGCCGCCCACCTTCCCGTCGCGGCTCGCGTGACCTCGGTCGACCTCGTGGTGTTCGACGGCACGGGGTGGCGGCAGCGGGCGACCTTCGCTCTGGGTCGCCCCGACGCTCCGGGTGACGCCTAAGGCCTCGCCAAGTGGCGCATGGTCAGGGCCAGTTGCAATCTGAGACGGCCCTGCGGGGTGCGCAGGGGCCAGCCCAGCAGGTGTTCGGCCTGGGTGAGGCGGTCCTGGAGCGTCGAGTGGTGCACGTTGATCTCGGCGGCCGCCGCCCGCTGACTCGCCGTGGCGGCCACGGCGTGCAGGGTGGTGAGCAGACCGGGCACCGCGGCCGCCGCCGCTTCGACGGCACGCACGTCGGGCGGCGGTTCGGCACCCGGTACGACCAGATCCGCGAGCAGCGCGATACCGCCCAGCTCATCGGCGTACACCACGCGCGGACCGGGGTCGAGCGGCGTGCCGTCGGCCGTGAACCGCAGCGCCGTGCGGGCGGCGGCCCAGGAGGCCGGCAGCTCGAGCGCGGGAACGGCCGGTCCGACGCCGAGGCGACCGCCGGGCAGCTCCGACTCCGCGGGACGCCCGCCCCCTGGGGTGACCAGGACGCGGGGCGGCCCCTCCCCCGGAGCGACAGCCCGCAGTCGTACGGCGGGATCGGCGGGGTCGACGCCCAGGCGGCGAGCCGCGTGCAGCCGCGTCGGCTCCGCGACCGTGCCGTCCAGCAGCGTCTCGATCAGCGCGGGATCATCGGCGGCGGACGCGGGCGCGCGACCCCGGGTACGGTCCAGGACGAGTCGCACCGCGCCGGCCGCCCGTTCCAGGATCACCGCGTCCACCACGCTGTGCAGGGTTCCGGGCCGTTCCAGCCACAGGGCGGGGACACCGTCGGGCTCCAGTGCCGCACATGGCCAGTCGGGGTCCGGGGTGGTCTCCGAGTCCTTGCGCGTACCGTCCGGCTCGACCCGTACCCGGACGTGCCGCGCCGTGTCGACCAGCCGCGCCGGGCACCCGGCCAGCACCGCCGCCCCACGCACCAGGGCCTCCAACCCGGCCCTGCTCTCGGCCAGCCGGTCGAAGTAGGAGATGACCTGCACCGCGGCCCCGGCATCCGGATCCACCGCGGTCAGCCGTCCCGCCAGCTCTTTCATACGCACATGGTGCGCCATCGCAGCGCCGGGAGGGAGCCTCGGGAGGGCGCTCATGCTTGGGGCAGGCGCAGGTCGCCCGCCTTCCAGGCGTCGCGCGCCGGGCACGGCAATCGAGGGCGGGGCCCTGCGCGGCGGGTCTGCCGCGCAGGGCCGGCTGCCACCCGGGGGCGCAGTGACTTCGCCGGTGCCGTCCGCTGCCCCGGGGGCCCAGCCACGGTGCCGGTGCCTGCCGTCGTCCCGGGGTCGCAGTCACTTCGCCAGTGCCGTCCGCTGCCCCGGGGGGCGCAGTCACCGTGCAGGTGCCTGCCGTCCCGGGGTCGCAGTCACTTCGCCAGTGCCAGCGGCCCCACCCGGGGCCACAGCCACCACCGTGTACGCGCCAGCCGTCCCCCGGGGCCACAGCCACCGTGTCAGCGCCAGCCGTCCCCCCGGGGCCACAGACACCGTGCCAGTGCCAGCCGTCCCCCCGGGGCCACAGACACCGTGCCAGTGCCAGCCGTCCCCCTGGGATCACGGCCACCGTGCCAGCGCCGGCCGCCGCCCGGAACTATCGCCACCCCCGCCGCGCCGCCCCGCTCCGTCAGCCAAGGAGCCTGCGCAGCCAGTTCACATGGGCCGCCCGGGAGGCCTGGGACAGGGACGCCTGGGGGGCGAAGCCGTCGAAGCCGTGGAAGCCGCCCGGCCAGACGTGCAGTTCGGCGACGCCGCCCGCCTGCCAGATGCGGGAGGCGTAGGCGACGACCTCGTCACGGAAGGTCTCCGCGGAGCCGACGTCCAGGAAGGCCGGCGGCAGGTCGGTGAGGTCCTCGGCGCGGGCCGGCGCGGCGTACGGGGAGACGTCCGGGCCGCCGCGCGCGGCGCCGAGCAGGGCCGTCCAGCCGGTCTCGTTGGCCGTGCGGTCCCAGACGCCGAGGCCCGCCATCTGGTGGCTGGAGGGCGTGTCGTTGCGGTCGTCGAGCATCGGGCACATCAGCACCTGACCGATCGGCCGGGGCCCCTTGCGGTCCCGGGTGAGCAGGGCGAGCGCCGCGCTGAGCCCGCCGCCGGCGCTGGCTCCGGCGATCACGATCCGCTCGGGATCGGCGCCGAGTTCCGCCGCGTGCTCAGCCGTCCAGACCAGCCCGGCGTACACGTCCTCGATCGGCGCCGGGTGCGGATGCTCGGGCGCCAGCCGGTACTCGACCGACACGACGACCGCGTCCAGCTCCTTCGCCCAGGTGAGCGGCACGTCCACGCCGACCCGGTTGTTGCCGATGACCATGCCGCCGCCGTGCACGTGGTAGACGAGCGGACGCGGCCCGGCCGTGGGCTCGGCGGCCGGGCGGCAGATGAGCAGCGAGATGTCCGGCTCGTTCTCCGGCCCGGGCACGGTGCGGTCCTCGACCTCGAAGAAGCCGTCCGCCGTGAGGTCGAGCTGGGCCAGCATCTCGATGCCCGGTCCCTGGCGCACGGTGTCGATCTCGTCCAGGGTGAGCCCGGGCGAGATCATGTCCTTGATCAGCTCCAGCGCTCCGGCGAGCTCGGGGTCGAACGGGGGCGGCACCAGGGTCATGGTTTTCTCCTCACGCGGGGCGCGGCGGCTCGTGTCCGACATGATCGGGCCACCGGTCGCCGTCCGGACCGCCGCCGTCCGGCGGAACCTGCCCGCCGGACGGCGGGTCCCCCGAGCCGCAAGGAGCCGGCCACCTTCAGGCCCTCTTCGCCCGCATCATCACGCAGTCGAACTCGACCACCCGGCCCGTGGCGGGGTCACGGGAGACCGAGTACAGGCCGGTGGTCTCGAAGCCGGCGGCCTCGTACGCGGCCACGGCCTCGTCCATCCGTGGGCTGCCCTCGTACAGCCGCAGCAGGGCGACCTCGGACAGCAGGCCCACGAACTCCCCGATCCGGTCCCCGGCGCCCGTGAACACCTCCAGGTCGTATCCCTGGGTGTCCATCTTCAGGAACGGGCGCGGATCGTCGATGCCGTCGAGGGCCTCGTCCATCACGTCGGCCAGGCGGCGGACGCGGACCTCCTCGGTGCGGGTCTCGGTGAAGCGCTCGTAGCGGCCGCGGCCGTAATCGCTGGGCGGCAGCAGCGAGTTCATGGTGTCCCACCCGGTGTGGATGGCCGTGACGCTCTCCTCGCGGCCCAGGGCGAGCCGGTGCACCCGCCACTCGGGGTCACCAGACGCCTCCTCGGCCAGCCGCTCGAAGGCGGCGGAGGCCGGCTCGAAGGAGACGATCCGGCCGGTGTAGCCGAGCTCGCGCAGTTCCCTGCCGTACTGACCGGTGTTGGCGCCGACGTCGAACACGCAGTTGACGTCGTACAGGTCCAGCATCTCGCCGACGTGCTGATGGCACAGGAACTCGGAGGCCAGCGACTGCAGATCGCGCCCGGTCTCGTCCGTCGCCCCCGCCCGTACGCCCGACTCGGGCAGCAGGTCTCGCAGTCGTTCGTAAAGGGTCCGCATTCGATCATCCTCGCAGAGGCGACCGGACGCACGTCCGCCCCGGTACTTGCCCGGTACTTGACTTCGAGAGCGCTCGAAGATCTAGCGTCACCGATGACGGCGAGGACGCGGGCGAACGGAGAACGACATGCGGGTGGGCGTGCACATCAACCGGTTCGACCACAGCGCCGGTGGACCCGCGCTCGGCGCCGAACTCGCCGCCGCGGGCGCCGCGGCCGAGGCGGCCGGGGTCAGCTGGCTGTCGGTGATGGACCACTACTTCCAGATGGAGTTCAACGGCGGCGCCGAGGAGCCGATGCTGGAGGCCTACGCGACCCTCGGCTATCTCGCCGCCCGTACCTCCACCCTCCGCCTCGGCGCGCTGGTCACCGGCGTGACCTACCGTCACCCCGGTCTGCTGGCCAAGATCGCCACGACCCTCGACGTGCTGTCCGGCGGACGCGCCACCCTCGGTATCGGGGCCGCCTGGTACGACCGTGAGCACGCCGGGCTCGGCGTGCCCTTCCCGCCGCTGGCCGAACGCTTCGAACGGCTGGAGGAGGCCCTGCGGATCTGTCTGCAGATGTGGGACACCGAGAACAACGGCCCCTTCGAGGGCCGGTACTACCGCCTGGCCGAGACACTCTGCGTTCCGGCGCCGGTCAACACCCCGCACCCCGAGATCATGATCGGCGGGGGAGGGGAGAAGAAGACCCTGCGACTGGTCGCCCGGTACGGCGACGCCTGCAACCTGTTCACGACCTCACCGGAGGAGGTCCGGCACAAGCTGGAGGTGCTGCGCGCCCACTGCGACAGCGAGGGCCGCGACTACGACGCCGTCCGCAAGACCGTCACGTACGGCGCCGAGTCCGCGACCGAGGGCGACCTCGACGCGTTCCTGCGGGACATCGGCGGCTACACCGGACTCGGCATCGACACGGTGATCCTCGCCCCGCGCCTGGGCGAGACGGCGGCATGGATGGAGCGGTTCGTCGCCCCGCTCGTGCCGCGCCTCGCCGACCTGGACTGACCTCACGCGGGCCGGCTGCGGGAGACGATGCGCGTCCCGCAGCCGTCGACCGTCCGGACCTGCAGCGAACCGCACGCGCAACGCGTCCACAGGGTGGTCCCGGCCGCCGTGACATGCCGGGAGACCACCTGGAAGGGCTCGGCGCCGTCGGGCCAGCCGCAGTGCGGGCAGGCTGTACCGGTGGTGCTGGTCATGGCTGTGTGCTCCTCGTACGTGGTGACAGGCGGACCGTCGCGACACAGCCAAGGGTGCGGCGGGGAATCCGTTCACGTCCAGGTTGACTTTCCGGACGTCACCTTGAAGCGTGGGCTTCATGATTGACCTGCGCCGGCTCCATGTCCTGCGGGCGGTCGCGCACTACGGCACGGTCACCGCCGCCGCCCAGGCCCTGCACTTCACCCCGTCCGCGGCCTCCCAGCAGATCCGTCAGCTCGCCCGCGACCTGGGCGTCGACCTGCTCCAGCCGCAGGGGCGCGGGGTACGGCTGACCCCGGCCGCCGAGAGTCTGCTCGCGCACGCCGACGCGATCCAGGCCCGCTGGGAGCAGGCCGAGCTCGATCTGCGGGCCGACCACGGCGACCCGGCCGGGCCGCTGCGCGTGAGCGGATTGTCGGTGGCCGCCTCGGTGCTGCTCGCCCCGATGGCGGTCCGGCTTCAGAAACGGCATCCCCGACTCTCCGTCCGCATCCGGGAGGCGGGGGTGCCTGAGAGCTTCGACCTGCTCTTCGAAGGGGAGACGGACCTGGCGATCGTCGAGGCCACCCCGCACAACCCGCCGCTGGGCGACGCCCGCTTCGACCAGCGGGCGCTGCTGGACGACCCGTTCGACCTCGTCGTACCGGACGGGCACGAGTTGGCCGGGCGGGCGCGGGTCGATCTCGCGGACGCGGCGCGGGAGGCCTGGATCGCGCCCATGCCGGAGAGTCCCTGCCGTACGCATGTGATGTCCGCGTGCGGCAAGGCCGGGTTCAACCCCGACGTGGTTCATCTGGCCCAGGACTGGAACGTCACCGCTCACCTGGTCGCGGGAGGGCTCGGCGTGGCATTGATCCCGCGCATGGCGCAGCTCACCCCGCGGCTGCCGATCACGCGCGTGCGGTGCGCGGGCAACCCGCACCGCAAACTGCTGACCTGCACCCGCCGGGGCGGCCGGGAGCGGCCCGCGGTGGCGGCCGCCCTGGAAGAGCTGCGCGAGCTGGCGGCGACGGCGGTGGACTGACACACGAAAGGACCGCGGCCTCGTGGCCACGGCCCTTCGGTGCGGGGCCCGGGTCAGGCGGCGACGGCCTCGCCCGCGTGGCCGTGCAGACGGGCGACGACCTCGGTCAGCTGGGCGGCGACCTCGGCGTCGTCGGCCGGGTGGGTCTCGGCGAAGCGGGTCAGCGAGCCGGGGATGGACAGCTTCAGGTCCTCGATGACCTTGCCGCCGGCGATGCCGACGGCCTTGCGGGCCTCGTCCTGCGCCCACACGCCGCCGTACTGGCCGAACGCGGTGCCGACGACGGCGACCGGCTTGCCACCGAAGGCGCCCGCGCCGTAGGGGCGGGACAGCCAGTCGATGGCGTTCTTCAGGACGGCCGGGATGGTGCCGTTGTACTCGGGGGAGAAGAGCAGGAACGCGTCGGCGGCCTGGGCGGCTGCGCGCAGACGGGCGGCGGCGGCCGGGACGTCGCCCTCGACGTCGATGTCCTCGTTGTAGAACGGGATCTCGGCCAGGCCCTCGAAGATCTCGACGTCCGCGCCCTCGGGCGCGAACTTGACGGCCGCCTCGGCGAGCTTGCGGTTGGTGGAACCGGCGCGAAGGCTGCCGACGAGCGCGAGGATGCGGACAGACATGGGGGACTCCAAAGTGCTGAAACATTGCCGTTACGATCCGGACCGAGGTCCGTTTTATTTTCTAGCACCCTAACCGGACCGCGGTCCAGTTTTCTTCCCGATGCTTTACGCTGTCTTCATGTCCGCCTCCCTGCCGCCCTTCCCGACGCCGCAAGAGCCCGTCGGTGAGCCCGAGCTGCTGCAGCTCGGCACTGCCGAGGAGCACCCCTGCCTGCGCGCCGACGCCGCGCGCAACCGGGCCCGGCTGCTGGAGGCCGCGGCCCGGCTGATCGCCGAGCACGGTGTGGCCGGGGTGACGATGGAGGCGGTGGCCGTCGCCGCCGACGTCGGCAAGGGGACCGTCTTCCGCCGCTTCGGCGACCGGACCGGGCTGCTGATGGCCCTGCTCGACCACTCCTCGCGCACCCTGCAGGCCGACTTCCTCGGCGGTCCGCCGCCGCTGGGCCCCGGGGCGCCGCCCCTGGAGCGGCTGCGGGCGTTCGGTGTGGCGGTGCTGTACCGCTCGGCCGAGCAGTTGGACCTGCAGCTGGCGGCCCAGTCGGAGCCGACCCGGCGCTTCGGTCACCCCTCGGCGCGGGCGATGGCCATGCATGTCACCGTGCTGCTGCGGCAGGTCGTGCCCGACGCCGACTGCGAGCTGCTCGCGCAGACGCTGATGAGCTACCTCGACCCCGCCCTGATCCATCACCGCACCCGGCAGTGCGGCATGCCGCTGGAGCGGCTCGAGACCGGCTGGGTGGACCTGGTCGCCCGGGTGACGGGCACGGAACCGCCGCGCTGAGCCGGGCTCCGCTTGCCCGGTGAGGCGATGGGGAGCGCGGGGGCTGGGCG
>NZ_WVUG01000035.1 GCF_017614965.1 Streptomyces griseorubiginosus | reverse complement strand
CCCCACAGGCGGTCATCGCTCCCCCGGCCAAGGCCGCCAGCACCAGCCGCCGAGTCGTACTCATCCACTCCCCCACCTGCCGGAACGTCCGTCGGCCATGCTAAGCAGCGCGCTCCCCGCCCCCGCCCGCACACCGGACAAGGCTTCCCCAACAATCCTTTGTTGATCATTTGCCCCACCCGACCGAACCATCCCGACCGGTTCGGCCGCAGGGGGAGCGTGAGCGTGGTCGACGAGGTGACCCCGTCGTAACCTCACCTGACGTCGACGAAATCCCCCGCCGTCTTCGCCGGCCCGGTCGTGTCCGTACCGGCGAAGACGAAGCGGAAGTAGCCGTCCCTCGTGGCCTTCGTGGTGGTTCTCAGCGAGCCGCCGCTGCCGCTGGTGACGGTCTTGAGGGTGGTGTAGGTGCTGCTGCCCTTCTTGCGGAACTGCAGTTGCACCGGCCGCCCCTGGTAGCCGCTGTACTTCCCGCTCCCCCAGTCGGCGCGGGTCAGCCTGCCGCTGACGGTGATGGTCCTGCCCTTCTTCACCGGCTCGGGCGAGGCGTTGACCGTCAGCGTGGCGTACCGCTTGAACTGCGCCGTGCCGGCGACGTCGGCGTCCGTCCAGTCGTCGGTGGTGTCCTGTGCCTCGGCGAGCACCTTCCAGGTGCCCGCGAGGCCGTTGTGGTGGAAGTCCCGCGCGGCGTCCACTCCGAAGCTCACCGTGCAGGTGGAGGTGGTGGGGTCGGTGGCCGAGACCGTGCAGGTGCCCGGCGGCGGATACAGGGGCAGGTGGCCGTCGGCGTCGTCGGTGTTGGGACCGTGCCACAGGTAGGCCCAGGTCTTCGCGACGCCGTCCGGGTCCGTGGCTCTCCAGGTGATGGTGACGGTCCTCTTGGTGGTCAGGCCGAGCACGATGTCCTTGCCGCCGTTGACGACGACGTCCGAGAACGTGGTGTCACTGGGGGCGGCCCGGTCCGCCGCGTCGGCGGCTGCGGGAACCACCGACACGGACAGGGCGGTGGCGAGGGACACGGCGGCGAGGGCCGGGCGGATGCGCATGGCTTTCCCCTTCGCGTTCGGAGGGCTCGCCCGTCTCCCCATGGCGAGACCTGATGATGCGTCACGCGTGTTGGACACTCGGGGGCCGGTGGTGGTTGTCCCGTGCTCGCAGTCGCCGCGAGCGCGGGAGCAGCGGCGGCTGCTCCCGCCGAGGTCTCAGGAGGCGATGGTCGTCGTCTGGCCGGTGCCGCTGTTCTGCAGCCACTGCGACCAGGACAGGTTGAAGTCCGCGTAGCCGTTGTCGCCGGCGGCCTTGCCGCGGGGAGAGCCGGTGATGGTGATCGGGTCGCCCTGTTTGACGAAGTCGTAGAACCATTTGGCGTCCGCCAGCGACAGGTGCACGCAGCCGTGCGAGCCCTCACCGTGGCCCGGATACGGGTCACCGGTGGAGTAGTGGACGTAGGTGCCGGAGTTGGTGAGGTGAACGTCCCACGGGAGGGTCAGGTCGTAGTAGTTCGGGTCGCCCTTGGTGCAGCTGATGCCGACGCTGCACGAGGTCATGTGGACCTCGGCCTCCTTGTCGATGACCGCCATGGTGCCGTCCCACGAGGGGAACGCCGCGCTGCCCGCGTCGATGGGCAGGGTCTTCACGAGCGTGCCGTCGTGCGTGACCCGCATGGTGTGGCCGGTCACCGACACGGTGGCCTCGTTGTCGTCGCCGATGGTGAAGGCGTGGTGGTAACCGTGTGTGCCGTAGCGGCCGTTGCCGTCGGTGACGCCGGTCAGCTCGGCGTCGACGCTGACCGAGGTGCCCGGCTTCCAGTAGGTCTTCGGCCGGAAGTCGACCCGCGTGTCGCTGAACCAGTGCCATGCGCCGATCGTCGGCACCGAGGTGGTGATCTTGAGGGCCTTCTCGATCCCGGCCCGTGCGGAGACGGCGACCGGCTTGCTGAAGACCACGGACACCGGCATCGCCACACCGACGGTGGTGCCGGTGCGCGGGGTGATGGACTCCAGGAGCATCGGCGGCCCGGCCGGCGTGCTCGGCTTGGCGTGGGCACCGGACCTGCCATGGGCCGCCGCCGCGTTCGCCGAGGCCGCCTTGCCGTTGGACGTGGTCGCCGGGTGGCTTCCGGTACCGCACGCGCTCGTCCCCACGAGCACCGCGCCGGTCAGCAGCGCGATCGAGACGGCCGTCCTGCGCCGGCCCGCGGTCACGCGCTTGTTCCCCCACAGCTGTGCATGCCTGCGCAATTCATCGCTCCTCGGATCGTCCCCCATGCCGGACATCTCATCGCACGCGTTCGGCCGATCCATGACCGATTCGTCTTGACCGTGTAACCGTCGTCCCGTGGGCCACCGGAGCGGAGTGCGCCACCCCTTGCTCGCCGGGTCAGTGGTGGGGTGAGCGCATCACCCGCTGGATCCGGTCCTCGCGGGTGTGCGCCTGTGGCCAGCGGCCGGCTGCCCGTACGGCGGCCACGATGGCCGCCGTGGCGACCGGGACGACCAGGGAGACCAGGACGACCACGGTGAGCATCAGCGGTCGGCCCGCTGCGGTTCTGCCGTGGCCAGCGCCCGGAACGCCGCCCACCGCACGCGGGGGCGTGGCAGGCCACGGCGTTCCAGATAGCGTGCGGTGGCCCGGTGCGTCCGGCGCAGCACCCGCAGCGCGTCACTCGGGCGCCCGGAGCCCATCGGCTCCACCACGGTGCCGGGCACCAGCAGCCAGCCACCGTCGGTCTGCCGCAGCTCTCCACGGACGAGGGTGTTGCGCATGTTGTTCAGCCGCTCGTCGTGCCGGTGCACCAGCAGGGAGGCGGGGCCGGCCGTCACGGCGACATCGGCGGGTACCGTCACCGCGAAACCCGCGTCCGTCGCCACGGGCCGGGTCCGGGCGAGTACGGGTGCGCCCGTCCCGTCGCACACCGCGAGCACCGCGTCCGGGTAGCGGGCGAGTTGCGCGGCCCCGAGCAGGGATGGCGCGGGGGAACCGGTGACCGGCCGGGTCCCGGGCAAGGAGGCCGAGGGAGGGCGTACGACGGCCTGTTCCGGGGTGACCGTGATGAGCAGGCGCAGGTAGTACCACTCCATCAGCCGCCGGACGCCGGGGGCGAGGTAGGACCGGCTGTGCGGCTGCCGTTCGAAGAGCATCCGCCAGTAGTTCTCGGCGCCTTCCGGCCCCGTCATGATCTCGTCCGGGCAGACGGCCCGGCCGCGGACGAGGATCTGCGGTGCGTGGTCGAGGCCGCTGCCGGTGGGGTCGGACCAGAGCAGGGCCACCCGCCCGTCCCGGCGTACGTTCAGCGCCTTCTGCGCGAAGGCCAGGGACGTGGTCAGCAGCAGCGTGCCGTCGGGCCGGCGTCCGACCGCGGCGGGCCAGGCCACCGGTGCGCCGTCCCGGCCGAGCGTGACGAACTCGCAGGTCCGGTAGGCGTCCAGGACGTCGAGGGGGACGGTGTCGAGGACGGTCACCGGCCCGTCCCCTCAGGCAGCGCGCCGCGCAGGGCACGGCAGGACGCGGCGTACTGCCGTCGGCCGACGGTCTTCCACAGCAGACGGCCGAGGAAGGGGGCCCTGCCGAGGAAGTAGGCGCGCTCCTCGGGCGTCGCGTCTTCGAGGATCGCGCCGACGGCCGTCATCACCTTGTTCCTGGGCAGTGCCTCCAGCCCACGCCGGCCCACCACGTCCCACTCGGCGACGGTCAGGTGGGTGGCGACCAGCGGCAGCACCAACCTCTCCTCGTCGTCGAGGTGTTCGAGCAGCGCGGTGCGATGCTCGGTCAGCGCCAGGGCCAGTTCCTCCCGGGCCATGGGATCGGCATCCCGCAGCCACACGGGCAGCCACTGGGCGACGACCGTGAGGCTCCGGTCGATGCGCTGGTGCTGCTGCTCCATCCGGTCGACCAAGTCACCGTCCGCGCCCCGGGCGTGCAGCAGTGGCCACACCAACTCGTCCTCCAGGGCGTGGTGATGGTGCAGCCCCATGACGTAGTCGTCCAGGTGGGCCGCGATGCGTGCCGCGCGGGTGGTGTCGCCGTCCGGCACCGCCCGTACCAGTCGGGGCGCGAGCGCCGACTCTCGCCGGAAGACGCGGTGGACGACCACCATCTCGTGGGTGTAGGGCCGTTGGCCGGAAGGGGAGGGAAATGCCGTACTGCGGGACACGCCTGCTTGCTCCAACATCGAGGGCCGTCAGATCGCGTCCACGGTCGCCCGACCGTCTTGGCATCTGCTTGGGACGCCCCTTGGCACCCCCCTTGGGACAGCGCTGACCAGCGCGTTTAGCGCATGTTGAACGGCCTGTCCGCACCGCTCGGGTAGATTCGCGCGGCGTGCTGCGTATTCGAGTCCTCGGCCCCCTGGGCGCCGAGCTCCGGGGGACGTCCGTCGCCCTGGGGGCTCCCCGGCAGCGGGCCGTTCTCGCGATGCTGGTCGCGGCCCGCCAGGAGGTGGTGCCCGTCGACCGCATGGTCGACGAGCTGTGGCGCGGGGCGCCCCCGGCCAAGGCCACCGTCTCCCTGCACGCCTATGTCTCGAACCTGCGCCGCCTGCTGGAACCGGAGCGACGCCCGCGCACCCGCCCGTCCGTCCTGGTCACCTCCCCGCCGGGTTACGCGCTGCGGCTGCCCGCCGAGGCGGTGGACGCCTGGCGGTTCGAGGCCCTGGTCTCCCGGGCCCGGAGCGCCCCGCCCGACCGGGCGCGGGAGCCGCTGGCCGAGGCACTGGGGTGGTGGCGGGGTCCGGCCTTCCTGGGACACCAGGACGAGCCGTGGGCCGTGTCCGAGGTGGCCCGGCTGACCGAACTGCACGCTCAGGCACGAGAGTTGGCCGTCGCGGCCGATCTGCGCACCGGACACGCGTCCGAAGCGGTGCTGGCGGCCGAAGTCCTGGTGCGGGACAGGCCGTTGCGGGAGGAGGGCTGGCGGCTGCTCGCCCTCGCCCACTGGGCCTGCGGCCGCCAGGGCGACGCCCTGTCCTGTCTGCGCCGCGCCGCCGCCGTACTGCGCGAGGAGCTCGGCTGCGACCCCGGACCGGCCCTGGCCGAGCTGGAACACGCCGTCCTCGCCCGGCGGTTGGACGTACTGCGCGCCGCCGTACCGATGGATGCGCCGGGGACGGCCGCCGGTGTTCCCGACGAGGAGGACGGCCTCTTCGTGGGCCGGGAGGCCGAACTGAGCGCCGTGGACGCGGCCGCGCGGGCGGCACGGCGCGCGGGCGGTGTGGTCCTGGTGACCGGCGAGGCCGGAGCGGGGAAGTCGGCACTGCTCGACCGGCTCGCCGGGCGGCTGCGGTCCGCGGGGTGGACGGTGGTCGTCGGGCGCTGCCCCGAGTACGAGGGGGCACCGCCCGCATGGGCGTGGGTGGAGGCGCTCGGCGCCCTCGCCGAGCACGTGCCTCCGACGCACCCCGAGGAACTGGTCGCCCTGCTGCGCGAGCCGGAGGCCATGGCCGCCACGACACGTGACGAGGCCGCCGCGGGACGCTTCCGTACCCACCGTGCCTTCGCCGCCTGGCTGCGGGCCGCGGCGGCCGGAGGGCCGCTCGCCGTCCTCCTGGAGGACCTGCACCGCGGCGACGGCGAGACCCTGGCCCTCCTGGAGGCCGCCGCGCAGATCACCGGTGTCCCCCTCCTCGTCGTGGCCGGCTACCGCCCGGCCGAGGTGGGCGAGGAGCTGGTCAAGACCCTCGGCCGGCTCGCCCTCCGGGCCCCGCGCCGCATCGCGCTCGGCGGACTTCCGCCCCGGGACGTCGCGACGGTGGTCACCGCCGTCTGCGGCGAACCCGTCGACGAGGACACGGTGGCGGCGCTCGCCGAACGCACCGGCGGCAATCCGTTCTACGTCCTCGAAAGCGCCCGTCTGCTGGTCAGCGAGGGCGCCCTGGTGGCCGTGTCCGAAGTGCCGCAGGGCGTACGGGACGTACTGCGCCGACGCCTGGCCCTGCTGCCCGCGGAGGCCCGGTCGGCCGTGCAACTGGCGGCCGTGGCGGGCCTGGAGGCCGAGGTCGCCCTTCTCGTCGACGCGGCGGAGACCGACGAGGACACGGTCCTGGAAGGACTCGACGCCGCGCTGGCCGCGGACCTGCTGAGCGAACCCGGGCTCGGGCGGGTGCGCTTCGTGCACGCGCTGGTCCGCGACACCGTGTACACCGACCTGTCCGGGCTGCGGCGGGCCCGGCTGCACGACCGCATCGCGCAAGGGCTGCGGCGCCACCGCCCGCACGATCTCGCGGCCCTGGCCTTCCATTTCGCCCGCTCGGGCAGGACGGCGAACGCGCCCCTGGCCGTCGACTACGCGCTAAGGGCGGCCGAGCTGGCCGAGCGGCGGTACGCCCACGACGTCGCCGTAGGGCTGATCGAACAGGCTCTCCACGCACACCAGGAGGCCGTCGCCGGCCGCGACGCCGCCCCGGACGACACGGTCGCCCTGTTCGTACGGCTGCTGGGCGCGCAGCTGCGGGCCGGGGCGACGGGCGCCGCCCGGGACACCCGGCAGCGGGCGGTCGACCTCGCGGAGCGGGCCGGCCGGGACGACCTGCTCGCCACGGTCTACGGCGCCTGGACCGAGCCCTCGCCCTGGCGCAGCCGGCTGGAGGGCTTCTTCGACCGGACCGCCCTGGCCCGCCTGGAACGGCTCGCCGGCGACCGCGCGCTCGACCGTGCGACGCGCGCCCGGGTCCTCCAGGTCCTGGTCGACGCCGTGGCCGCCGAGGAGGTGCCGCGGGCCGTTCAGGCGGCGCGCACGCAACTGGCGCTGGCCCGGGCGGAGGGCGAACCGCGCCTGCTGGCCTCGGCGTTGATGACCTCGGCCAAGCTGCTGCCGCACGAGGTGCAGGGTGCCGTCCGTACGCCGCTCGTCGCGGAACTGCGGCAGCTGGCCGAGACGCACGACCTGCCGGCCTACCGCTGGGTGTGCGAGCACCTCGACGGCATGACCGCAGCGACCCGCAACGACCCCGCCGGGCTGCGCCGGCACAACGCCGAAGGGCTGGAACTCGCCCTGCGCTACCGCATGGTGTGGGCTCAGGGCATCGCCGCCGCGACCTCGGCGATGCTGGCCGCGGTCAACGGCCGCTTCGACGAGGCCGAGGCCCGCTACGCCGAGGCCGACGGCCTGTTGCGGCGCGTCGGGGCCCACCACGCCACCGGTCCGCGCACCCTGGGCCTGATCACCATCCGTCTCGTGCAGGGGCGGGCGGAGGACATCGAACCGGTCGTCCGTGATCTGCACGCGGAGATCGGCACCCCCGTCGCCGTCGCCCACGCCCTGGTCCTGGCCCGGCTGGGTCGGCTCGAGGAGGCGGCGGCGGTGTCCTTCCTGCCGCGTCCGGTCACGGACCACCTTTACGGGATAGAGCTGGACTTCCGCTGCGAAGTGGCGGTCCTGCTCGGCGACACGGAGACGGCGGCCATGCTGATCGAACAAGTCCTCCCGATCCGTGACCAGTTCGCCGGGACGGCGGGCGCCGCCTACGCGACCCGCCCCCTGGCCCACGCGCTGGCCGATCTGTACCGGCTCGTCGGGGAGGACCGGGCGGCGGCCGATCACTACGCGCTGGCCGAGCGCGTCGCGCTCGCCTGGGACGCGCCGCACCACGTCACCGAGGCCCGCCGGGCGGCCGTACGACTGGAGGCGGAGCGGAAGCGCCGCCGAACCCTGGGTGTCTGACATCCGTCCCGCTGAGGCGCCGTGGGCGCGTCACGGCCGCCGCGGGTCGGAGAGGAGCGGCAGGCGCAGGGTGAAGACCGTTTCCGTGTCCGGGGTGCTGGTCACCGAGACGGTGCCGCCGTGCGCCTCGGTGAGCTGGCGGACGATGGCGAGGCCCAGGCCGCTGCCGCCGGTCTGGCGGCTGCGGGACTTGTCGGCGCGCCAGAAGCGGTCGAAGACGCGGGGCAGGTCGTCGGCGGCGATCCCGGTGCCGGTGTCGGCGACCTCGATCAGGACCTCGTCGCCCGCCCGGCGGCAGCCCAGGGTGACGGTACCTCCGGCAGGGGTGTGCCGGAGGGCGTTGGACAGCAGGTTGCCGACGGCCTGGCGCAGGCGTACGGGATCGGCGGACAGGACCGGGGTGTCCTCGACGCGGGTGGTGAGCGTGACGCCGGCGGTCTCGGCCCGGCCGCGGTGGGCCGCGGCGACGTGGTCGAGGAGGTCCCGCAGCCGCAGGGGCTCGGGGTGCAGCCGGAAGCGGCCCGCGTCGGCCTGCGCCAGATGCTGGAGGTCGTCGACGATGTGCTGGAGCAGCAGGGCCTCCTCCAGCAGGGAGGCGACGAACGCGTCGTCGGAGACGGCCAGTCCGTCCTGGGCCGCCTCAAGCCAGCTGCGGATCGTGCTGAGCGGGGTGCGCAGTTCATGGGCGACATCGCTGACCATGGCCTTGCGCTGGACCTCCACCCGCTCGCGGCGTTCCGCCAGGTCGTTGAAGGCGGCTGCCAGCCGGCCGATCTCGTCGTGGGTGGTCACCGGTACCCGCAGATGCTGCTGGGCCGGGTGGCGGGCGGCGTCGGTGAGCGTGCGCAGGGGCCGTACCAGGCGGGTGCCGACGGTGACGGTGACGGCCACGGTGAGGACGAGGACGAGCGCGGCGACACCGGCGACCCGGGCCGTGTTGGCCGAGGAGAGGTCGAAGCCGGGTGCGGCGGCCGATCCGGTGGGGGTGGCGACGAACAGCAGCGCGGCCGGAGCGACGTACGGGGCGAGCTGCTCGCGGCGGGCGGTGTCGATGCACGGCTGGACGGCGTCGCCGGCGTTTCCGGGGGGACTGAAGCTGAGATCGACCGGCACGGGACCCAGGTTCTGGCGTTTCAGGCAGCCGGTCACCAGGGTGTTGAGCCGGTCGAGCGCCCGTTTCTCGGTGGGAGTGGGGTCGTCCAGTCGGTACAGCTCGCACACCTCGCCGACCTTGCGCTGGGTCCCGATGTCGCCGCCGAGGACGAGGGCGGGCCTGCCGTTCGGCTCTTCGGTGACTCCGGCGGGGGAGCCGACGCCGCGCAGACAGGACTGCAACTTCCTCACCCGGCTGAGCAGTTCCGCACGGTCGGCTTTCCGCAGCCGGTACGGGCCGACCGCCCGCGGGTCGATGCCGTCCGCCTTGACCCCGGGCAGCAGCGCGGGGTCGGCCCTGAGCGGGTCGATCAGCGCCGAGGCCTTGGCGGGGAGGGTGGTCATGGTGCCGGACGCGGCGATGGGCAGGCGGTCCTGGGTGGTCAGGGTGATACGGCGGCCGGTCCGTTCGGTCAGCCGTTTCAGGACGGGCGTGACCGCGGACCAGCCGGTGTGGCCGGCGGCGTACCCGATGAGCGTGTCGTAGATCTGGGCGTCGTCGGCGAGGACCTGTCCCTGCTCCTGCTGGATGGCGCTGGTGGTGGTGCGCGCGGCGAGCCAGGCGGTGGCCGCGACCGAGCACACGGCGATGGTGATCGACGCGGCCAGCAGCCGGACCAGCAGGCTGCGCCGCCACGGCACCCTGCCGTCGGCCCTGCTCCGCTCAGCGTCCACGGCTGCCGTCGCTGAGGCGGTAGCCCACTCCGAACACCGTCTGCAGATAGACCGGCCGGCGGGGTACGGCCTCGATCTTCTTGCGGAGGTTCAACACGTGGACGTCGATGGTGCGTTCGGTGATGTAACGGTCGTCCCCCCGCGTGCCGGCCAGGAGTTGGCGGCGGGTGAAGACGCGTTCCGGCTCGGCGGCCATCATCGCGAGGACGTCGAACTCGCCCGGGGTGCAGGCCACTTGGCGGCCCTCGATCTCGACGGTACGGCGGACGGGGTCCACCGCGAGGGCGCCGACCCGCAGCACCGGGTCGCTCAAGACGGCGGCCGTCCTGGTCCGGCGGAGCAACGTGCGGACGCGGGCCATCAGTTCACGGGGGCTGTAGGGCTTGGTCAGGTAGTCGTCGGCGCCGAGGTCCAGACCGAGCAGCAGGTCCTCCTCGGTGCTGCGGGCGGTCAGCATCAGCACCGGCAGATCGCTCTCGCGGCGGAGGATCCGGCAGACGTCCAGACCGTCGACGACCGGCATCATCACGTCGAGGACCAGCAGGTCGGGCCGCCCGCGGCGGACCTCGTCGAGCGCCGCGCGCCCGTCGTGGACGAGCAGGGCGGTGTGCCCCTCCCGCTCCAGGTAGCGGCGGATCACCTCGGCCTGTTTGATGTCGTCCTCGGCCACCAGGACACGGGCGTTCATGGCGGCCAGGGTAGGCACGACGGGATCAGGCCAGACGGCTTTCTGACGGCGTCCTGACAGGATCGTCATAACTCCGGGCCATGGTCTGCGCCATGTTGAAACCCTCCACTCGAGCCGCGGTGTTCACCTCCGTCGGCGCGGCCGGCCTGCTCCTCCTCACCGCGTGCGGGGGCGCCGGCGGACACGACGACGCGGGCAAGGGCGGCAAGGACGAGGTCGCCTCGCTGAACACCCCTGCGGTGAAAGGCGGTTCGGCCAGTGCGAGCGCCGATCCCGACGCGGGCCGGCCGCAGATCCGGCTGGACAGCACCCAGGACGACGTCAACCGCATGTGGGACGGCTGGACCTCCTGTCTGAAGGAGCACGGCGTCGACAAGACGTACAAGAGGCACCCGGACGCCCCCGGCGTGAAGGCCTGCGCGGGGAAGCTGCCGCTCGATCCGCCGGAGCTGGACCCGGCCAAGAACCCGGACTTCGTCGACGACACCCGGGCCATGGTGAAGTGCATGAACGAGCACCACATCAAGAGCGTGGTCACGGACCGAGGCTGGGGCCTGGCCGACGGCGCCAGCCTGAGCGCCCCCGACTACGACCAGATCATGGTCGCTTGTCAGGTGAAGGCGTTCGGTGACCACCACTGACGACACGGAGGCCGCCCGCCCGTCGAGCGGACGGCGCGTGACACCGGGCAGAGGGCGGGTGGTCATCGGTGCGGTGGCCGTGGCGGTCGTCGTGGCGAGCGCGCTGACCGTGACCGCCTGGCAGAACGACGGCGGGAAGCCGGACACCGGCGGCGGCGCCGCGCACACCGCGACCGCCGTGGTGACCAGGAGCGACCTCTCCAACGCCCAGACCCTGGACGGAAATCTCGGCTACGGCCGGGCCACCATGGTGAAGGGCGGCAAGAGCGGCCTGCTCACCTGGCTGCCCGCGACGGGGGCCACGGTGCGCCGGGGCCGGCCGCTGTACCGGGTGGACAACGTGCCGGTACCGCTCTTCTACGGCGGCACACCGCTGTACCGGACCCTGGAGGCAAGGGGCACCACCGGCCCGGACGTGAGGACGGTGGCCGACAACCTCAGGGCACTCGGCTACGACATCGGCGTACAGCCCGCGGTGGGCACCTGGGTCACCCCGCGGCACGTCACGCCGACGGCCACCGCGAGCCCGCCGAGCCCCACGTCCGGCGCTTCCCCCTCCCCCACCACCCTCGCGGCGCCGTCCACCACCCCCGTCCGGGTCAAACGCGGCGACGGCGTCCTGACCGCCGGCCTCATCGCCGCGATCAAGCGGTGGCAGACCGCGGCCGGCATGCCGGCCACCGGTGTGCTGGGCGTCGGTGACGTCCTGGTGCTGTCCGGTCCCGTACGGGTCGAGGGCGTACAGGCGCAGCTCGCCGACCCGGCCGACGGGACCCTGATGACGGTCACCTCCACCGCCAAGTCGGTGACCGTCCAGGTCGACCCGGGCGAGGCGGGCTCGATGAAGCGGGGCGACACGGTGACGGTGAGCCTGCCCGACGGTTCCACCGCCCCGGGCACCATCGCCTCCATCGGCGCCACCGTCCGCACGACCGACGCCTCGAACGGCGACGACTCCTCCGGGCAGCCCCGGCTGACCGTCGGCATCGACCTGCGCGACACCGCGGCGGTGCGCGGGCTGAACTCCACGCCGGTACAGGTGCAGTTCACCTCGGAGACCCGCAAGGGCGTGCTCACCGTGCCCATCGGCGCCCTGACGGCGCTGCGCGAGGGCGGCTACGCGGTCCAGTTGCCCGGCGGCCGGCTGGTGGCGGTGAGGACCGGGATGTTCTCCAAGGGCGTGGTGGAGATCAGCGGTGACGGCATCAGCGCCGGGACCAGGGTGGTGACGACGTCATGAGCGCGCCACCGGTGCTGGCGGTGCAGGGCGCGAGCATGGTGTACCCGGGCGGGGTCACGGCGCTCCACGACGTCTGGCTGGCCGTCGAACAGGGCGAACTGCTCGGCATCGTGGGCCCGTCCGGGTCCGGCAAGTCGACACTGCTGAACATCATGGGCACGCTGGACCGGCCGACCAGCGGAACCGTGGAGATCGACGGCCAGGACGTGGCACGGCTCTCCGACCGCAGCCTGTCGGCGTTGCGGGGCCGCCGACTCGGCTTCGTCTTCCAGCAGTTCCACCTCACCGACGGGCTGACCGCCGCCGAGAACGTCGCCACCGGCCTGCTGTACGCCGGGGTGCCGCGCCGCAGACGCCGGCCGCTGGCCCTGGAGGCGCTGGACCGGGTGGGGCTGGCCCGCCGGGCCCGTCATCTGCCGCAGCAGCTCTCCGGCGGTGAGCGGCAGCGGGTGGCCATCGCCCGTGCCCTGGTCAACCGGCCCGTCCTGGTGCTCGCGGACGAGCCCACGGGCGCGCTGGACACCGCGAACGGTGTGGCCGTACTGGATCTGCTGACCACGCTGAACCGCGAGGGGACCACCATCGCGGTCATCACCCACGACCGGGACATCGCGGCCCAGTTGCCGCGCCGGGTGGAGATCCGCGACGGCCGCCTGCGCTCCGACACCCGCGTCGACGCCGACGCCCGCATGGAAAGCTGGTCATGACCATCACATCGACGCGTCGGCACGCCACCGGCGGGGTCGGCGACAGCAGGCCGGTGCGGCTGGCGCCGCTGGACATCCTGGGCCTGGGGCTGCTGGGCATCCGTACCCGCAAGATACGCGCGGCCCTGTCCGCGCTCGGCATCTCGATCGGCATCGCCACCCTGATCGTCGTCACCGGGATCCCGGCGTCCAGCCAGAGAGCGCTGATGAGGGAACTGTCCGCGCTGGGCACCAACATGCTCAGGGCCGTGCCCGCCCATCAGGACCCGCCGGTGTTGCTGCCCCCCGAGTCGGTGGACATGGTGCGCCGGATCGGGCCGGTCACGGCGGCCAGCGCGGTGGCCAACACCCATACGGAGGTCTTCCGCAACGACCGCCTGGGCGCCGACGACTACACCGGACTGACCGTCCTGGCCAGCAGACTCGACCTGCTGCGGACGATCAACGCGCGGGTGGCCTCGGGCCGCTTCCTCACCCCTGCGACGGAGAGGTTCCCCACGGCCGTCCTCGGCTCGGTGGCCGCCTCCCGCCTCGGCATCCCGAGGATCACCACCGGGCGGCCCGCCCCGCAGATCTACGTCGACGGCCACTGGTTCACGGTCGTCGGGACCCTCGCCAGAACCCCCCTCTCGCCGGACATCGACCGCTCGGTCCTCGTCGGCTGGGACGCGGCGCGCACCCTGCTGAAGTTCGACGGCCACCCGACCGTGCTCTACCTCAAGGCCAGGGAGTCCCAGATCGAGGCCGTGCGTGACGTACTGCCGGCCACCATCAATCCCCCACTGCCCGGCGTGGTCCAGGTCAGCCGCCCGTCCGACGCGCTGGCCGCCAAACGGGCCACCGCGTCCACGTTCTCCGCGCTCTTCCTCGGACTCGCCGGGGTCGCGCTCCTCGTCGGCGGCATCGGAGTCGCCAACACCATGGTCATCTCGGTCCTCGAACGCCGCCGCGAGATCGGCCTGCGCCGGGCCCTGGGCGCCAACCGGGGCCAGATACGCGCCCAGTTCCTCACCGAGTCGGTCGTCCTGTCGGCCCTCGGCGGCCTGGCCGGCACCGCCCTGGGCACGCTGGCGACGGTCGCCTACGCCACCCACCAGCACTGGCCACCGGTCATCCCCCTCACCTCGGTGACGGCCGGCCTCACCGGCGCGATCGTGATCGGCATGCTGGCCGGCGTCTACCCGTCCCTGCGAGCGGCCCGGTTGACACCGACGGAGGCACTGGCGACGACGTAGCCGCGCCTTCGCCGGGCACGCCGGGGCGCTCAGCCCGCCAGCCCCCTTCCCCGGTCGGCCCGACCACCCTGAGGCCGGCGTCGGGCCGCACCCGGGCGAGGTCTCGGACCCGCCCACGTGCCAGAATGGAGAAGTCCGTTCTCCCTTCCGGCTGCTCCGAGGTTCCCTTCGTGTCCCAGACCGTCGGCCGCGTGCCCCAGCGACGCAACGCACGGTCCAACCGGGAGCGCATCCTGGCCACCGCGCGCCAGGAGCTGGGGCGGAATCCCGACATCACCCTGGAGGAGCTCGCCCGCGCCTCCGGAGTCGTACGGCGCACCCTGTTCGGACACTTCCCCGGACGGGCCGCGCTCCTGGACGCCTTGGCCGAGGAGGCCGCGGAAGCCCTCCAGGCCGCCGTCGCGGTCGCAGCGGACACGACCGAACCGGCCGACCGGGCGCTCGCCCTCTTCTCGTTGTCGCTCTGGCCCGTCGGCGATCGCTACCGGATGCTCCTGGCGCTGGCCCGACGGGACCTCGGCATGGAACGGGTCGCCGGGATCCTGGAGCCCGCCCGGATCAGGGCCACGGCCATCGTGGCGCAGGGACAGCGGGACGGCGTCTTCCACTCCCAGCTGCCCGCCCCGGTGCTGAGCGCCGGCCTGGAGGCGATGACGGTCGCCCTGCTGGAAGAGGTCAACACCGGGGCGCTGGAGGACGACGGCACCCGGGTGGCCGTCACCGCGCTCATCGCGGCCGGCGTGCCGGAGAAGCGCGCGCGGGCCGTGGTCGACGACGTGGCCACCGCACCGGACGCCCCTGCCGGCTGAGCCACGACACGGCGACCGGCCTCGTCGGCCCGCTCCACACCTTCCGCATCCGCACCGTCATCGACCGCTGCCCGCTCCCCCTCCTGGCCCACGCCAGGCCCCCTGATGAAAGAGGAGGACGGTGCCGGGCGTCCCCTCCCGGCACCGTCCCGGGGCCGTGCGCCGCTCAAGGCACGGCCCGTCCTGGGGGTGGAGGAGGCCGGAATCGGGGTTCCGGCCTCCGGTGTACGGGGCTCAGGCGTCCACGGTCTCGGTCTGCTCCTCGGTCGTCTGCGCCGCCTCTTCCGCACCGTGCTCGATGGTGTGCCCGCGGCGGCCGGGCAGGACGGCGATGACGATCAGGGTGCCGGCGGCCATGATGATGCCGCCGATGAGACTGGTGTGGGCGATGGCGTGGGCGAAGGACTCGTGCACCGCCCCGAGCAGGGTCTGGGCCTGCTCGGCACCGCCCTGGGGGTTCTTGGCGACCTGCTCGGCGACCGCGACGCCGCCGCCGACCGAGTCCTTGGCGGTGTCCATCGCCTCGGCCGGGAGATGGCCGCCGACCAGGTCGGTCAGCTTGTCCTTGTAGGAGGTGGCCAGCAGCGAGCCGAGGATGGCGATGCCCAGCGAGGCGCCGAGTTCCAGGGCGGTGTCGTTGGCCCCGCCGCCGACGCCCAACTCGTCCTCGGGGAAGGAGCCCATGATGGTGTCGGTGGCCGGGGACAGGCTCAGGCCGATGGCGAAGCCGAGCAGCAGCAGCGGGGCCAGGAAGTCGGTGTAGGTGGAGCCGGAGTCGATCCGGCTGAGCAGGAAGACGCCTGCCGTGCCGATCACCATGCCGGTGCCGACCACGATCTTCACGCCGAGCTTCGGAGCCAGCTTGCCGGTGACCGCGGCACCGGCGAACACGGCTCCGGCCAGCGGCAGCAGGCGGATGCCGGTCTCCAGGGCGTCGTAGCCGAGGACGAACTGCAGGAACTGGGTGGAGTAGTAGATCGAGCCGAAGGTGCCGAAGAAGAAGAACAGCACCGCGAGCATCGAGCCGCCGAAGGGACGCTCGGCGAACTTGCGCACGTCCAGCATGGGGTTGGGGTGCTTCAACTCCCAGGCCACGAAGGCCAGCAGGCCCACGCCGGCCACGACGGCCGCGGTGATCGGGCCGGCGCCCCAGCCGAAGTGCGGGCCCTCGATGGTCGCGTAGACCAGGGAGCCGACCGACACGATCGACAGCAGACCGCCGACGTAGTCGATGCGGCCCATGCCCTCCGCCTTCGACGGCGGCACCAGCAGCAGCGCGCCGACGACGCCCAGGACGGCGATGGGGACGTTCATCAGGAAGGTCGAGCCCCAGGCGTGGTCCTCCAGCAGCCATCCGGCGGCCAGCGGACCGGCGGCGATGGCGAGACCGGAGGTCGCGGACCAGGCGGTGATCGCCTTGGCGCGCTCGGCCCTCGGGAAGATCGCGACCAGTAGCGACAGCGTGGCCGGCATGACGACGGCGGCGCCGACGCCCATGATCGCGCGGGCCGTGATGACCAGGTCGGTGTGGTGGACCAGGCCGCCCATCACGGAACCGCCGATGAAGATCAGCAGACCCAGGACGAGCGCGCCCCGACGGCTGTACTTGTCGCCTATCGCGCCGAGCACGAGCATCAGCGCGGCGTAGGGGACGGTGTAGCCGTCGATGACCCACTGCAGGTCACTGCTGCTCAGCCCCAGGTCCTTGGTCATGTCGGGGGCGGCCACGATCAACGACGTGTTCGCCATGACCACGATCAGCAGGCTCACGCAGAGCACCAGCAGCGCCCACCAGCGGCGCGGATAGGGGTCGGCCATCTTCTCGACGGGTGTCTTCGCAAAGAGCGGCATGGTCAGGCTCCTCGGCAGAGGGTGAAGCGGTGGCTTCGGGGTGTGGATCGGTGGGAGTGGCGCGGGTGAGGCCAAGAGGAGGCCCGACGCCAGGGCAGTTAATTGCCCGCTGATGTGCAATCTAGTTTATTGCCCGTCGATGTGCAACTATCGAGTCGCCCTCCCCCCGTCAACCGGAGGTCCGACATGACCCACGCACCCGTCGCAGCAGCCCGGGAGAGCAGCCGAACCCTGCTCACACGGGCTCGCATCCTCGAAGCGGCCCGACAGCAACTCGGCCGCGCCCCCGACAGCAGCCTCGGTGACATCGCCGAGGCGGCGGGCGTCGTACGGCGCACGGTCTACGGCCACTTCAACGGCCGGGCCGCGCTCGTGGAGGGGCTGGTGGAGGAGGCCGCGCAAGCATTGCGTCGGGCGCTCGCGGTCCCTCGGGCACCGGTGGCGGACGCCGTCACGGAGCTGGCCCGCTTCGTCCTCGCCCTGTGGCCCGTCGGCGACCGCTACCGCATCCTGCTCCGCCTCGCCCCCCAGGACCTCGACCCCGACCGGGTCACCCAAGTCCTCTCCCTCGCACGCGAGACGGCGGAGGCGATCATCTCCCGCGGCCGGCGCCAGCGGGTCTTCCAGACCTGCGCCCCGCCGGCCGTACTGGCCCGGACGCTGGAGGGCTACCTGCTAGGGCTCCTGGAGTGCGTGAACAGCGGGGTCTGGAGCGACGACGGCACCGACACCGCGACCGCCGCCCTGATCGCGATGGGGGTGGCCCCGGACAGCGCCACGACGTGCGTCCACGGACTCGTCCGACCTGAGGACGACGCCGCGTAGGCGCACTCCCCAGGCACCACCCGAAGAGGAGTCTCCATGTACCATTCCCGCCCCGACGAGGAGTACGTCGGCGAGCCCCACTACGGCGACGGCTCCCTGTACGTGAGCCCCCCGACCCGGACCAGGCGACGCCTGATCCTCGTCGCCGCGTCCCTGGCGGCCCTGCTGATCGGTGCCGTCGCAGTCGACCGGGCCGCCGCGGCACACGCGGAGAGCCGCACGGCCAAGGCCTTCCAGGACGGAATGGGAACCGCCGATCGTCCATCGGTACACGTCAGCGGCTTCCCCGTGCTGCCCCAGCTCGCCGAGGGCCGCCTGAACCACGTCGACCTCACCGCCCACGACATCCCCGCGAACGGCACGACCCGGCCCCTGCCGGTGACGAAGCTGACGGTCGGGATGGACGGGTTGAAGACCTCCGGGAGCGCCGGCGAGGCACACGCCCGCAGCGTTCGGGCGACCGCCCGTCTGTCGTACGCGGACGTGTCGAACGCGCTCGGCCTGGAGGTGTCGCAAGGCGACGAGCCGGGCCGGATCGACGCGACGGCCGGTCTGCCGCTCGTCGGCGACGTGACCGTGAGCGTGACCGTCTCGGCGGCCGGCGGCAACCGCATCGCCTTCACGGACGTACGGGCGGAGCAGGGCGAACTGCTTCCCCCGTTGAAATCACTGTTGGACAAGGCACTGGACGAGCCCATTCCGCTGCGGAACGTTCCCGCAGGGCTGCACCTTCGCTCGGTCACCGCCACCAAGGACGGGATCGACGCCCGCTTCACGGGCCGCGCGGTCACCTTCCGCCCGGACTCCTCGTCCGCTTGACGTCAGTCGATGTCGGGCAGGGGGCGCCGGGCGACCTCGTGGGCGTCGTCGGCGGGCAGGCCCAGCATGCGCAGGACCATCTCGGCGAGATCCACCGCGGCCTCGTCGCCGTCCACCTCAGGACGGGCGAAGCGCAGCTCCACCAGGGACAGCAGGGTGCCGCCCAGCGCGGACAGGGCGACCGTGGGGTCGACGGCGGTGAAGCGGCCGGAGGCCGCGCCGACCTGGAGGTCACGCAGGGCCCGGCGGGTCAGGCCGTTGTCCGAATGGATGTGGCCGAGACCGCCACGACGCAGGACCTGCATCAGCTCCGGATGGGAGTCGGCCATGCGGGCGCTCATCCGGAAGCCGGCGGCGACGAGTTCCGCCGGGTCGTCGATCCCGGCCAGGCGCTTGTCGAAGTTCTGGCCGAACTCCTCCAGCGCGTCCACCACCGCCGCCTCGAACAGCTCGTTCTTCGACTCGAAGTGGTTGTAGAAGGAGCCGAAGCCGACGTCGGCGCGCTCGGCGATCGCCTGGATGCTGGCGCTGGTGTCCCCGGTCTCGGCGAGTATCTGCCGGGCCGCGCGGATGAGCGCCTTCCGGGTCTCGGCGCGGCGCCGCTCGAACCGGTTGCTGGGCGGGGCTGACGTAGGCATGCGCGCAGTCTAGCCGCGTAGCGATCGTGATCGCAGTCCTGATGAATTCATCATTTCCGCTGGCGAACACCTTGACGAAGAGACTGTCAAACTTGATGATTTCCTCATTACGGCAATGTTGCTCGGAGGGCACCATGTCTGAAACCCGCGTCCACGGGGCCGACATCTTCACGGCCCACCAGGACCTGCACAGCGAGCAGGGCGCCCTGCGCGGAGAACACCCCGGCCGCTCCCGGAACCCCCTGATCAAGGTGGCGGACCTGGCCTGGCTGGAGTTCGAGAAGCCCGACCTGGACCGGGCCGAGGTCTTCGCCCGGGACTTCGGCTTCCAGGTCGCCGCCCGCACCGAGCGCGAGCTGTGGCTGCGCGGCACCTTCGCGGGCTCGCCCTGCATGGTGATCCGGCGCGGTCGGACCTCCCGTTTCATCGGCCCGGCGTTCCGCGCGGCGGAGCGCGCCGACCTGGACCGGCTGGCCCGGGCGACGGGCCGGGACCTGCGGGAGGTGGACGTGCCGGGCGGTGGCAAGGTCGTCGACCTGCTCGACCCCTCGGGCTTCCCCGTGCGGGTGGTGCACTGCGGCGAGCGGCTGCCCGCGCTGCCGGAGCAGCGGCCGCTCCTGCTCAACTTCGGCACCGATCACCGCCGTACGAACGCCACCCAGCGCCCGCCGCGCGAACCCTCCCGCATCCAGCGGCTGGGCCATGTGGTGCTGGAGACAAGGGTGTTCGCCCGCGCCCTGGACTGGTACCTGGACACCCTCGGCATGATCGTGTCCGACTTCCTCTTCCTGGACGGGCAGCGGGGCCGGGGGCCCACGATGGCGTTCATCCGCTGCGACCTCGGCAGCGTGCCGGCCGACCATCACACCCTCGCCATGCACCTGGGACCCGGCACCGGCTACGTCCACTCCGCCTACCAGGTCACCGACCTGGACTCGATCGCGACCGGCGGGGAGTACCTCAAGGAGCGCGGCTACAAGCGCAGTTGGGGCATCGGCCGGCACATCCAGGGCAGCCAGCTCTTCGACTACTGGCGCGACCCCGACCACTTCATGCTGGAGCACTTCGCCGACGGCGACCTGTTCTCCTGTGACCTCGAGCCCGGCTGGGCACCCATGTCCACCAGCGGACTGGCCCAGTGGGGACCGCCCGCCACCCGCGACTTCCTGGGGGCGAGCCCCTCCCCGCAGCGGGTCCGCGACGTCATCCAGGCCCTGCGCGGCGACAACGAGATGGACCCCGCACGCCTGCTCGGCCTGCTCAAGGCCGCAAATTCCTGAACCCTTTCACAGAGAGCCATGTCATGAGCACCAATGTCCTGCGTACCGCCGACGGCTGGTGGGTCGTCCGCGGCGACCGGGCCGTCCCCGTCGACACCAAGGCCGCCACCACCGCCGAACTGCTCGCCGACCGCGACGCCGTACGAGAGGCGGCCCTCTCGGGTGAGGCGGGCACGCCCGTCGCCGACCTGGCCGCCCTCTCGCCGGTCACCACCCCCTGCCGCGTCGTCGCCCAGATGGTCAACTACCGCAGCCACGCCCGCGATTCGGGCTTCACCGGCGACATCCCGCCCGCCTTCTTCCGCAAGGCGTCCGGCTCGGTCAGCGGCCCCGGCGAGACCATCGTCCGCCCGCCGCACGTGAAGTTCCTCGACTACGAGATCGAACTCGGGCTCGTCATGGGCGCGCGGCTGCCCGTCGGCACCGTCGTCGAGGAGCGGGACCTGCCCTCGTACGTCGCCGGGCTGGTCGTCACCAATGACGTCAGCGCCCGTGACGTGCAGCTGACCAAGACGCAGTTCTACGAGAGCAAGTCGTACCCCACGTTCACGCCCACCGGGCCCCACCTCACGCTCCTGGAGCCGGAGGACTTCGCCCGTCTCCTCGATCTGCGGCTGAAGTTGAGCGTCAACGGCGAGCTGCGTCAGGACCGCACCCTCGCCGACATGATCGTCCGCCCGGCGCGGGCGCTGACCCTGCTGGCCCGCTTCCAGACCCTGGACGCAGGCGACCTGCTGCTCACCGGCACCCCGGGTGGTACGGCGCTGAAGGCACCGCCGAAGGCCGTCGAGAAGATCGGCGCGCTGCTGCCGCCCGCGGTGAAATGGAAGGCGTTCTTCAAGAGCCAGGCGAAGAACCCGCACTACCTGCACCCGGGTGACGTGATCACGGCGACGATCGCGACCCCCGACGGCCGCATCGACCTCGGCGAGCAGCGCACGCCCGTCGCGGCCGCGAACTGACACCCGAGGTGAGCCGCACATGACCGTCGACGAAGCCGCCCGTGTGCCCGTCGTGATCGTCGGGGCCGGGCCGGTGGGCGTGACCGCCGCCCTCCTCCTGGCCCGGCACGGCGTCCGCAGTGTCGTCCTCGAACGCCACCGGGACATCTATCCGCTCCCGCGCGCCGTCGCAGCCGACGACGAGATCCACCGGATCCTTCAGGCCGCGGGTGTCGGCGAGGAGTTCACCGCGATCTCACGCCCGGCGGGCGGGCTGCGGCTGCTGGACGCCCGGCACCGGGTGATGGCCGAGTTCCGGCGCTCCCGGAACGGCCACCACGGCTACCCGCAGTCCAGCATGTTCGACCAGCCCGAGCTGGAACGCGTACTGCGCGACGCCCTGGCCACGCGCCCGGAATGCGAACTGCGCGGTGGCGTGGAGGTCACCGGCGTCGGCCCCGACACCACCGGCCCCGTACGCGTCACCTATCGCGACGACACCGGCGACCACGAGCTGTGGGCCGAGGCGGTCCTCGGCTGCGACGGCGCCAACAGCCTCACCCGCGAGGCGATCGGCGGCACCTGGGAGGACCTGCGCTTCGAGGAGCGCTGGACGGTCATCGACGCCGAGACGACAGGTCCCGTCCGTTGCTGGGAGGGCGTCGACCAGGTCTGCGACCCGAAGCGACCGGGGACCTTCATGCGGGTGAACGACACCCGCTACCGCTGGGAGTTCAGGATCCAGGAAGGGCAGGAGACGGTCCGCGAGCTGGTCGCCCCGTGGCTGCCGCCCTCGTACGACGGGGACTTCGAGATCGTCCGCGAGACGCAGTACACCTTCCGGGCACGCGTCGCCGACCGCTGGCGCAGCGGACGGGTCTTCCTGCTCGGGGACGCCGCGCACCTCACCCCGCCGTTCGTCGGACAGGGCCTGTGCTCGGGGCTGCGGGACGCCCACAACCTCACCTGGAAACTCGCCCGCGTCCTCCGACACGGCGCGGACGAACGGCTGTTGGCGACCTACGAGAGTGAACGCAGACCGCACGCCCGGCATGTGGTCCGGCTCGCGGTCGTCATGGGCTGGGCCATGACCGGCGGCCAGGACGGCGCCGCCGCGCTCCGCCGCAGGCTGCTGTCCGCGGCATGCCGCATACCCGGCCTGACCGAGCGGGCCGGCCGCGACCTCAGCCCGCCCCTCACCGCGGGACCGCTGGTGCGGCGCGGCATCCGCCGGAGCCTGGCCGGCACGATGTGTCCGCAGCCCTGGGTGAACGTCGACGGACGGCCCACCCGTCTCGACGAACTGCTCGGCGACTCCTTCACGATCCTCACCTCGGCCGCCCCCTCGCCTTCGCTGACCGCGCTCGCCCAAGCCCTCGGCATCAGGGCGGTCTCCGTGGCCGACCTCGGCGACGACGGCACGCCGGCCGCCTGGCTGCGCGCCGGCCGGGCGGACGCCGTTCTGCTGCGCCCCGACCGGGTGGTCCTGGACGTCGTCCCGGCCGGTACCCGGGACTTCACGGACACAGCGGCCTGGGCGCCCCTCCTGCACACCACCCGCAGCCCCCACCCTTCCCCACGGACCGCCGAGCAGAGCCTGCTGAGGAGCGCCACACCATGACCCGTCCGTACCCGGCCCCCTTCACGACGCCCGATCCGCAGACCCTCGCGCACAGCCGCATCATGGACTTCGCCCGTCACGTCGGGAGGGACGGCGCCGACTACGCCGCCCTGCACCGGTGGTCGGTCACCGACCTGGAGGGCTTCTGGGCCGCGGTGTGGGAGTACTTCGACATCGACGCGGACACCCCGTACGAGCACGTGCTGGCCGAGGAACGGATGCCCGGCGCCCGCTGGTTCACCGGTGCCACCCTCAACTACGCCCACCACGCGCTGCGCAACCTCGGCACCGACCGGCCCGCGATCATCGCACTCGACGAGAACGGCTCCGGCCACCAGCTCACGGGCGAGCGGCTGCGCCTCCTGGTCGCGTCCGTCGCCGCGACCTTGCGCGACCTGGGCGTCGGCCAGGGCGACCGGGTCGTCGGCTACCTCCCCAACACCCCGCACGCCATCGTCGCGTTCCTCGCCGCGGCGAGCCTGGGCGCGGTGTGGTCGGTGTGCGGCCAGGACTACGCGCCCAGGGCCGCCGCCGACCGGTTCGCCCAGCTCGAACCCACCGTGCTGATCGCCGCCGACGGTTACCTCTTCAACGGCGTCACCCATGACCGCCGCGACGCCGTCCTCGAACTCGCCGGGTCCCTCCCGACCTTGAAGGCGACCCTCCTGGTCGACCATGTCGGCCTGCCCTGGCCGGAGGGCAACCGCCCCTCCCTGGCGATCCCGTGGGAGGACGCGTCCACCCGCACCGAGGAACTCGCCTTCACCGCCGTGCCGTTCGACCACCCCCTGTGGGTCGTCTTCTCCTCCGGCACCACCGGTCTGCCCAAGGGCATCGTGCACGGCCACGGCGGGGTCCTCCTCGAACACCTCAAGACCCTCGCCCTGCACTCCGACCTCGGCCCCGGCGACCGTCTGCTGTGGTACACCACCACCCACTGGATGATGTGGAACCTTGTCGTCTCCACCCTGCTGACGGGTGCCACGACCTGCACGTACGACGGCAGCCCGGCCCCCCACGCCAAGCCCGACGTGCTGTGGGAGCTGGCCGCCCGCCACCGGGTGACGGTCTTCGGCACCAGCCCCCAGTTCCTGCTGGGCATGGCCAAGTTCGGCATCGACCCCTCCGCGCACGACCTGTCGTCGATCCGCGTGGTCGGCTGTACCGGCTCCGCCCTCCCGGCCTCCGCGTACCCCTGGGTTCGCGACCACGTCGGCGACCGCGTGCTGCTGGCCTCCATCAGCGGCGGCACGGACGTCGTCTCCGGCTTCGCGGGCAGCGCTCCCAACACCCCTGTCTGGGCCGGTGAGTTGTCGGCCCCGCACCTGGGCGTGGCACTGGCGGCGTACGACGCCGAGGGCATGCCGGTGGTGGACCAGGTCGGGGAGCTGGTCGTCACCCGCCCCATGCCGTCCATGCCGCTGTACTTCTGGAACGACCCCGACGGCAGCCGCTACCACGACGCCTACTTCGCCTCCTATCCGGGCGTGTGGCGCCACGGCGACTGGATCACCCTCACGGGCCACGGCTCGGTGATCGTGCACGGCCGCTCCGACTCCACCCTGAACCGCAACGGCGTACGGCTGGGCAGCGCCGACATCCACGACGTCGTCGAGCGCCTCCCGGAGATCGCCGAGGCGCTGGTCATCGGCGCGGAGGAACCGGACGGAGGCTACTGGATGCCGCTGTTCGTGGTCCCTGCCGCCGGTACGACACTGGACGACGCCCTGCGCGACCGCATCCGCGAGGCCATCCGCACCGGCGCCTCCCCTCGCCACGTACCCGACGAGATCATCGAGGTGCCGGGCATCCCGCACACCCGCACCGGCAAGAAGGTCGAGGTCCCGATCAAACGCCTGCTCCAGGGCGCCCCCGTCGAACAGGTCGTCAACCCGGCAGCGGTGGACGCCCCCGACCTCATCGACTGCTTCGCCCGGCTGGGCGCGGAACGCCGGAACCGGTGACCGTGAGCAGACCGCCGTTGCGGGTCGTCTTGGCGTGAGCGGTGGTCCATGCCGTACCGCTCGGGTCGCGCGCGTGCCCCGGGAGGGCAGGGCGCCGGTCAACGGCCAACGGCCGGTGCCTCAGACCTGTCGTTCTCCTGTCGTTCTCCCGCGCGGACCAGGCCGGTCTCGTAGGCGATGACGACGAGTTGGGCGCGGTCGCGGGCGCCGAGTTTGGCCATGGCGCGGTTGGCGTGGGTCTTGACGGTGACCGGGGTGACGAAGAGGCGTTCGGCGATCTCGTCGTTGGCCAGGCCGGTGCCCACCAGGGTCAGCACCTCGCGTTCCCGGGGAGTCAGTGAGGCCAGTCGGCGCGTGTCGACGAGGTCGTGAGGGGCGGGCTGGGCGAGGAGGCGGGCGATGAGGCCCTTCGTCGCCGCGGGTGAGAGCAGCGCCTCACCGTCGGCGACGAGACGGATGGCGTCGAGGAGCTCGGCCGGTTCGACGCCCTTGCCCAGGAAGCCGCTCGCGCCGGCCCGAAGTGCCTCGATGACGAGTTCGTCCTCCTCGAAGGTGGTCAGGACCAGGATCCTGACTCCGGCCAGGTCCTCGTCCCGGCCGATGAGCCGGGTGGCCTCGATGCCGTCGACCTCGGGCATCCGGATGTCCATGACCACGACGTCCGCGCGCTCGGACCGGACCAGTGCAGCGGCCTCGCGACCGTTGGATGCCTCCCCGACGACCTCCATGTCCGGCTGCGCGTCGATGAGCAGCCGGAAGGTGCCGCGGAGCAGAGCCTGGTCATCGGCGAGCAGGACGCGGATCGTCATGGGCGGACTTTCCTCACGGTATGTCAGACGGTGGTGGGGGTGAGTGAGAGCGGCAGGTCGGCGACGACCTGGAAGCCGCCCTCGGGACGCGGGCCGGCGGTGACGGTCCCGCCGACGGCGGCGGCCCGTTCCCGCATACCGATCAGTCCGTGCCCGGTCCCACCCCCCTGGGCCGCGCCGGGACGCCCGTCGTCCGTCACGGTGATCCGCAGCGAGCGGGGACCATGGTCCAGGATGACGTCGGCCCGGGTCGCGGACGCGTGTTTGCGGGTGTTGGTGAGGGCTTCCTGGACGATGCGGTAGGCGGTCAGCTCGGTGGCGAACCGCAACTCGTAGCCGTCGGCGCTCACTTCCCGCTTCGTGTGGGGCGGCGGGCCACCCCCCACCCCGGCGTTGTTGACGAGGATCGCCAGCTCGGGATGGTCCGCTCCGACCCGTTCGGCGAGAGCGCGCACCTGCGACAGATCGGCCAGATCGGCCAGATACGTGTCCACCTGCCCACCCGCGGCCCGCACTTCGGCGCCGACCGCTTCCAGACGCGTCGCGTCACGACCGTGCGCCAGCACGTGGACCCCTTGTGCGGCCAGGGCCAGGGCCACCTCCCGTCCCAGTCCGGATGTCGTACCGGTCACCAGGGCGACCCTCTTGTTTCCAGCCATCCATACCACCTCCGCAGACGCCGCCACAACGGTCTTGCGCCCTCCACGGCGCGGGCTCGGCGTGCCTTCTACTCTGGCCGAATTCGGGTAACCGGAGCGAGGGAGGTCCCTGGTGCTCTTTGCACCAGTGTCCTCGCCAACCCTCACTCGCCCGAGCACGGCGACGAGGGTCCGCGTCAGCGGCAGTCGAGGTGGGCTCAGCGGGGCAGCGCCTCCCTCTGCAGGGCCTGCAGGAAGGCGGGTTCGGTCTGCCGGAAGGCCGGCTCGATGTGCGGGTACGGCGGCTGGCGGTACTGCCGTCCGAGGCTGTCGACGCCGAGGAAGCCGCCGTACTCCAGGCGGTGGGACTGCGGGGCATCCGTGAACACCACGGCGCGTCGGCGCTGGAGTCCGGCAGCCACTTTGCGGCCATGTGGCCCGGCAGCCGCGTCGGCCGCCGGTCGGCTGCGGCCTGGAACGCCGGCTTGTACGCGAGCGCCCCCAGGTGTCGATGACGAGCTGCCGCCAACGCCGCATGGGGCAACTCCAGTTGGGATTCCGCCTCAAGGACGGCGCAGCCCAAGGGACGGCCATCTTTGCTCGCGCTTGACGGGTGCGTTACCTCGCACTTAACCGCCCTCCCTAGTGTCGTGAGGGTTGGCATGTGCACAGAGTGAACTACGGGGGTGGGGTGGCATGTCGGACCTGAAGAAGCAGGCCACGTCCATGCACAAGGCCGCGTCGGGGCTGCGGACGGTGGGGCATCACACGGCGAAGCCGTTGCAGCAGTTCGACGCGCAGTCGCATGACCTGGACGCGCTCGGCGCGCTGGGTTCCCTGCTCGGCGCGAAGAGCGAGGTGGAGCAGGGCATGACCACCCTGGTGAAGCTGACCAAGGCGCTCGAGGAAGAGTGGGAGGCGGAGGCCAAGTTGATCGGCGAGGTGTCCGACGCCTTCGACCTGCTGGATGTGCTGATCGCAGCCGCAGCCCAGAACAAGAAGGGCTGAGCAGGCGCAGCGATGGTCGACCTCAACCCGTTTCACTACATCAACAAGTTCAACCACATGTTCGGCGACAGCGTCGCCAGTGGTCTGGAGTTCCTGGGCATCAGCGATCCGGCGGTGAATCCGGACGGCGTGCGGGAGATCGCCAAGAAGTGGCGTCACCTTGCCGATGGCCTGGACGACGCGGCGGAGGCTTCGCGCAAGGCGCTCGCGGACGTGGAGTGGGAGGGCAAGGCCGCCAAGGCGTACAACAAGCGGGCCAAGGCGGCCCGTAAGCAGGCCACCGAGATGGCCCACTCCCTGCGCGAGGGCGCCAAGGCGCTGGACGACTTCGCGGACAAGGCCCACGAACTCCTCTCCGAGATCGGCGTGATGCTCGCGGAGATCGCCGAGTTCGAGATCGCCGGTCTGGCGCTGGACGTCCTCACCGCCGGCGCGTCATCGGTGGCCTCCACCCTCATGGCCGGCGAACGCGCCCTCAAGGTCGTCGCCCTGATTGGACGGATCGAGGAGGAGGGCACCGCGCTGGGCTCCGTGATCCGCGGGATCATGGAGGTCATCCGGGGCGTGGAGCGGGCGCTGAAGGCGCTCAAGGAGATCCGCGGCGTCGCCGAGGTGGCCAAGATGGCCAAGGGCGGCATGGAGTTCACCGCGTTCCAGACGCTGCTCGAGGACCCGGGTGCCTTCAAGAACCCGGAGAAGCTGGCCGGGCTTCTCACCGAAGGCGCCCTGATGGGCGTCGGCTTCGGAGTGCTCGGCAAGGCCCTCGGCAAGGGGCTCAAGGCCCTCAAGCCGGCCGAACTGGCCGAACTCAGCAAGGCCCTGAAGCTGAACTGCGCCACCTTCGAGCGGCTCAAGTTGAACCCAGGGTTCAACAAGCTGCCCGCCTCGATCCAGGACATGGTCAAGACGTTCGTCCGGGATCCCATCGACGTGGCCACCGGCGACATGGCCCTCTCCCGCACGGATGTCCAACTCGGCGGTGTGCTTCCGCTGGTACTGAGCCGCACCCACATATCCTCGTACCGCTTCGGCGGCTGGTTCGGCCCGTCCTGGGCCTCCACGCTCGACCAGCGGGTTCAAGCGGACGGCGAGTACCTCGTCTACGCGACCCCGGACGGCGCTCGCCTCTGTTTCCCCGTCCCCGACCCGGAGACCAACGCCCCTGTCCGTCCGGAAACCCCCGGCTCCCGCCTCACCCTGGTCTGGGACGACGAGACAGACGGCGCAATCCGCATCACAGATCCGGCCACCGGCCTGGCCCACGTCTTCCACAGCCCCGTGCCAGCGGCCGATGACACTGCCGTGGACCTGCCCCTGCAACACATACAGGACGGCAACGGCAACCGCATCACCGTCACCTACGCCGACGGCGACATCCCCTCCGCCGTGGTCCACTCGGGCGGCTACCACATCGCTCTGGACCGCCACCCGGTCCTCTCGCGCATCACCGGCCTTCGCCTCCTCGACCCCGAAGCCCCGGACTCCCCCGGCACCACCCTGCTCACCTTCGGTTACGACGAGGCCGGCCGATTGACCGAGGAGACCAACTCCTCGGGCCTGCCGACGCGCTACACCTACGACGCGGAAGGCCGCATCACCTCCTGGACCGACCGCGGCGGCACCACGTACTGGTACGCCTACGACGAGCAGGGCCGGGTGACGGCCACCGGCGGCACCGGCGACGCGCTGGCCTCCACCCTCACCTACGACGACACCACCCGCACCACCCGGGTGACCGACTCCCTCGGCCACACCCGCGTCTACGAGCACAACGAAGCGCTGCGTCTCGTTCGTGAAACCGACCCGCTCGGCAACGTCACCGAGTACGAATGGGACGCGGAACACCGCCTGACCGCTTCCACGAACGCACTCGGCCACACCACCAGCTACTTCTACGACCAGTCCGGAAACGTCACCTCCACGGTCCTTCCCGATGGGTCCACCGGCACCGCGGAGTACAACGATCACCACCTTCCCGTCCGCGTCACCGAGCCGAACGGGGCCACGTGGATCCACCAATACGACGCGCACGGCCGTCCACTGATGACACGGGACCCTGTGGGAGCCGAGACCCACTACCGGTACAACAAGTCCGGTCATCTGGTGGAGATCGTCGACGCGACGGGGAACTCCCGGCGCATCACCAACGACAAGGCCGGCCTCCCGCTCCGGGTCACCGACGCGCTCGGCCACACCACCCGGATCGTCAGAGACACCTTCGGCCGAGTCGTCGAGGCCGTCGACCCCCTCGAACGCAGTGTGCACCTGGCATGGACGGTCGAAGGTCTGCCCTCCCTGCGTCAACTCCCCGACGGCACCCGCGAAACCTGGTCATGGGACGCGGACGGAAATCTCCTCTCACACACGGACGTGACCGGCGCCGCGACCTCCTACTCCCGCACGCACTTCGGGCTGGCAGGCACACGAACCGATCCCGGCGGCACCACGTACACCTTCGGCTACGACACCGAACTCCGCCTGACCGAGGTCACCAACCCCGCGGGGCTCACATGGCGTTACGAGTACGACGCCGCCGGCCGACTCGTCGCCGAGACAGACTTCAACGGCCGCTCACTGACCTACGACTACGACGAAGCCGGCCAGCTCGTCACGCGCAGGAACGGGCTGGGCGAGTCGATTCACTACACGCGTGACCCAAGAAGCCGCGTCACAAAGCAGCGCAGCGAGACCGACGTCACCACCTTCGAATACGACGCGAGCGGTCACCTCCTGCGGACGGCAAACGCGGATGCCGAGATCGTGTTCGGACGGGACGCGATGGGCCGCACGCTCTCCGAAGACGTGAACGGCAGCGTGACCCGCTACTCCTACGACGAACTCGGCCGCTGCATACGCCGGACGACCCCATCGGGCCACACGTCGACCTGGTCGTACAACGCACAGGGCCTCCCCACCGAACTCGTCACGGACACAGGCAGCCTGGCCTTCGCCTACGACGCCGCAGGACGCGAAACCTCCCGAAAGCTCGGCGAGACACTCACCCTGACCCAGTCGTGGGACGCCGCCGATCGCATGACGGCCCAAAGCGTCACGCGACTCGCCGCCGACGCTGAACACGTGGTCCACAGACGCACCTACGCCTACCGCCCGGACGGCTACGTCACGGAGATCGACGACCTCCTCTCGGGAACCAGGCACTTCGAGCTGGACACGGCAGGCCGCGTCACATCCACGCGAGCGGACAACTGGCGCGAGAACTACACCTACGACAGCACAGGCCGCCTCGCCCGGGCGGTGTTGCCCGACGATCCCACTCCCCAGCAGCACGAGTACAGCGGGAACCAACTGCGCACATCCGGGCGCACCACCTTCCATTACGACGCCGAAGGCCGCGTTGTCCGCCTGTCCCGGAGACTGCTCAACGGCCAGCGGCGGATCTGGACCTACGAGTGGAGTCCGGAGAACCGGCTGACACGCGCCACCGGCCCGGGCGGCCAGACCTGGCAGTACAGATACGACCCCTTGGGACGCCGTACCGCGAAGCAACGGCTGTCAGAGGACGGCTCAGTCGTGGAGGAGACACGGTTCGGCTGGGACGGCTCCCGTGTCGCCGAACAGATCGGCTCGAACGGCGAGGTCACAACCTGGGACTACGCCCCCGATTCGCACCGACCGCTCGCCCAGACCGACCGCGCGGCAGCACGGGACGAACCCTCCGCGCCAGACGGCTCACCCCGCTTTCACGCGGTGATCACCGACACCGTGGGTACGCCCACGGACCTCATCGGCCCGGATGGAAGCATCGCCTGGACCAGCCGGGCCACGCTGTGGGGAATGTCCGTGGTGCCGTCGCCAGCGGCCCCCGAGTCCGTGGACTGTCCTCTCCGCTTCCCCGGCCAGTACCACGACGCCGAAACCGGCCTGAACTACAACTGCCAGCGCTACTACGCCCCCGACGCAGGCCGGTACATCAGCCCGGATCCTCTGGGGCTGGAGGCGGGGCCGGACAACTACGGATATGTGCCGAACCCGCTGGCCTTCCTGGATCCCCTGGGACTGCAGTGCGCGGAGGGCGGTCCCGTCGAGATCACCGTCCAGTGGCTCGAGGGCATGCCCAAACAACAATTCAGAATGAAGGCCGACGCGCTCCTGAAGCTGAGCGACGCGGGAGTTCTGTTCAAGGCGCCCAACCCGGTGGCCCGAGACTCAACGATCACCAACAACTACAAACGAGACCTCATACGCCGCGTTTACGATCAGTTCGGAAAAACCAACCGCGAGTTCGCGGACACCCTCCGTAGTAGAATCCTCCAGAGGATGAACCCGGATCACGTGTGGGAACTGCAACTGGGAGGGCCCGATGCCGCAACCAACCTGCATATCCTGGATGCGTTCACCAACCAGCGCATAGGAAACCAGATCTGGCAACAAATCAGGAACCTTCCCGACCACACTCCCCTGAAGATTAGGATCGAGGGCCCCGAATGATCTCCCGGGAACTGGAAGAACTCTTGGTGGCGGCACGCACCCTGCTCGCCGACGATTTCGAGCTGGGCATGATGAACGATGTTCCTGCCGGGTACTCCGGGCGTCCCCTCCCCTCTGACGTGCCTGCCGCCTACGCGGACTTCCTGAGCAGAGCGGACGGGGGGATCTTCGGCTCCGTGGTGCTCTTCGAGGCGAAGGTCGTCGTCGACTCCCAGTTCTACGCGGACCCCGGGGAAGGGACTCCGGTCCAGTTGAACCGGGATGAGTGGTTCTGCATCGGCAAGATCAGCGAGGACCCCGTGTTTCTTCACCGGCCGACCGGAGAAATCTGGGGCTTCCCCGACACTGGCGTAATCTGGTGGCAGAGCGAGGTCTTCGAGAAATTCGCCGACGACCTCAACGACTTCCTGCTCGACAAAGCCTTCGGCAGCGGATATACGAATATCGCCGGCGACGATCCGGACGATTCCTGGCTAACGGTACTGCGGCAGCTGGGTCGCATTTCATAGGCGCTCCACCAACGCCGGCTGCGGCTCAGCGACGACCGGTCAGGCGACTTTCGTTCGGGCGTGACGGCGTACCCGGTACGGAGCCGTCAAGGAAGAGATCCGTCAACTGGCCTCTGACGCGCCGACGTACGTCGTCATCTGCTCCTCCAGTACGGCGAACGTCCGCGGCGGGCCGACGTGGCTGATGCGGGACTGCCCGAGACGGCCGGGGCTCAGGAAGTCCGCATCTACGCCCACGAGTTGGGGCATCAACTGCTGGGCCATCCACCGCTGCCCTTGGTGCCGGCCGGGAAGGAACCTCCCGAACGCGTCGAGCCCGAGGAAGAGGTCACCTTCACCTGGCTGTCCAACGACCTAGTTCTCCGCCGCTCCAGATGGCACGCCAGGGGAAACATGAAGCGTCTCAGAACCATCGTCCTCGTCGGTGCGGCCGCCTTCACCTTGTCGTTCGGCACCTCTGCGGAAGCAATCCCGCAGAGCGACCCATCACCGTCCGCGACTATGGTGAGCCCGCCAAGCCTGCATGGGCACAAGGCAGTGAAGGGCACCGAAATCACCGAATGGGGAAAGACCAAGGCAGGAAAAAGTTACTCCCTGACATTTCTTTTCCGATCCTTGTGTCCAACCTGCGTCCAGAACGCGTCCTGGATCGGACAAGTCCGCTGCCGTAGCCAACGTTCTTCAGCACGCGGAGTTGATCAAGTCCCGCAAACCCTGGCACGGCCTGACCGACGTCGAACTCGCCACCCGGAATGGATGGACTGGTTCAACGACCAGCGCCTCCACACAGCGATCGGTGACATCCTCCAGCAAGAGCACGAGACCGAACTGGGAGCCGAAGACCATGCTCGAATACGCCGTTGTGAACCTGCTCGCCTGCCTGATGGTGATGGTGCTGGGGGTCCTCGTGAGGGTTGCTGTGGCCTATCTCGCACGTCAGGGCGGTACCACATACCCCGCCGCTCTCAAGCAAGGCTGCACAGCCCGTGCCTCAACCCTGCTGGTGGTCACCGCTATTGTTTCGACGTTTTTCGCCGTCCTGCCCACAGCCACACCGATCGTCGTTCCCACCCGTTGACCCGCATCTCTCGAGCATGGCCGACCGCCACCTGTGAGGCGCTGTCCCGCCGGGTCTTTCCGCCGGCAGGGACGCCGTTGACTGCTGGAGGAGCGGGAGGCGGTGGACTGATGGAGACCGAATGCCGAGCGAGCCCCGGACAGGTGGTCCGGGGCTAGCCGTGTGCGGTGGCTGTGCAGCGCGAGGCCTCACATCTCGGGTTCTCCCGCGGGGTCCAAGGCGTAGGTGACTCTTTCCCCGACCCGCACCGCGGCCTCGATCATTCTCTGCCGCTCGCTCCCCGAGTAGAGGTCGGCACAAGCGCAAATCGCCGGGTACAGCTCCGAAAGCAGGAGGGCGACCGATTTCGGGACGACCTCGGATGTCCGCCACTGATTCCCGAACTGGTCGATCTGCCTGCACAGCTCGTCCAGCGCGAGCTGATCGAAACCGTCGTTCAGGCGCAGGGGACCGACGAACGCCTCAGCCGCATCGCCAAGTTGCGACACGAGTTCCTCATACACTGGACTATTCCTCATCTTCGACCAAGCCGATTATGGCGCTCGGGTTTATGTATCTCTCGACCAGAGCCTCTTGCGATGATTGCGCATTTGTGTTCGCAGACCATCCCCGCAGATACCTTGCCCTGTTTTCCGCCGAGGTGAGATCGACCAGCCGCGCCTCCACTTTGTCGCCGTCGATGATAGCGACCCGCTGACCGGGCTGGCGCCACTTCTTGATCACATCCCAGCTCTTCGTCACCGAAATCCATTGGGTCCGTACTCGACTCCCCTGGCCTATCTGCACGTTGATGGTGTAGTCACCGTCAACGTTCTTGGCGAACAATCCCTCTGCCGGATCCTCGTCGGGGCGCAGATTTCTGTACCAGATTCCGGCAGCTGCCGCCGAGGGTCCGCCGCGCAGAACGTCTTTGAGTGACCCTCCCGACGAGTCCGACGAAGTCATCGGGAAATAACCGAAGTCGGTGGAGTTGTGAGCGTCGGGCCGGCTCTTGGGGCAGGCTCCGGGGGCCTCGTCGCAGAAGACCTCCCAGAACGTCTCACTCGCCAGGTGGATTCCGTTGCGGGCGTCCCAGATGTCGTTGGCGTCCGTCATCCGGTTCTGCTTGTCGACCATGTGGAGTGCGTCGAGCCAGGCGCGTTTCGCCTCCTCGTCGAACTGGCGCGGCGGGATCGGCGCGATCGTGACCGGATCGCTCGCCGGGGCCCTGCCTGTGCCACCGCCGCCGCCGCATTTGTGCGTGGCGCAGTAGTTGCTGGAGCCCTTGTACTTCTTCGACCCCGGGTCTTGTTCAGGGTGATAGGTGCCGTACGTGCCGTTGTTTCCGGAGCAGAAGTGGACGGGCCCACAGCTTTCCAGGCCCGTGGGGTCGCTCTGGGTCACCGGGCTGTTGTCGGCGTAGGTGTAGCCGTTGAGGGACTGGGTGTCGCTCGTGTCGAGTTCCGGGTCGACGCTGAGGAAACGCCCGGTGGCCGCGTCGTACTCGCGGGCACCGACATAGGTGAGGCTGGTGGAAGAGTCGGCGGACTTGCCGAGAAAGGCCTTGTCGTCGGGCCAGCTGCCGGTGCCGCCGGTGCGAGCGGCTCCGAAGGGGGTGCTGTACCGCTTCGTGACCGCCTGACTGGTGGCGTCGAGGGCAAGGCTGCTGGTGCCGTGCTGGTCGGACGCGAGCCAGGAGAGGGTCTCGGTGCCGGTCTTGTCGGTGCGCAGAGCGATGACCTGGCCGCCGACGTTGTAGTACCGCTGGGCCCAGTACTTGGCGGTCGAGGTGGAGGTGTCGAGGTGTACCTCTGTGCCGTCGTCGAGGTGGAGAACGGTCTCTCCGCCGGTGTTGCGGCGGATCAGGAGCGTGCCGTCGGCATCGTAGACGTGGCTGGTGGTGCTCTTCGTGGTGCCGGAGGCGGACTTCTCGGTGAGGGTGCCGAGTTGGCCTTCGGGGCTCCAGGTGAGGCTCTGGGTGTCGGTGCCGTTCGGGCGGCCGGTGGTGTTGCCTGTCGCGTCGTAGGCGTACGTCGCGGTCACACCCGTGCATGAAGTGGCCGTGGTGGTGGCGGTCAGGCCGTGCGGGTGAGCGCTGTCGCCGTAGCAGTACGTCCTGTGGTGGTGTCTCCGGTGACGGTGTGGCTGGTCTCCGTGGAGCGCAGGCCGCCGTCGGTGTAGCGGTACGAGGTCCAGTACGGGGCGGCGCCGCCGAGGTTCGCGGTGGTACGGCCGGAGGCGGAGCAGTCGGCGGTGGACGGGGTCCAGGCCTCGGTCAGGCGCTGGTGGCCGTCGTAGGCGAAGCACTGGTTGTCGGCCTTGCCGGTGCCGCCGAGGGTGGTGGGGTCGGTGACGGAAGTGACGTTGCCCGCATCGTCGTAGCCGTAGTTCAGTTCCTGCAGCTCGTAGTTGTGGGTCTGGTCGGTGACCGCCGACTGCTTGAGCCGGTCGGTGCCTTCCTCCCAGGTGTTGGTGATGTAGGCCTTCTTGGTGCCGGCGGCCGTGGAGGTGCCCAGGGTGAACTGCTGGGGCCGGCCGGTTTCGGAGTAGGCGGCGCCGAGCAGGTAGCCGCTGAGGCCGGCCACGTCCGTGGGGACCTTCGCGCCACCAGTAATATACAAAGGATCTTGTATCTTGATACACTTCAATTGATACATACGTGAAGAGGGGGACATCATGAGTCGGACGGTCATCGATCTCGACGACGAGGCGCTGGAGGAAGCAGCCAAGGAACTCGGCACCACCACCAAGCGCGACACGATCAACACCGCCCTGCGCGAAGTCACGGCCCGTTATCGGCGCCTGCGTTCCCTCGAAGAGGCCCGCGAACTGGCAGCCGAGGGCGCCCTGGACATCGATATGCTGCTGGACAAGCAGGCGTACCGTCATACGAGCGCCGACGCGGCACGTGGTGATCGCAGCCCTGGAGTGGACGCGTGACCGTCGCCGACTACCTCGTCGACACCTCCGCCCTCGCCCGCATCCTCCTCCGCCAGAACACCGCCGAATGGGACGACAGGATTGCCGCCGGCCTCGTCGCCATCTGCGACCTCACCGAACTGGAAGTCCTCTACTCGGCACGTTCCGCCACGGACCGCACTCGTTTGAAAGCGGCCCTCGACACCCACTACGCCTGGTGCCCCATGCCCGACGGCGTCTACCGCCGCTCCCGCACCATCCAGGAACAACTGACCGCCAAGGGAGAACACCGCAGCGCGGGCCCCGTGGACCTGCTGGTGGCCGCAGCCGCAGAAGAAGCGGGACTCACCCTGCTCCACTACGACCGCGACTTCGAAACCATCGCCCGCACGACAGGCCAGCCGGTCCGCACAATCGACCTCAGGCAGTAGAGCGCGCACGGCGCCAACGGGCGCCGAACTTCCGACCGGGCCGACCGCCTGGCGGCCAGCCCGCTGCGGCCTGGGCCGGCTCCCGACGCCCAGGGGTGGCCGGGCAGCACCACTTCCGGATCCTCGCGTCCAGCCAGTGTCCAGAATGCAACGTCCAGACACCCCCCACGACGCCGTCATCCAGCGGTAGGTCAAGACGTCTGCGCAGGTCAAAGTGAGGCCAACTAACGCTGATGGCAACGGAGTCGAACTCACGAGCAGCGGATTCAGCCCCGCAGCCCAAGGTCCTGCAACCCGAACCGCGATGAGACGTTTCCGCAGCTCACAGAGGTGCACAGTGGGGCGGGTGGGACTCGAACCCACGGCCGACGGATTATGAGTCCGCTGCTCTAACCGGCTGAGCTACCGCCCCGTACGGCGTGTCGCGTACATGTGTGCGCGCCGTCTGCCGCAGCATAGCCGCTCATACGATCTCCTGCTTCGCAGGGGCGACTTCGCATGCCCTTGAGGACTCCGCCGTGACCTGCACGGTTCCCGGGGCCGGGGTGAGGACATGAAAAAGGACCCCTTCGGGGCCCTCGTTCAGCATGCTCCCCCGACTGGACTCGAACCAGTAACCTGCCGGTTAACAGCCGGCTGCTCTGCCAATTGAGCTACGGAGGACCGAGCTCCCCCGACTGGACTCGAACCAGTAACCTGCCGGTTAACAGCCGGCTGCTCTGCCAATTGAGCTACGGAGGAATGCCTCGTTGCATCGAACGTACCTACCTGGGTATTCGCCAGGGGGCGGGCGCTCGCTGCGACACATACATTAGCGCAAGCAGGGGGGTGCTCCGCCAATCGGTTCCCCCGGCGCCGACCTACACGAGGGAAGGGTGGCCTCCATGCGCTACAAGCTCACGTTCGTCGTCGGCCTGGCTCTGGGTTACGTGCTCGGCACGCGCGCTGGGCGCGAACGCTACGAGCAGCTGAAGAAATCCGCACGCCAGGTCGCCCAGAACCCGGCCGTCCGCAACACCGCCGAGACGGCGGCCCAGCAGGGCCGCCAGTTCGCCGGCAAGGCTTACCACACGGTCAGCGACAAGGTCGTCGACCGGGTGCCGGAGTCGGTGGCGGGGCGGGTGCGATCCCTGAGGGACCGCAACACCAACGGGACGGGCCAGGACGACTGGGGTACCAGCAATACATAGGTTCCCCGACAAAGGTTCCCGACACAGGTTCCCGACATAGGTTCCCGCCAGCAGACGGCACACAGCCCCGGGGCGCGGAGTCCCACGGCTCACAGCCCCGCGGCAGACACCCCCATGGCGGACGGCCCATAGAATTTCCGCCATGGGGATAGTCGCCGGGCTGGACAGTTCGCCCGATTTCACTCGCATCGTCGTCTGCGACACGGACACGGGCGCCGTGCTCAGGCAGGGGTACGCCCCGCATCCGGTGGACGGCGACCGCCCCGCGGACGTCGATCCGCAGGCCTGGCTGCTGTCCCTCGGCGAGGCGGCCGGCGGCGGTCTGCTGGAGGGCGTGCAGGCCATCGGCGTGTCCGCGCAGCAGAACGCCGTGGTCCCGCTGGACGCGCAGGGCAACACCGTGCGCCCGGCGATGGTCGGCGGGGACAGGCGGAACCAGGTCGCGGCGGCCGATCTCATCGACGCGCTCGGCGGGCGGGAGGCGTGGGCGCAGGCCGTGGGGTGCGTGCCGCAGGCGGCGCAGCCCGTGACCAAGCTGCGCTGGCTCGCCAAGAGCGAGCCCGACGCCGCCCTGCGCACCGCGATCCTCATGCAGGCCCATGACTGGCTGGTCTGGCAGTTGCTGGGGCGGCCTGTGAGGAGAACCACGGACCGGGGCGGCGCCTCCGGGACCGGGTACTGGTCCGCCGCCACCGGCAACTACCGCACCGACCTCGTCGAGCTGGCGCTCGGTCACCAGGCCATGCTGCCCGAGGTGATCGGCCCGGCCGAGGCGGCCGGTACGACCCCGGAGGGGCTGCTGATCTCCGCCGGTACCGGCGAGACCATGGCCGCCGCCTTCGGGCTCGGCATCGGGCTCGGGGACGCGGTGGTGTCGCTGGGCGCGTCGGGGTCCGTGATGGCCGTGCATCCCGAGGCCCTGGTCGACGGCACCGGGATGATCACCGCCCTCGCCGACGCGACCGGCATGCACCTGCCCGTCGTCACCACCCTGAACGCCGTACGGACCCTGCGCGGGACCGCCGAACTGCTCGGGCTGCCGGATCTGGAGAGCCTGTCCGACCTGGCGATGAAGTCGACGCCGGGCGCCCACGGTCTCGTACTCCTGCCCTATCTGGAAGGGGAGCGGACGCCGAATCTGCCGCACACCGCCGGGACCCTGTCGGGGCTGCGGCGGGAGTCGATGAAGGCCGAGCATCTGGCGCGGGCCGCGTTCGAGGGCATGCTGTGCGGGCTCGCGGACGCGCTGGACGTGCTGCGCGGGCGGGGCGTGGAGGTACGGCGGATCTTCCTGCTGGGAGCGGCCGCCGAGCTGACGGCCGTGCAGGCGGCGGCGCCCGCGCTGTTCGGCGCCCAGGTCGTCGTACCGCAGCCCGCCGACTACGCGGCGATCGGGGCCGCCCGGCAGGCCGCGTGGGCGCTCGGCGTCTCGCAGGGCACGCTCGATCCGCGCACCCCGCCGGCCTGGCAGGGTGCGGCGGCGCAGGTGCTGGAGCCCGGCGAGGAGCTGGCGGTGGGGCAGGCGGTGCGGCAGCAGTACGTTTCGGTCAGGGAGCAGACACACCCTGGCGCGTTTCGTCCGTAGGACGACAAAGAGGACTGCTGTCGGCTTAATCGGTTGAGGTAACGCGGGTGGAGTGTCCGACGATAGGGGCCACGGGCAACGAACCCGCCCCATCGCCGACTCCGAGAGACGTAGCGTGCTCATACGACTACTGCGGACCTATCTGAGGCCGTACAAGAAACCCATCGGTGTGCTGGTGCTGCTGCAGTTCCTGCAGACCTGCGCCACCCTCTACCTGCCCACGCTGAACGCCCACATCATCGACAACGGTGTCGTCAAGGGCGACACCGGCTACATCCTCTCCTTCGGTGCCCTGATGATCGGCATCTCGCTGGCGCAGGTCGTGTGCAACATCGGGGCCGTGTACTACGGCGCCCGGACCGCGTCGGCGCTCGGCCGGGACGTGCGGGCCGCCGTCTTCGACCGGGTGCAGTCCTTCTCGGCGCGTGAGGTCGGCCACTTCGGCGCGCCCTCGCTGATCACCCGTACGACCAATGACGTGCAGCAGGTCCAGATGCTGGCCCTGATGACGTTCACCCTGATGGTGTCGGCGCCCATCATGTGCGTGGGCGGCATCGTGCTGGCGCTCGGACTGGACGTGCCGCTGTCCGGGGTGCTGGTCGCCGTGGTGCCGACGCTGGGCATCTGCGTGACGTTGATCGTACGGCGGCTCCGGCCGCTGTTCCGGGCCATGCAGGTCCGTCTGGACACCGTCAACCGGGTGCTGCGGGAGCAGATCACCGGCAACCGCGTGATCCGGGCCTTCGTGCGGGACGAGTACGAGAAGGACCGGTTCCGGAAGGCGAACACCGATCTCACCGAGATGCAGCTGAAGACGGGCAACCTGCTCGCGCTGATGTTCCCGGTGGTCATGACGACCGTGAACCTGTCGTCGATCGCGGTGGTGTGGTTCGGCGCGCACCGCATCGACAGCGGCGGGATGCAGATCGGTGACCTGACCGCGTTCCTCGCCTATCTGATGCAGATCGTGATGTCCGTGATGATGGCCACCTTCATGTTCATGATGGTGCCGCGCGCGGAGGTCTGCGCCGAGCGCATCGAGGAGGTGCTGGACACCGACTCCAGCGTCGTGCCGCCGAGCGCGCCGGTCGTCGAGCTGCGCCGGCACGGGCATCTGGAGATCCGGGGTGCGGGCTTCCGCTATCCGGGTGCCGAGGAGCCCGTGCTGAAGTCGGTCGACCTGGTCGCCCGGCCCGGTGAGGTGACCGCCGTCATCGGCTCGACCGGCAGCGGCAAGTCGACGCTGCTCGGCCTGGTCCCCCGCCTGTTCGACGCGACCGACGGCGAGGTCCTGGTCGACGGCACGGAGGTGTCCACCCTCGACCCGAAGCTGCTGGCCAAGACGGTCGGCCTCGTCCCGCAGAAGCCGTACCTGTTCGCGGGGACGGTCGCGACCAACCTGCGCTACGGCAATCCGGACGCCACGGACGAGGAGCTGTGGCACGCGCTGGAGGTGGCGCAGGCCAAGGAGTTCGTCAGCAGGCTCGAGGGCGGGCTCAACGCGCCGATCGCGCAGGGCGGCACCAATGTCTCCGGTGGTCAGCGCCAGCGGCTCGCGATCGCGCGCACGCTCGTCCAGCGGCCGGAGATCTACCTCTTCGACGACTCCTTCTCCGCCCTCGACTACGCCACCGACGCGGCGCTTCGGGCGGCGCTCGCCCGGGAGACCGCCGAGGCGACCGTGGTGATCGTCGCCCAGCGGGTGGCGACCATCCGCGACGCCGACCGGATCGTCGTCCTCGACGAGGGACGGGTGGTCGGCACCGGCCGCCATCACGAGCTGATGGCCGGCAACGAGACCTACCGGGAGATCGTGCTCTCCCAGCTGACGGAAGCGGAGGCTGCCTGATGGCCGGGCCGATGGCGCGGATGATGGGCCAGGGCGGCGGCCCCGACAGCCGTTCGATGGACTTCAAGGTGTCGGGCAAACGGCTGATCGCCCAGTTCAAGCCGGAACGGCTCACCATCTACGCCCTGTTGCTGTGCGTGGTCGTGAGCGTGGGCCTGAACGTGATCGGGCCGAAGATCCTCGGCAAGGCGACCGACCTCGTCTTCTCCGGGATCATCGGTCGGCAGATGCCCGCCGGGGCGACCAAGGAGCAGGTGCTCGCCTCGATGCGGGAGCGGGGGCAGGGGCAGATCGCCGACATGCTCCGCAGCACCGACTTCACCCCCGGCAAGGGCATCGACTTCGACGCGGTGGGCCGGGTCCTGTTGCTGGCGCTGTGCACGTTCCTGGTCGCCGGTCTGCTGATGGCCTTCGCGACGAGGCTGGTGAACCGCAGCGTCAACCGCACGATGTTCCGGCTGCGCGAGGACGTGCAGGCGAAGCTGTCGCGGCTGCCGCTGTCGTACTTCGACAAGCGGCAGCGCGGTGAGGTGCTCTCCCGCGCCACCAACGACATCGACAACATCGGGCAGACGCTCCAGCAGTCGATGGGCCAGCTGATCAACTCGGTGCTGACCATCATCGGTGTGCTCGCGGTGATGTTCTGGGTGTCCTGGCTGCTGGCGCTGGTCGCACTGGTGACCGTGCCGCTGTCGTTCGTGGTGGCCACCCGGATCGGCAAGCGGTCGCAGCCGCACTTCGTGCAGCAGTGGCGCACCACCGGCAAGCTCAACGCGCACATCGAGGAGATGTACACCGGGCACACCCTGGTGAAGGTGTTCGGGCGGCAGGAGGAGTCGGCGCGGCAGTTCGCCGAGCAGAACGAGGCGCTGTACGAGGCGGGGTTCAAGGCGCAGTTCAACAGCGGGATCATGCAGCCGCTGATGATGTTCGTCTCCAACCTCAACTACGTGCTGGTGGCGGTCGTGGGTGGTCTCAGGGTCGCCTCGGGCGCGCTGTCCATCGGTGACGTGCAGGCCTTCATCCAGTACTCGCGGCAGTTCTCGATGCCGCTGACGCAGGTCGCGTCGATGGCGAACCTGGTGCAGTCGGGCGTCGCCTCGGCCGAGCGGATCTTCGAACTCCTGGACGCGGAGGAGCAGGAGGCGGATCCGCTGCCGGGCGCGCTGCCCGAGGAGCTGCGCGGGCGGGTGGCGCTGGAGCACGTGTCGTTCCGGTACGACCCGGAGAAGCCGCTGATCGAGGATCTCTCGCTCACGGTGGAGCCCGGGCACACGGTCGCGATCGTCGGCCCGACCGGCGCCGGCAAGACGACCCTGGTCAACCTGCTCATGCGGTTCTACGACGTCTCCGGCGGGCGCATCACCCTCGACGGCGTCGACATCGCCACCATGTCCCGGGACGAACTGCGCGCCCAGATCGGCATGGTGCTGCAGGACACCTGGCTGTTCGGCGGCACGATCGCGGAGAACATCGCGTACGGCGCCTCGCGCGAGGTCACCCGCGGCGAGATCGAGGAGGCGGCGCGGGCGGCCCACGCGGACCGGTTCGTACGGACGCTGCCCGACGGGTACGACACCGTGATCGACGACGAGGGCACGGGCGTGAGCGCCGGTGAGAAGCAGCTCATCACCATCGCGCGGGCGTTCCTGTCCGACCCGACGATCCTGGTGCTCGACGAGGCGACCTCCTCGGTCGACACCCGTACCGAGGTGCTGATCCAGAAGGCGATGGCCAAACTCGCCCACGGGCGCACGTCGTTCGTGATCGCGCACCGGCTGTCGACCATCCGGGACGCGGACACGATCCTCGTCATGGAGAACGGCTCGATCGTCGAACAGGGCGCGCACGCCGAGCTGTTGGCGGCGGACGGGGCGTACGCGCGGCTGTACAAGGCCCAGTTCGCGCAGGCTGTGGCGGAGGTGGACTGACAAATCCGGGGGCTGGTCCTACCTGAGGGGCGCGGGGAACTGCGCGACCAGCCCCCACACACCCGCACCCGGCATCAATCCAGATAGCCCCGTAGCTGATCCGCGAAGGCGTGATCCCGGAGCTTGTTGAGCGTCTTCGACTCGATCTGCCGTATCCGCTCCCGGGTCACCCCGAAGATCCGGCCGATCTCCTCCAGCGTCCGGGGACGCCCGTCGGCCAGCCCGTACCGGAGCTGGACGACCTTGCGTTCACGTTCGCCGAGAGTGGAGAGCACCGCCTCCAGATGCTCGCGCAGGAGCAGGAACGCCGCCGACTCCACGGGTGACGTCGCGTCGCCGTCCTCGATCAGGTCGCCGAGGGCCACGTCGTCCTCCTCGCCCACCGGGGCGTGCAACGACACCGGTTCCTGGGCCAGACGCAGGACCTCGCTGACGCGCTCGGGCGGGAGTTCGAGATGGGCGGCGACCTCTTCCGGGGTCGGCTCGTAGCCCCGCTCCTGCAGCATGCGGCGCTGGACCCGGACGACCCGGTTGATCAGCTCTACGACGTGCACCGGGACCCGTATGGTGCGGGCCTGGTCGGCGAGGGCCCGCGACATGGCCTGGCGGATCCACCAGGTGGCGTACGTGGAGAACTTGTAGCCGCGGGCGTAGTCGAACTTCTCGACCGCCCTGATCAGGCCGAGGTTGCCCTCCTGGACGAGGTCGAGCATGGTCAGTCCGCGGCCGACGTACCGCTTGGCCACGGACACGACCAACCGCAGGTTCGCCTCGATGAGCCGGCGCTTGGCCATGCGGCCCATGACCACCAGACGGTCCAGGTCGAGGGCCAACTGGCTGTCCAGGTCTGGGGTGTTGCTCAGTTTCTCCTCGGCGAACAGCCCGGCCTCGACCCGGCGGGCGAGCTCGACCTCCTCGGCCGCGGTGAGCAGCGGGATGCGGCCGATCTCGCGCAGGTACTGGCGGAACAGGTCCGAGGACGGGCCGCCGGTGTCGGCGCGGGCGCGCTCCGCGGCGGTTGTCTCCGCCGGTTCGGGGGCCTCGGCGGCCTCCAGTGCCTCGGCGGGCGGTTCGGCCGGCTCTGGCGGCCCTTCGGGTTCCACGGGATCCGCCTCGGGGTGGTGCACGACACGGGTCTGCGGGGGGACCGCGACGAGGACGTCGGTCTCCGCGTCCGGTTCCGTGCCGTCCGTACTGATGTCGGTCTGTGTGAGGGTCTGGGTCTGCACGGGGGCGACCTCCAGGATGATCGCTGCCAGGGGGTACGGCAGCGGTACTTCGGGGGCGGAGTCGGCGGCCACGCCGCTGTCCGTCCCGTACGCGATGAGCGGAACCGCGGGGGTGTGGGACCCGTGTGGGACGGATCGGCCGCGCTCCGAGGACTCAGGCACCGCACCCCAGTGTGGAGTACGACACATCGCCGCCACGAGGGGCGTGCGGTGACTTTTTGCAATCGGCCCGTGACCCGGCGGTTACCGTGGCGTACGGGTGCGGTCAGAGAGCCGCGGCGCCGTGTTCCCTGAGGGCCTGGTCGTACTGCTGAAGGACCCACAACTCGTTCTGTACGGCGGCCAGTTGGGCGGGATCGCCGCCGGCGGAGAGGCGGGTCATCTGGGACTGGACGTCGCGGATGCGGCGCTCCACCGCCCGCCTGCGGACCTGGACCAGCACCGTGCCCGCGTACACCTCGTCGACGGTGCGGCGCATGATCGGCTCGACGGCGAGCTCGGTGACCATCGCGCGGACGGTGTCGTCGGGGGCCGCCTCGCGGACGCGGACCAGGTACTCCTGGCCGTCCTGCACGCCGTACTCGGCGCCGCCCGCGTCCATGACCGCCTGGCGCACCGCGGCGTACGGGGCGGCGGTGAACTCGTCGACGCCGTACGCGTCGAAGGCCGGGGAGACCAACTCGGGCCGCTGGAGGGCGAGTTTGAGCAGCTCCCGCTCGGTGGCGTAGACGGGGTTGCGGAGGGTGAGGGCGGGACCGTAG
>NZ_WVUG01000359.1 GCF_017614965.1 Streptomyces griseorubiginosus | reverse complement strand
CCCCTCCACCGTACGCCCCAACTCCTGTGCCCCGCAGCCCCGTCACCACCCCGAAACACAACTCTGGCCCCACGGCTTCAGCGCCGGGGGCCAGGCATGAGGTAAGGTAACGATGCGTTCGGACACCGACTCCGGTCGGCGTCTTACGCGGGTGTAGTTTAATGGTAGAACATCAGCTTCCCAAGCTGAGAGCGCGAGTTCGATTCTCGTCACCCGCTCTTCTTGAAGCCCCAGGTCAGCGGCCTGGGGTTTGTTTGTTGTCTAGACCAATTTGAGGGTGGCGCGCCCTCCGCGTGCCCTATATCGAGGTCAGGCGCCCCCGGAAGGCTCTCGGCCGCTAAATCACGTAGGGCAAGCGCCAGGTCATCTCACATTCCGAGACGATTCACGCCATTGTCGGGCCCGTCAGCTGTCCAAACTCAACGGCTTCCGGCAACGACGGCCCCCCGGGCTCCCGGGGAGAGCCCAACTCCCCTGTCAGCGGCTGCTGTCAGGCTGAGCAGCATGGCCGTCGTCAGGAGGAGAGCATGAGCAACGCCGATCTTGGTCCGCTCGTCATCACGCCCCGGAGCGGAAGTGAGCCGATACGGGCCAACGGCGAAGCCGTAGGCAGACTCGGTGAGTTCTGGAGCTGGGCCTGCTCCGACCTGGCCAACAACACTATGCGCGGTGTCCTGGCCGAGTACCTCGTGGACACGGCCCTGGGCGCGGCAGCTGGTATCCGCACCGAATGGGACACCGTCGACATCCGCACGCCCCGAAGGGTGGCGCGTCGAGGTGAAGTCGACGGCCTACCTCCAGTCGTGGGCGCAGACCGAGCTGTCGGAGATCAAGTTCCGTATCGCGCCCGCCTCCGGCTGGGACGCAAAGACGGGCACCACCTCGGCCGAAGTACTGCGCCGCTCGGACGTGTACGTTTTCTGCCTGCTGCACCACCAGGACAAGCAGACCCTCGATCCCCTGGACCTCGGCCAGTGGACTTTCTACGTCCTGCCCACCCGGGTACTGGACGAGCAATGTCCTGGCCAGAAGAGCATCAGGCTGTCCAGCCTCAAGCGCCTCGACCCGCTGGAGACCGACTTTACTGGCCTGCAGAAGGCAGTCGCCGCGTGTGCCGAAGGTACTCGGTAGTTCCAGGGGCGGTGGGCTCAGCCCGCGCGGCAAGGACTGTCTCCGGGGTCCCCGAGGCCGGCATCGGGGGCCTCCGGGCGTCGATCGACACGAGGAGATCAGCGAGCGCCTGCCGGTCGTGAAGTGCGTCCACTCTGTGTGCCTTCCCCTCAGGGTGCTGGTACGCCGTCGCGGAGGTAGAGCGGGCGTCCCGCCGTGAGAGCGGTCATAGCGGCGGTGAAGCGGCGCCGGACACGTTCACCGAGCCGGGCGCCAGCCTCTTCCGGCTCGACGAACGCGACCTCGGCAAGCTCTTCGTCCCGTGGGTGCAGCCGGTCGGCCTGGTCCTGGAGCAGCGTGCCGCCGTTGAAGATGAACGCGATCTGGTCATCCCATGGACCGTGCGGAGCCACCCAGTCCACCACCAGCAGCCCGTACACCGTGATCTTCAGCCCCAGCTCTTCGAGAAGTTCGCGGCCCACCGTTTCCTCGGGCGGCTCGTTCGCCTCCGCCATGCCCCCGGGCAAGTCCCAGTCCGGTTTGTAGGTGGGATTCACAAGGAGTACGCGTCCGGTCGGATCACGCAGCAAGACGTCAGCCGCAACGCGCTTGCGGGCCTGCTTGGCGTTGCCTTCGGCAAGGTAGGCGTTCCAGGCGTCTGTGTCGCCGGGGTCGGGTGCGGTGGGCCTCATGCGCGGGTGCCTCCCGGTGATGGCGGAATCAGATCGGCCAGGAGAAGCATTCTCGCCCTGCGTGCATCATCAAAGCGCACCAGGTACTCACGAATCGGCCGATACGCCTTGTGCAGTTCCAGCAGTCGGCGCAACTCGTCAAGCTGCTGGACGACCCGGACAGACCCCAAGGTCGGGCTCGTGCTCAGCAGCCCGTGTGCGGCATGTACCGCGGCGTCCAGCTCCCTGCGGCGCACGTGGAGGTCCACAAGGCTGATCTGGCTCAGTGCCAGCGACCGCGCCCGCCCGGTCTCCCGCAGGGCGACGGCCTGTTCGGCATGCTGTAGGGCGTCGTCGAGCCGTTCAAGGTCGCGGAGGATCAGCGCGGACTCGCTCGCCAGGGCGGCGGCGTCGAACGGGCTCAGCCACGGGTGCTCAGCATCCGCACCGCCCTCCAGATCCCGCTGTGCCACGTCGAGCGCCCGGGCGGCCGGGGCGTGCTGTTCGGCGGCGGCCAGGGCGCGGGCCTGCATCGTGTGCAACCGCGCGGTCAGCGCCGGAATCCGCGGCCCCTGCGCCGCGAGGTCAAGCCCGGTGCGGGCCCACTCCACGGCCGCCGCCGGGTCACCGGTCTGAAGCGCGAGATGGCTACTGCTCGCGGCGACATGGGCAGCCAGTGGGAGGTCACCGGAGGTGCGGGCCAGAGGTAGAGCACGCGCGAAGTGCAGCCCAGCAAGGTCATCCTGTCCGGAGTCGTGGGCCATCCAACCGGCCATCTCCGTCAAGGCCGCCGCCGCAGCGAAGACCTGCGGCCCGCTCGCGGTGTCGACGAGGCGGGGTGCCACCCGGTCCGACAGATGCCGCACCACGGCCCCGTACAGACGGCCGCCACCGGTCTGCCGGTCCGCGTTGCGGAAGTGGTCCATGGCCGCGAGATCGTCCCCGCCCGGTGGCGGATGGTCAGTTCGATGATGCTCCGCCACGGCGGCGGGCTCCCATGACCGGCGGGCCAGACCCAGCAAGTGGCCGGGGATGTGGAAGGCGTCGGCGATCTGCTCGAACAGGGTCAGCTTCTCTACCCGGCTCTTGCCGTTCATGTAGTCGTAGAGCCGCCCCTGTGTGATGTCGACGGCGGCGGCGAGCCGTCGCGTACTCATACCTCGGCTGTTGAGCATGCGAAACACGGTGCCCATGTCCCGCTCGGCCAGCGCGCGCAGCAGACGCTCATCCCCAAGCAGGCCGGAAATGATCACCCGCGGATCCGGTAGCTGGTGGCTCATCTACGACTCCCCCGAGTAGCGGTGACTCGATGCTATGTCCAACGACTGTGCGCCGACTCCGTGTTGGAGTCACCTGCTGGAGTCTCCCCACCCGGCTCCTGCGTCGTTGACTGGCTGCCAGCCACGAGGGATGCACCCGTGAACATCTCCCCGTCGGCCGTCTCGCCCGCAGGCTTCTTCCCCGAGGCACGCGGGCGGGGCTCCCCCCCCTCCGCCCCGACCAAGGCGTTGACGATGACCCAAACAGGAACCCCGCAGAAGAGATCCGCCGCCATCGCCGGCCCCCACCCGTCATCCGACGTGCTGTCTCTTGCGGCGGCCCCGGATCCCGCCGACGGCGAGCCAGGCGAGGAGGCCGGCGGCGTTCTTGAGGCATCGGGCCTGACGACCGTGCCAGAACGTCAGTTCGCCGCTATGTCCTGGCTTCTTGGTGCCGCGGACGATCGGGATTTGGCGCGCGTCCAGTGGGACGAGCAGGGAATCGCGCTCCTATGCTGCGGCGGCATCCTCTCCGCTGTACGGATCCCGGCTCGCCTGGTGTGGGCCGCGGTCAAGACCGACCAGCTTGAGAAGGTCGACGCCTTCCTAGGAGAGTGGTTCGACGGCGGCGCCGTGTTCATGGACCTCCGATCCCAGCAGTACTACGCCTTGGTGCCCGGCACGGCCGATTGGCCGCTGAATGACCGCGACTTCCCTGGCGTGCAATGCCTGGGCCGTGACAACTTCCTCGGCGTCCCCGCGAGTCGGCTCACCACACCGGAGGGACGCGCGTACTGGTGCCTGCCCATGCAGTCGCCCGGGGACCTCTGTTACCTGGATGAGGTCGAGGCGCTCGTCCGCACCGGACGGACGGCCTTGGCCGAGGGCGGTGGCCAATGACCGTGGAGACGCTGCGGAGCGCGTCCCTGCTCCCCGCGCAGCGCCCGCCCCGGGCCGGGAACGGACAGCCCCCCGCCGTGCACCGGATGTGGGTACAACGGCGCGTCGTGCCTTGACCGGCACCACAGCCCCCCTTGGGGCGAGCCCGTGCTTGTCCCCGGGGGTGGTGGCTCCGGGCGTTCCGTCACGCCCGCCCGGAGCCACCAGCACCCCGCAAAAGGAAGGCTGCCCCGTGGAAGCGAAGTGGGTCATCGGTGACTGCTGGCTCGGGTGCGGGCGCACCGGCCTTTCGGCGGTCTGGCTCGGGCCGTTGCAGTGGGACGGACAGCACGCACCGGCTTACGCGTGCGAGGACGACCTCAACCGCCTCAAGGCGCAAGCCCTCGCCTACTTCATGCAGCGGCAGCCAGCCATCGCCTGACAGACGCCCCCGCGGAACTCCGGCAAGACGCCGCGGGGGAAACGGTCCCCACCCCCGAGGGGACCAACCCTGCCGCCCGCTGCCAGAACGGCGCGCGGCACCAGCCCGGCCGGGGCAAGCCTCGTTGCTCCACTCGCCCCGGCCGGGTTCCATCACTGCGACATTGAGGAGAGGCATGTTCGTTCACTCTGACCGTCTGCCGACGAGCACGGCGGTTCCGCAGGGCACCATCACCCCGCAACCGTGGGGAGTCGGCCGCATGGCGCCGTACCCCACGATGGCCCCCGGGTACTCCGCCGTCCGACTGGACCCGGGCACCCAGACTGCCCGGTTCTTCGACGCGAGTGGTCAGGTCATGGAGATGCCCGGCCACGGGACCAGCACCGGCACCAGTCCCTCCACGGGCACCAGCCCTGACGGCAACGGCACCACCCAGGACAGCGACACCGGGAGCGACAGCGACCAGTGACTGACACACGTCCGGTGTTGGTCGTCACCAGCCTGCACGACCCCACCGCCGACGTGGTGATCCGCGAGCTGCACGGCCGGGACATCCCGGTCGTGCGGCTCGACTCGGGGGACTTCCCCGCATCACTGTCGGTGGAGGCAGAGATCACCCCGCACGGGATCGAGGGCCGCCTCCTCACCCCCTCGCGCACCGCGGACCTGTCCAACGTCCGCGCCATGTACTACCGCCGACCGACCGGGTTCGCCTTCCCACACCTCAGCGACCAGGACGCACGGTTCGCCATCACACAGGCCCGATACGGGCTCGGCGGGGTACTGGCTGCCCTGCCCGGCTGCCTGTACGTGAACCACCCGCACCGCGTCGGAGATGCGGAGTTCAAACCGTCTGGGCTCGCCGCGGCGGTACAAGCCGGTTTCCTGGTGCCGCCCACGCTCATCACTTCCAGCCCAGACGCGGCACGAGCCTTCATCAAGCGGGAGGGCTCGGTCATCTACAAGCCGCTCCACAATCCCGTGTACCGGGTGGACGGGGTGTCGAACGTCGTCAAGGTCGCCGAGGTGTCCGCCGCGGACATCGATGACGGCGTGGCGGGCACGGCGCACCTTTTCCAGAAGCGCATCGACAAGACCGCGGACGTACGGGTGACCGTCATCGGCACCCGGGTGTTCTGTGTCCGCATCGACTCCGACCTGTTGGACTGGCGCACCGACTACGACCGGCTCGCCTATACGCCCGTGGAGCCGCCGCCGGGCATTGCTTCGGCGCTGCGTCACTACTTGGAGCACTTCGGGCTTGTCTTCGGGGCTTTCGACTTCTGCGTGGCCGAGGACGGGCAATGGTGGTTCCTGGAGTGCAACCCCTCCGGTCAGTGGTACTGGCTGGAACCTGAAACGGGTCTGCCCATGTGCGCAGCCCTGGCCGACCTCTTGGAGAGGAAGACCACGACGTGACCGACGACGACAAGGCCCTCCGCCTCGCGCTCGCCGAGCGCCTGGCCGCCAGTGGCCACCTGCGCACCGACCCATGGCGGGCCGCCGTCGAAAGCGTGCCCCGGCACGAGTTCCTGCGCGGCGGCTACTTCGAACGGACCGACAACCCCGGCCCCACCGCGTGGCGGCCGGTCCTACCCGATGCCCCCGGATGGTTGGGCGGCTGTTACCAAGACGCCTCCCTCGTCACCCAGATCGCCGGGACGATCGCCCCCCGGGACATCCGCGGCGAGATCCTGCGCGAGCCCACCTCATCGAGCACCCTTCCCGGCCTCGTCGTCCGGATGCTCGAAGACCTCCAGGTCGAGGACGGCAACCGCGTACTGGAGATCGGCACGGGAACCGGCTACTCCACCGGCCTGCTCTGCCACCGACTCGGCGAAGACCTCGTGACGTCCATGGAGGTGGACCCGGAGGTCTCCTTCCGTGCCCGTGCAGCGCTCGGGCACGCCGGGTACGCGCCGTACCTGATCGCTGGTGACGGGCTGGCCGGCCACCCCGACGGCGGCCCGTACGACCGGCTGATTGCGACGTGCGGCGTCACCGAGCTCCCGTATGCGTGGGTGGAGCAGACCCGGCCCGGCGGGATCATCCTCGCCACACTGCCCGGCTGGCTCTACTCCTCCGAACTGGCACGGCTCACCGTGGAGGAGGACGGGACGGCCCACGGCCGACTCCTCGGCAGGCAGGTCTCATTCATGATCGCCCGTCCCCAGCTCCCGCCCCCGCTCGGTCTGCTGCCGGACATCGACGAGGGCCAGGAACGCACCACCGGGCTCCCCCCGGATGCTCTGGACGACTGGAACACGCGCTTCGTCGCCCAGCTCGCGGCCCCCCACGTGCAGCGCCTCAGCCTCAACCGGGACGGCCGAACAGAACACCTCCTGATCGACGTGGACGCCTGCGCCTGGGCCGCCCTCGCCCAGGACGGCGATGCCTGGACTGTCCGCCAGGGCGGCCCCGGTCGCCTGTGGGACGACATCGAGGAGGCCGTCGCACAGTGGCGTGCCGACGGCGCCCCCGGCCTCAACCGCTTCGAGGTCACCGTCACCCCCGACGAGCAGACCGTGACCTGGTCTAGGGTCTGATGGCACGAGCACCAGGAGGCGCGGACAAATGGCGGATGAGGAGCCCTTGCGCGAGTGGGCAGCCCGACGTGACCGGCGCCGAGCTGCGCAACGGCAGATCACCGGCATACGCCGCGCCGTGCCCCTCGCCGAGGGAGCCCGCGCCTCCCATATCGCCCCCAACGCCCCGCGCGCCCTTATGGAGTGGGACGGGCAGACATGGGTGACGGTCGGGGTGGCCCCGAACGCGGACGCTGCCCGGGAGTTCCTCGGCCACGTACCAGCGCCTGCCCCCGAGAGCGGGTGGGACGTCCAGCCTGCTCCGCCTGGTCTCGGCCCCGGCCGAGGACGTCACCGGAAGCCCTGACCGACCCGTGCCAAAGGCGCCCGACCTGATGCCCAGGGCGGGCGCCGCTCAGCGGCTCACCCTGTCGTCACCCACATGTGCCATCCCAGTGCCACCTCGCCGCGCCCGCTTGGCGCCGTGACCCGAGAAGCGGTGGCTGCGCGCGCTCGGGGCCACATACGTTCGCCTCCATGGTTGACGCAGCTTTCGGGCATCCGCGCCTCGCCACCATCTACGACCCACTCGTGCGCGCAGCGAGGCCGGCCACTAGACCATTCGGCTAGCGCCGTCCTGCCAGCGACCGAACGTTCTCCAGCAGAGCATGTAGCAGGAAGGGCGGCTCCGTCGGGACGGTCCGAGTCGTCTCCAGATACGTCGCCGCGTTCTTCCCGTCGATACCCTCGCCCGTGCGGACGAGCTCCTGTCGCCGCTCCTCCCAGGCCGGCCAGTGCTGGTCGAGGTAGGTCTCCAGAGTGTCCTCGAAGACGGTGTAGCGGCCGGTGGAGTCGTCGGCGGGCTGCGGAGTCGGCGTCGCTCCCAGGTACTGCAGAAGATTCGAGTTCTTGGTCCGGTTCGTCCGCGCCTGGCGCTCGAACGCCCGCTCCTTCTCCTGACGCTGCTCAGGGATGAGATGACGCACTGACTCCCGTTTCCGCTCCTCCATGCCGAGGTCGCCGTCGAAGACGACGTAGCACGGCACGCCCAAGGCGCTGAAGAGAGCGTCGGAGATCATGAGGTTGTCCTTGCCGTGGACCTCAATGACGCTGATGCCCTCCGCACCCAGGTTGATCCCCGCCCGCTCGGCACAGCCAGTGATCACGCCCCCGTCCCCACGTCCTTCGACCAGAACCACGGCATCGGCGAAGAAGCCCTCCGCCAGCGCGCCGCCCAGGGTCCCCTCGGTCCTGCTCCTGATCACCTGCTTGTCGACTAGCGCGTGTTTTGAAAGTCGGCTCCCTTCCTCGTCCCGTGCCGTGATGATCTGTATGTGGGGCGAGGGGATCTTTCTGACGAGCAGTGGGCGGTGCTGGAGCCGTTGTTGCCGGTCGCGGTGTTG
>NZ_WVUG01000358.1 GCF_017614965.1 Streptomyces griseorubiginosus | reverse complement strand
GCCCCCGCCACCGCCCAACTGGGCCTGGAGGGTGGGGCTGATGGCCGTCACGACGTACGCGCCGGCGAGTCCGAGGGCGATACCGAGCGCACCGCCCAGCAGTCCGTTGACCATGGCCTCGCCGACGACCTGCCGGGTCACCCGGCCCGACTTCCAGCCCAGCGCCTTCAGCGTGCCGAACTCACGGACCCGCCGGGAGACGGCGGAGGAGGTGAGCAGACCGGCGACGAGGAAGGCGGCGACCAGCACCGCGATGGACAGCCACTTGCCGACGTTGCTGGCGAGGCTCGACGCCGTGGACAGCGAGCCGGACACCGTGCCGGCCAGGTCGGAGGAGGTGGTGACCGTCGTACCGGAGACGTTCTTCTGGATGGTCGACTTGACGGCGGAGATCTGCTTCGAGTCGGTCGCCTTGACGTAGATGGTGGTGACCTTGTTCTTCTGGCCCGCCAGCGTCTGGGCCTCCTTCAGCGGCATGTAGAGGTTGGCCGCCGAGTCACCGCTGTCGGCCGTGGCGATACCGATGACGGTGAACTTGACGCTCTTGATCGTGACCGTCGAACCGACCTTGTACTTCTTCTCCTTGGCGTACGCCGAGTCGGCCACCAGCACCTTGGCGGAGCTCTCCGTCGTCTTGAAAGTACGGCCGCTGGTGATCTTCGACGAGGTCAGCGGGCCGAGCCCGGTCTGGGTGACGTCGGTGCCGTAGACCGAGAAACTGTTGACGTCGAAGTTGGCGCCGCCGCCCTGCACCTCGCCCTGCGGCTGGCCGGTGCCGCCGCCCGGCTGGAAGCCGCCGCTGCCGCCGTTCTGCCGGAACTGGCCGCGGGTGAACTGGCCGCTGATCTTCACCACGTTGAGGCTGAGTCCGCCGACGGCCGTCGACACGCCCTGCTGGCCCGCGACCTTGGTGACGGTGGAGGAGGCGAGGGTCGTGAAGCCCTGCGGCAGGATCCGGTCGCTGCTCTGCGTGGACTTGTCGTCGTTGCCCTGCGCGTCGAACTGGAAGCGCGGTCGCTGCGAGCTGCTCGTGGTCGGCGTCGCCGCCTTGGTGACCGTCATGTCCGTACCCAGGCCGTAGAGCGACTGGAGGACCTTGTCCTGGGCCTTCCCCATGCCGGAGGACACGGAGTTGACCACGATGACCAGCGCGATGCCCAGCGCGAGACCGGAGGCGACGACGAGGGCCGCCTTTCTGCGGCGGCGCAGTTCGCGCCTCAGGTAGGTGAAGAACATGGCCGCAACGTAGGGACGGCGCGTGATGACTCGATAAGGCCGACATAAGAGCTGCATGAGAAGCCTGTGGCCGACCCCGGAACGGCCTCGGAGACACCGATGCCGCCCCTGGGGGCGGCATCGGAAACGCTGTGGACCGACGGTGCGTCAGACGGCCGAGCCGGCCTTCCACTGGGCCCAGCTCAGGTTCCAGCCGTTGAGGCCGTTGTCCGGCTGGACGATCTTGTCGCCGGTGTTGGAGACGACCACGACGTCACCGACGATCGAGTGCGTGTACATCCAGTAGGCCGGCGTGCTGGTGTCGTTGGCGCCCTTGGTGTCGGACAGGCCCACGCAGCCGTGGCTGGTGTTGACGCTGCCGAAGATGGACTTGGCGCCCCAGTAGTTGCCGTGCAGGAAGGTGCCGGAGTTGGTGAGCCGGATGGCGTGCGGCACGTCCTTGATGTCGTACTCGGCCTTGCCGTCGTTGTCGGTGAAGCCGACGGTCGTGCCGTTCATCCGGGTCTGCTTGTACTTCTCGGACATCACCATGATGCCGTTGTACGTGGTGTGCTCCGGCGAACCGGCCGAGATCGGGATGGTCTTGATGACCTTGCCGTCCTGCGTGACCTTCATCTGCTTGGTCTTCGCGTCGACGTAGGAGATCTGGTTGCGGCCGATGTGGAAGGTGACCGTCTTCTGCTGCACGCCGTAGACGCCGTTGGCTCCCTCCACGCCGTCCAGCGCGAGCTTCAGCGTGACGGTGGAGTTCTCCTTCCAGTACTGCTCCGGGCGGAAGTCGAGGCGGTTGGCGCCGAACCAGTGCCCGACGACCTCCTGGCCGCTGCTGGAGGTGACCGTGATGCCCTTCTGGACCGCGGCCTTGTTGGTGATCGACTTGTCGAAGTTGATCGACACCGGCATGCCCACGCCGACGGTGGTCCCGTTGTCCGGCGTGAAGGTGCCTATGAAGCTGTTGGCCGGGGAGACCGTGGTGAACGAGGCGTTCTCGTGCGCGACCCGCCCGTCGGAGTCCTTGGCGGCCGCGGCGACCTTGTAGGTGGTCGAGCGCTCCAGCTGGGCGTTCGGCTTCCAGCTGGTCTTGTCCGCGGAGAGCGTGCCGGCGACGGCGGTGCCGTTCTCGGTCGTCATGGTCACGTTGGTGAGCGTGCCCTTGCTGACGGTGACGGCCGCGGAGTTGTTGATGGAGGCGTTGTCGGTGCCGTCCTTGGGCGTGATCTTGATGTCGGCCTCCGACGCCTTCTTGGCCGCCGCCTCGTCGGCCTTCGCCTGCGAGGTGTCGTTGTTCCCGCTGCCGGAGGCCTTGTCGCCACCGCCGCCGCCGGAACAGGCCGAGAGCACCAGAACCCCACCGAGCAGGGCGGACGCGACCGTCAGGCCCCTGCGCCGCCTACTGTTCGTCATCACACGCTTCTCCATCAGTCGCCGTATCCCCTAAAACCCCGAGGGTCCCCGTTTCCTACGAACCTCGGCGTTCACGAACCTCAGCCCGTGACGAACCTCAGCCGTCAACGAACCTCAACGCTACGACCGGTTTCTCCCGTTCCACATTCCTCTGATGTGTGGGGCACACCACGTCCGCCGGGGCGGAGGGTGCGGATGACGGTCTGCGCGTCCCCTGAGACGACGAAACCCCGGACGGCGGTTGCCGGCCGGGGTCACCGATGTCTCCGGGCCGCTCAGCCGACGCCGTCCTCCTCGTCGTCCTCCCGGACATCATCGTCGTCCAGGTCCCAGTCCGGCGAATCCGGGTCGTAGTCGATGGGCTCGCTCGACCAGGAGGCCTGCGCGAGTTCCACCCCGGGCACCTCCCTCACCAGGTCGAACGGGTCGACGAGGTACGCGAGGGCCTCGGCAGTGTCTTCCGTCACAGCGCCCTCGGCGTGCGCCCGCTCGTCGTCGGGCATGTCCTGCTCGCCGGCGATACGGCGCAGAGCCGCCTTGGTCACGGCGTCGGCGTCCTCCACCTCGAGGACGAGCTCCACCCGAAGGCGGACAAAACGTGATGTCTCTTCAGTACTCATGGCGGGAGCGTACGGCGCTTGGCTCCCGTGACTTTCCCGTGACCCGCGCCTTTCACTAACATCGCCCCACACGGCCAATTAGCCAGCGCCACAAGGGGATCGATATTCCGTGTCATCCGCTCGCCGATCGTTGCTGACCGCCACCGCCGCGGGGACCCTCCTGGGTGCCCTGTGGTTCGTCCCGTCCGCCAACGCGACACAGGACACCCCGGCGAGAACGCAGCCCTCGGCGACCGCGACGACGCAGGCCAGGGTCACTTCGGCGCAGACCTCCGAGACGTCCGCGGACTCCGCGAACTCCCAGTCGGCGCAGGAGGACACCGAGCTCGCCGACACCGGAAGCATCGACACGACCCCGTACGTCGTCGGCGGAACGCTCTTCCTCACGCTCGGCGCGGGCTTCGTCGTCTACTCGGTGCGCCGCGAACGCCTCGGCTTCTGACCTCGTCCGGCATCCGACAAGGGGCCCCACGCTCAAGGCGTGGGGCCCCTTCGGCATGCCTACCGCAGTGGTCCGGTGACCGTCTCGACGGCGGCCACCAGCTTCCCCTCGCGCACGAACGCGTCGGCGGCGGCCAGGTCGGGCGCCAGGAACCGGTCCGGCCCCGGACCGGCGACACCGGCGGCCCGTACGGCCGCGATGACGGCCCGCGAGGCGGGCGCCGGGGTCAGTCCCTCGCGCAGCTCGACGGCGCGCGTGGCGGCGTACAGCTCGATGGCGACCACGCGCGCGAGGTTGTCGACCGCGGTGCGCAGCTTGCGCGCGGCCGACCAGCCCATGGAGACGTGGTCCTCCTGCATGGCGGAGGAGGGGATGGAGTCCGCCGACGCCGGTACGGCCAGCCGCTTCATCTCGCTCACCAGCGCGGCCTGCGTGTACTGGGCGATCATGAGCCCGGAGTCCACCCCAGCGTCGTCGGCGAGGAAGGGCGGCAGCCCGTGGCTGCGGTTCTTGTCGAGCAGCCGGTCGGTGCGGCGCTCGGCGATGGACGCCAGGTCGGCGGCGGCGATGGCGAGGAAGTCGAGGACGTACGCCACGGGCGCGCCGTGGAAGTTGCCGTTGGACTCCACCCGTCCGTCGGGCAGCACGACCGGGTTGTCCACGGCCGAGGCCAGCTCGCGCTCGGCCACCAGACGGGCGTGCGCGATGGTGTCCCGGCCGGCGCCGGCGACCTGCGGGGCGCAGCGCACGGAGTAGGCGTCCTGGACGCGCGGTGCGTCGTCCTGGTGGTGCCCGGTGAGCTCGGAGCCCGCCAGCACCGCGAGCATGTTGGCGGCGGAGGCGCCCTGCCCCGGGTGCGGGCGGATGGCGTGCAGCTCGGGCGCGAGCACCTTGTCGGTGCCGAGCAGCGCTTCGAGGCTCAGCGCGGCGGTGACGTCGGCCGACTTGTAGAGAGTGTCGAGGTCGGCGAGGGCCATGACCAGCATGCCGAGCATGCCGTCGGTGCCGTTGAGCAGCGCGAGGCCCTCCTTCTCGCGCAGCTCGACGGGGGCGATCCCGTGCTCGGCGAGCAGTTCGCCGGCGGGCCGCACGGACCCGTCCGGGCCCTCGGCCTCCCCCTCGCCCATGAGCGTGAGGGCGCAGTGGGAGAGGGGGGCCAGGTCGCCGGAGCAGCCGAGGGAGCCGTACTCGTGGACGACGGGGGTGATGCCCGCGTTGAGCACGTCGGCCATGGTCTGCGCGACCTCGGGCCTGACGCCCGTGTGTCCCGAGCAGACGGTCTTCAGCCGCAGGAACATCAGGGCCCGTACGACCTCCCGCTCCACCCTCGGGCCCAGTCCGGCGGCGTGCGAGCGGACGATGTTGCGCTGCAGCTGGGCCCGGAGCTCCTGGCTGATGTGCCGGGTCGCGAGGGCGCCGAAGCCGGTGCTGACGCCGTAGACCGGCTCGGGCTTGGCCGCCAGCGCGTCCACGATCTCGCGGGCCGCGGCGAGCGCCGCGACCGCCTCCCCGGAAAGCTCGACACGAGCGCCGCCGCGCGCCACGGCGAGAACGTCGGACGCGGTCACCCCGGACGTCCCCACCACCACAGTGTGCATATCCATATTCAGGAGCGTACGCAGTGAAGACGGAGATGTCACTAGCGGGGAGAGGTTACGACCCTTACACCCGGCGCCCCCGGAAACGCCGCCGCTCCACGGCCCCCTCCCCCGTCGGCGCCGCGTCGGCCAGCCGTACGACGGGGTCGTCGGGGCCCTCCCGGCCGGCGATCACGGGCTTCGACGCCCGTTCGGCCTTGGCCTTGTACTGGGCCGCGTCCGCGAGCCGGAAGAGACGGCGGGCCGAGCGGACCGGGCCGATGGGGTCCTCCGTGGACGCCACCCCGCAGGCCACACCCTCGCCGAGCTCCAGCTCCGCCGCCCGGCGGCACAGCTCGTCGGCCGCCTTCACCACCTCGTCCGCGGACGGCCCGACCGCGAGCAGACAGAACTCGTCGCCGCCGAGCCGGGCGGCGAGCGCCCCCGGCAGCATCGCGCCGCACAACGACAGCACGGAGCCGAAGCGTTCCAGGAGCCGGTCGCCGACGGCGTGTCCGCGGGTGTCGTTGACCCGCTTGAGGCCGTTGAGATCGCAGACGACGAGGCTGACCACCGTGCCGTCCACCCGATGCCGCTCGACGGCCTCCTCCAGCCGCACGTCGACGGCACGGCGGTTGGCGAGGCCGGTGAGCGCGTCGGTGTAGGCCAGCCGTCTCGCCTCCTCCAGCCGCTCCGCCTGGGCGATCCCGGCGGCGACGACGGCGGCCAGCACGGTGGCGAAGTCGGCGTCGGCCCGCTCGAAGACCGGCACCCCGAGGCGCCTCGCGACATACAGCTCGCCCCACGCCCGTCCGTTCAGCACGATCGGCGCGACCACGCAGCAGCCCCGGCCGCGGCGGCGCAGGGCGGCGACGCGCTGGTGGACGTAACCGGGCCGGCGCCCCGCGGCGGGCCCCTCGGCCGTCTCCACCCAGGCGTTGGGCTCCCCGCCGCCCGCCCACCGCTCGTGCAGGAACTCGGTGATCTCGGGAAACTGGTGGACGGGATACGACTCGTCGTCCGGGAACTCGTCCTCCCCCGCGGCCCGCTCCCCCACGTTGACGAGGACCCGCAGCCGTCCCAGCTCCCGCTCCCACACCGACAGCGCGGCGAAACTCCCGCCCAGCGCGCGGCACGCGCCGACGGCCGCGGCCCGCCACGCCTCGCGCGAGCCGTGCGCCGCCGCCATCCCCTGAGCCAACGCGACAACGGCCGCAAGCCGCTTGTCCTCACCCATCACACCAGGTTAGGGAGGTTTGTGGGGTTTCGTTCGATTGATGCGGCGGTGGGGTGACCGGCCGGCCGCGCCGGGTGAGGTCACCGAGCGGCCCTACGGAATCCGGTCACTCACCCGGCCACCGGGGCTTCCGCTTCTCGTTGAACGCCGCCACTCCCTCCGCCCGGTCACCCGAGAACGCCACCGACCGCCATGCCGCGTCCTCGACCTCCAGCCCGGCCCGCAGATCCAGCCCGTGCCCGAGCCGCAGGGCGCGCTTGGCCGCCCTGAGCCCCACGGGCGAGTTCACGGCGATGCGGGACGCGAGGGCCAGCGCCTCCTCCGTGTCCCGCCCCTCCTCCACCAGCTGGTCCACGAGCCCCAGCTCCCGAGCCTCCACCGCCTCCAGGCGCCGCGCCGTGAAGATCAGCTCGGCGGCCCGCGCGGCCCCGACCCGCCTCGGCAGCAGCTGCGTACCGCCGCCGCCCGGGATGACCCCGACGGAGACCTCCGGCAGCCCCACCACGGCCGTACGGTCGGCCACGATCAGGTCGCAGGACAGGGCGAGCTCGAACCCGCCGCCCAGCGCGAAGCCGTGCACGGCGGCGACGGTCGGCACAGACAGTTCCAGTACGCCGGTGTAGGCGCCGCGGGCGACGGGCCGCTGCCGGACCAATTCGGCGTCGCTGAAGGAGTTCCGCTCCTTGAGGTCGGCGCCGACGCAGAAGGCACGCTCGTGCGTGGAGGTCACCACCACGACCCGTACGTCCCGGTCGGCGCCCAGCGCGGCGCAGGCCTCGGCGACGGACCGGGCCATCGCGGTGGAGACGGCGTTCATGGCCTTGGGACGGTTGAGGGCGAGTTCCGCGACATGCCCGCCGTCGCCGTGCCGCCGTACCAGCACGAACTCCCCGAACCGCTCCTCGCCCATGACACCCTCCGGTTAACGCGGGTTAACAACACCTCGCCCGATCATCGCAGCCGGGTGCGCGGTGAGGGAAGGCCGGTTCCCGGAGCCGGGGCCGACAACCCGTTCGAGTGACATCCCACCCAACTCCCCACCCACCCCCCACAGCAGCGCATAACGTGCGTCCGCCACGGCGCACCGGGGGCGCGAACGCATCGGGGAGGACGCGATGAGGGAGCCGGAAACGACGGATCCAGTACGACACGGGGAACGGCCAGGACGGACGGGCACGGCACTCCGCGACGAACCACCGGGGCCGACGACGACCGGGAAGACGCCGGCAACTGCCGGGGCGTCTGCGGCAAGGCAACCTCGCACCACGCCCTCCGCCCAGGCGCCACGCTCTGCCGAGCCGTCCTCCGTTCACTCCTCGCAGGCCGCTGCCGGCAGTACTGGCTCCGCCGGACTGCGGGGGCCCGCCGGACCCGGGGGACTCGCCCGAGCGGCCACCCCGGACGTCGAACCCGCCTCCGCCCGCCTCCCTCTCTTCGGATCCCGGATCCGGGGGCGGCACAGGCGGCCGCGGCCGCGGAAGGTGCTGTTCGCCGTCGGGGGGCTCGCCCTGGCGGCCGGGGCGTTGAGTCTGGTGCGGCTCACCCCCGAGGCCGGGGTCGGCGGGAGCGGGACCGCGGAGGCCGAACCTCGGCTGGACCCGGGCAGTGGGACGGAGCAGGCCACCAACGCCGTCGCCACCGTCGCCGCCACGCCCACGGCCGCCCCCTCGGCCACCTCCGTGATGGGCGGGGTGAGTGCCACACCGTCGGCCACCTCGACGTCCGTGCCCGTGACGACCGGCCCCTCAACGCGACCGGCGTACACCGCCCCCGCCGTGATCCCCGGCAGCACCACGA
>NZ_WVUG01000357.1 GCF_017614965.1 Streptomyces griseorubiginosus | reverse complement strand
CCCTTCCCCGCGCCCCCCGGCGCACGCACACCCCGTCCGATCCCCGATTCGTGACCGACTTGAACTTGGGTCTACTCTCGGACGACCGAGCGGTGATCGGAACCGTCCGTGGAGGAGAGGATAGAGGCGATGGCGAGGGCGCGGATCGTGGATCCGGAGGAGGGGCCCAGGTCGAAGCGCGGCGCGATTCTCGTGGCCGCCGTGGAGCGGTTCGGGGAGGACGGCTACGAGAACACCAAGTGGTCGGAGGTGGCCGACCGGGTCGGCATCGGGCAGACCGCCCTCTACCACTACTTCGAGTCCAAGGCCCACTGCCTGCTCACCATCATGCGTCTCGAACTCCAGCGCTCCCACGACCAGTTCGTCGAGGCCACGAAGGACGAGACGGAACCGGTGGAGGAACTGCGCGCCGCCGTGCGCACCGCCTTCGCCGTCACCGAGCAGGAGATCCGCCAGATGCGCATCCTGCAGGCCAACATGTCGCTGCTCGCCACCCCGCGGAAGTCCAAGCGCGAGGAGACCGAACGCGTCGCCGCCCGCCAGCTGGTGCAGATGGTCGAGCGGGACTGGACGAACCTGCTGATGCGCGGCATGTCCAAGGGCGCCTACCCCGTCCGCGACGCGCACACCCTCGGCCTCGCCGTCCTCGGCATGATCGTCAGCGTCTGGCGCTGGTACCGCCCGAGCGGGGCGATTCCCCTGTCGGAGATCAGCGAGATGATCGAGGGCTGTGTGGTGCGGATGGTCGCGGAATAGGCCCCTGCCCCGCCCCTTGTCGGCGGCGGGGCGGCTGCCTTACAGTCAAACTGAACTGAACTCAGGTTGCTTCAGGAGCTGAGGGAGAGCGATCGGCAATGGTGCTTCGCGAATACATGGCCAGGATGGACGGCCACGACCCGGAAAAGGCCCTCGAACTCCTGGAACCGGGCTTCCGGTTCCTCATCTCCCTCCCCGGCGGCCAGCGCACCGGCACGTCCCGCGAGGACTTCACCGGCTACCTCGCCGGCCGCGACGCGGTGGACCGCCGGCACGAGATCGTCCGGTACTCGGTGGACGGGGACGTCGAGACGGCGTACGGCTTCGTCGTCGACCAGGGCGTGACGACCGGGGCCTTCCTCTCCGCCGCGCAGGTCTCGCCCGCCGGGCTGATGGCGCGCTACCAGTCCTTCTTCACCCCGGACTTCGACCTCGTGGACCGGCCGTGAGCGCGCCGGCCACCTCCGCCGCCCCGTTCCTGACCACCTGGTTCGGGATCCTCGACAGCGACGACGCCCACCGCATCCTGGACCTGATCAGCGAGGACTTCTCCTTCTCGATCCTCTTCTCCACCGGGGGCGACGCCGGCACCGACTTCCACGGCGGACGGGCCGAGATGGAGGGCTACCTCGCCCAGCGCGAGGTGGGCGTACGCACCCACCATCTGCTCACCGCGTCCGCCGTAGGCCGGGACGAGCTGTATCTCGGCGAGGTGCGCAGGTTGGGCTCACCCGAGGCGACCTTCGTGGCCTCGGCCCGGCTGGACGACGAGGGCAGGGTACGACGGCTGCTGATCGGGCGCTCGCCCGCGGTCCTGTTCACCTGAGGAGGCGCGATGTACAACCTGGTCCTGCTGGCCGCCCGGCCGCCCGAGTGGACCCACGAGCGGTTCATCGCCTGGTGGCGCGGCGATCACGCCGACCTCACCCGGCGGCTGCCCGGTCTCAGGTCCTGGCGGCACACCGACCTCGACGCCGCCCTCGAACCACGCTCGGAGGGCTGGGACGGCGTGTCCGTGCTGAGTTTCGACACCCCCGAGGACCTGCGCACGGCACTCCGGAGCCCCGAGTGGGCGGCGGCCGTCGCCCAGGTCGGCGACATGCGCGGACGCCGGATCGCCGTCATGGGCGGCGAGACGGAGATGTACGGAGGCTGAGCACGCCCGGGGCGCGTTCCCGGGCCGACCCCGCCCACCCTCCTACGCGCGGTGGGCCCTTCGCGACGAGGCGAGGAAGCGGATGCGACAGACAGTGCGGGAGTTCCAGGAACGGTCCGAAGAGGCCGATTTCACGGCCGTCGTCGACGATCACGGACGTCACGGCGCGCGCGATCTGCTGCGGCGAGCGGGTGAACTGGCCGAGGCGATGACGCCGGCCGGCACCCCGGGCGGCACCGTGCTGCTCCAGGCCGACAACTCGTGGCGCACGGTCGCCGCGACGCTCGCCGCCGGACTGACCGGCGGGGTCCTGGCCCTGCTCAACCGGCACACCACCCGCGCCGAGTTCACCGCCGCCCTGGAGGACATCCGGCCGGACGTCCTGATCGCCGAACCGTCCGCGATCGAGGACTGGGGCGGCGCGGGAGCGCTGCCGGGCGCGGTGGCGGCGGAGTCTCTCGACGGCTGGACCGTACTCGCCGGCCGGGGCCCGCGCGATGTCTCCCGGTGGTCCGGCGGAGCCGTCATCGGTCTGACCTCCGGCTCCACCGGGCGTCCCAAGGGTGTCGTCCAGTCGGAGAGCGCCCTGCGGTACGCGTGCTCGTGCACGGTCGACGTCAACGGTCTGCGCGAGGGGGACGCGGTGGCCGCCGTCGTCCCGCTCTCCTCCACCGCCGCGTACTGCTTCGGGGTCTGCCTCGCGCTGATGCTGGGCGGGCCGCTCGTGCTGTCCGGGCGCTGGGACCGCGAGGAGGCGCTCGCGCGGATGGCCGCCCATGACGTCCGGTGGACGATGTGCGTGCCCACCATGGCCCTCCAGATGGGTTCCGCGGCCGCCGGTTCCAAGGTCCTCGACGGACTCCGCTCGATCACCGTCGGCGGCGGCCCCATGGACCGTGGCGCCCTCGGCCGTGCCGAACGCTCCCTGGGGACGACGATCCTGCGCGTCTTCGGCATGTCGGAGTGCCTCGGCCACACCTCCCCCCGGCCCGACGACCCCGAGGAGGTCCGTCTCGGCCGCGACGGACGGCCCTTCCCCGGCACCGACCTGCGGGCCGTGGCCGCCGACGGCACCGTCCTGGGGCCCGGCGCGACCGGTCGCGCCCAGGTGCGCGGCCCGTCCCTCTTCCTCGGTTACGCCCGCGACGGCAAGGTCGAACCGCCGGCCCTCACCCCGGACGGCTTCTTCACCACCGGCGACCTGCTGATGACCGCCGAGGACGGCACGGTCACCGTCATGGGCCGGGAGAAGGACGTCATCATCCGCGGCGGACGCAACCTCGACATCACCGAGATCGAGCGCGCCGTCGCCGCGCACCCGGCGGTGGCGCGCGCCTGCGTGGCCCCCGTACCCGACCCGCTCCTCGGCGAACGCGCCGCCGTGCTCGTGGTGGTGGAGGACGGACACGACGGACTCGGCCTCGACGAGATCACCGCGCACCTCGCCCGCACCGGCCTGTCCAAGGCCAAGTGGCCCGAGTTCCTCTTCACCGTCCCCGAGCTGCCCCAGACCACCGTCGGCAAACTCGACCGCTCCGGGGCCCGCGCGCTCGTCCACGACCTGCACGCGAGGCTCGCCCCCCACCGCGAACAGCACCGCCGAGGAGATGCATGACCACCCCCACGACCCACACCCCCCGTTTCGACCGCGGCCGTTGGGCGCACCCCGGACCCGAGACCGTGGGACCCGGCGTCCACCGCATTCCGCTCCCGCTGCCGGACGACGGACTGCGCGCCGTCAACGTCTACGCGCTGGAGGGGCTGACGGAGGGGCTGGTCCTGGTCGACGGAGGGTGGTCGATCCCCGAGTCCCGCACGGCACTCGAGGACGCGCTGGGCGAACTCGGTCACGACCTCGGCGAGATCAGCCATGTCCTGGTGACCCACATCCACCGGGACCACTACACCCAGGCCGTCGAACTGCGCAGGCTGCTGGGCTCCCGGGTCTACCTCGGCGCGGGCGAGCGGCGGGGCCTGGAACTGCTGGGCGAGTTGCGCACCGACGAACCGGTCGGCTCGCTGGCGACCCTGCGCCGGGCCGGCGCCCACGAACTCGCCGAGCGCGTCGCCGCGATGTACGACGGCGACTTCGACGCCACCGTCTGGGAGGCACCCGACCGCTGGCTGCAGGCGGAGGAACTGAACTTCGGCGACGTACGCCTGACGGTCGTTCCGACACCCGGCCACACCCAGGGCCATGTCGTCTACCTCGACCAGGCACGCGGACTGCTGTTCTCCGGCGACCACGTCCTGCCGCACATCACCCCCTCCATCGGCTTCGAACTCGGCGGCCCCACGCTGCCGCTCGGCGACTACCTCGACTCACTGCGGCTGATGACCACACTCGCGGACGCCCGGCTGCTGCCCGCGCACGGCCCGGTCGGGGACAGCGTGCACACCCGGGTCGGGGAACTCCTGGCCCACCACGACGACCGTCTCGCCGAGACGCTGGCCGCCCTCGACGGCCGTACCCGGACCGCGTACGAGGTGGCGGGGGAGCTGGGATGGACCCGCCGAAGGGTTCCCTTCTCGAAGCTCGGACCCTTCGACCAGATGCTCGCCGTCAACGAGACGGCGGCGCACCTGGACGTGCTGGTGGCCCGGGGGAGGGCCGACCGCACACGGACCGACGAGGTCAACCGGTACACGCCCGTGGTGGTTGACGGGTCCGCTCACCGTGCGGTCCAGCCGCCGTCGACGTAGAGCTCGGACCCGGTCATGAAGCTCGACTCGTCCGAGGCGAGGAAGGCCACGGCGGCCGCCACCTCCTGGGGCGTGCCGAGCCGGCCGAGCGGCGTCCCCTCGAGCATCGCGGCCAACCGGGGCGTGCCGCGCCACAGTTCGCGCGAGCGCGGTGTCTCGATGAACCCGGGATGCAGGGAGTTCACCCGGACGCCCCGCTTCGCCCAGTGCAGCGCGGCGTTCTTCGTCATCAGACGTACGGCGCCCTTGGCAGCGTGGTACGAGAACTGGGCGCCGAACCCGCCGACCGTGCCGAAGATCGACGCGACGTTGACGACGGAGCCGCCGCCGGCCCGCTCGATGGACGGCCCGGCGTGTTTCATGCCGAGCCAGACACCGGTCTGGGTCACCCCGATGACCTGCTCCCAGGACTCCATGGTCTCGGTCACGACGGTGTTCATGCTGGCGATGCCGGCGTTGTTCACCAGCACGGACAACTCGCCCCGCCGGGCGGTCGTCTCGGCGACGGCCTCCTGCCAGGCCGCCTCGTCCGAGACGTCCAGGGCCAGCCCCAGGGCGCCGCCCCCGACCTCCTCCGCCAGCTTCTCGCAGCGGTCGACGTCGAGGTCGGTCACCACGACAACCGCGCCCTCGGCCGCGAGCCGGCGCACCACGGCGTCGCCGATGCCTCCCGTGGCACCGGTCACCAGCGCGGTCTTGCCTGCCATCCTGGAGCGCATCGGATCCCCTTGCCTCTCGGTCGTGCCGGTGGTGGTCAGTTCCGTACGCCGAGCCAGGCGAGGGCCCCGCCGTCGATGACGTACGCCGACCCCGTGATGAACGCGGCGTCGTCGGAGGCGAGGAAGCACGCCAGCGCGGCGACCTCCTCCGGGCGTCCGAGCCGCTCCACCAACTGGGGCGCGGTCAGCTCGCGTTCGGCGGCCCCGGGATCCGCGGCGGCGGCGAGGAAGTCCCGGGTGAGCCGCGTCTCGATGACACCCGGACAGAAGCAGTTGCAGCGCACCGGCGCCAGGTCGACGGCGGTGACCTTGGTCAGATGGATGACGCCGGCCTTGGTGACCCCGTAGGCGGGCGCGTTGGCGAAGCCGGTGAGGCCGGAGACGGAGGCGGTGTTGACGATGGCGGGCCCGCGCGTGGAGCGGCGCAGGAACGGCGCGGCGAACTTCGTCGTCAGCCACACCGCCTTGAGGTTGACCTCGTAGACCGCGTCCCAGACCTCCTCCGGGAGGGAGTCGACGCCGCGGTCCGGTTCGGTCGTGAACGCGGTCTCGATCACGCCGGCGTTGTTGACCAGGACATCCAGTCCGTCGAAGTGCTCCGCGGCCCGCGTGACCATGCCGGCGATGTCGTCGCGGACGCGCAGATCGCAGACGATGGGCTCCGCGCGGGCCCCGGCGGCGCGCACCAGGGCCGCGGTCTCGGTGGCTGTCTCCGCGTCGCGGTCGGCGACGGCCACGGCGGACGCGCCCCGACGGGCCAGCTCCACGGCGATCGCCCGCCCGATGCCCTGCCCCGCGCCGGTGACCAGCGCGGCCTTGCCGTCCAGGGAACCCACCGCCGCGCCTCCCGAGCCCGACCACGACATGAACTGAACTAGCTTCATTTTTTCGGAGTCTACGGTCGGCTGAGCGGGGGCGACAAGCCCCGGGCGGACTGAACCCGATTCCGCCCGTGACGGCGACTCAGAGCCGCAGGACGACCAGGGCGGTGTCGTCGGTGCTGCCGGTCGCGGGGAGGAGGTCCGCCAGCAGGGCGTCGGCCAGAGGCTCCGGGTCCGCCTTGCGGTGGCGGGCGAGGGAATCGGCGAGGCGGGCCAGACCGACGTCGATGTCCTCGTCGCGCCGCTCGATCAGCCCGTCCGTGAAGAGGACCAGAGTGGCGCCCTCGGTGAAGGACACGGTGGCCTGGGGGCGGGGGAGATGCTCCGGGCGCGCGCCGAGCGGCGGGTCGGTGGCCTGGTCCAGGAAGGTCACGGTGCCTTCGCGGTCCACCAGGGCGGGCGGCGGGTGACCGGCGCTGCTGTAGGTGATGGTGTGGCTGTCCCAGTCGACGAAGGTGTTCACCGCCGTCGTCGACTCGGCGCCCTCGACGTAGCGGGCGTACAGCCCCAGCGCGTCCAGCGCCTGCGCCGGGCCCTCCACGACCCGGGACGCCGAGCTCAGCGCGCTGCGCAGCTGTCCCATGACGCACGCGGCCGCGAGCCCGTGGCCGACGACGTCACCGACGGCCAGCGCGATCCGGTCGCCCTGGGTGGGCAGGTCGACCAGGTCGTACCAGTCGCCGCACACGTTCAGCGCGCCGACGGCGGGCCGGTAGCGCACGGCCGTCCGGTGCTGCTCGATCGGCCGCGGGGCGGGCAGCAGCGCCGCCTGCAGCGTCAACGCCACCTCACGCTCCCGGGCGTGCGCCTGGCGCAGACGTTCGTTGACCTCCTGCAGCTCACGCGCGCGTGTGTAGAGCTCCGCCTCCAGGACCCGGGCCTGCCGGTCGCTGCTGCCGGTGCCCCCGCGGGCCCGGATGAGCTCCGTGACCTCCTCCACCCGGTGCGCGATGAGGGCCACCTTCCCGTCCGGGCCGAGGATGGGCGCGTTGACCGGGCTCCAGTAGTGCTCCTGCCAGTGCCCGGGCCGCTCCGGGTCCTCGATGTCGTAGCGCTGCAGGGCCATCGTGTCGCGCTCGCCGGTGGCGACCGCACGCAGCATCGAGGCCTTCACGTCCCGCATGCCGGCGGCCGCCGGGTCGTTCGGGTTCTCCGGGAAGACGTCGAAGATGTAGCGGCCCACCAGCTGCTCGCGGGTGCGTCCGGACAGGCGCTGGAAGTCCTCGTTGGCGTCCGCGTACACCAGGTCGGGGGTCAGCAGGGCCACCATGCCCGGGAGACCTCGGAAGACCGCCGCGTAGTCGATCTGCGGTTCCGTCATGCACTGCCTGCCTCGCCCCGAGCCGTTATATGAGTGATTTTCCACGATAGAGGGGAAAAGGCCCCAGGGGTGCGAGAGTGCTCCGTCCGGCGTCCGCCGGTTGACGCGCGACGGCAGAACCCCGCGGCCGTATTCACCCGGCCGTCCGCCCTCCTGGGATCGGCCCCGCTCGGCTACCCTGACCCGGGAGGTGGCCAAGTGGCTGAAAACGAGCGGGAGTTGGTGGAGTCGACCACCGTGGTGGTGATCGGCGCGGGGCCCGCCGGCATGACCGTCGCCAACCTGTTGCGGCGCAGCGGCGTCGACTGCGTGGTTCTGGAACGCCGCAGCCGCGCATACGTCGCGCAGCGGCAGAGGGCCGGCATCGTGGAGACCCGGGCCGTGCGGATGTTCGATTCCTGGGGGCTGGCCGACCAGGTCCTGGGCGGAGTCCCGTACGACGGCATCCTCGAGTTCCGGGTGGACGGCGAGCGTCACTTCGTGTCCGACGGCGACGGCTCCGACGGCCCGGCCGCCCAGCTCTGCCCCCAGCAGGTCCTGGTCCAGAAACTCACCGCCCACTATCTCGCCGACGGCGGCGACCTGCGCTTCGAGGCGGCCGACGTCTCCCTGCACGACCTGACCGGCGAGCACCCCACCGTCCGCTACCGCGCCCCCGACGGCACGATCCACGCCCTGACCTGCGCCTTCGTCGCCGGCTGCGACGGTGACCACGGCATCAGCCGCGCCACGGTCCCCGCCGGCGCCCTCACCGCCCACGCCTTCGACCACGGCATCGGCTGGCTCACCGTCCTCGCCGACGCACCGCCCC
>NZ_WVUG01000356.1 GCF_017614965.1 Streptomyces griseorubiginosus | reverse complement strand
CCCGGAGCTTTACTCCACTTCTGTCACCACGCCGTCCGCGTCCATGACCCAGCTTCCGCTCTCGACGCCGTAGACCTTCTTGTCGTCGAGCCACTTCCAGGACATCTGCTGCAGCATCTGGTTGGGCCGGCGTTCCCAGACCGGCTGGTGGTCCCACCCCTCGACCCGGATCATCAGCTTGTCGGCGCCCGGAATCGCCTGGTAGAGGTCCGGAACGGAGAAGTGCAGCACCGGCCCCAGCTCCACCGCGGTGTTGGCCGTCTTGTCCTGGTCTCCGTAGACGATGCACACCGGCACCGCGGTGCCGAGCGTGGAGCCGTACGGCACGGTGCTCGAGTTCCAGCCCCACCAGTAGGAGTTGCGCCACCGCATGACGCCTTCCGGCGCACCGGCTGTGGTACCGCCCCACTTCTGGCCGCCGCTGTCGCAGTCCATGATGGACCGCCACACGTGGCCGGCCAGCTCCTTGTCGCTGATGGTGGCCTGCAGGCTGGCCTTGCTGGTCAGGTTCATCGGGAAACCGAAGACCGCGGCCGGCTTGGACTCAGGCTGAGTCGGCAGGCCCGTCCCTGGAGGTGGAGCGAAGGGTGCCTCGGTGTGCGTCGACCAGCGGCCGGCCGGAGGGAAGATGGGCGCGAGGAGGAACATGCTCGCCACGTCCCCGGGATGCTGCAGCGCGTACGGGCCCATGACGAACGAGGCCGCGGACCAGCCGATGAAGGAGACCTTCTCGTTGTCGCACCGCTCCCTGATGAACTTGACGACGGTGGCCAGTTCGTCCCATTCACTCTGGGAGTTGCCCAGTTGGTGCGGGTAGGGCGCGGTCGGGGAGCACGTCCCGGTGCCGGGATTGATCTCCAGCAGGCCCCGCTGGGCGGGGTTGGCGTTGCACGGTTCGTCCATCTTCGGACGGGGGGAGAGCCCGGAGCCCTGGAGGTCCATGATGTAGACGTCGTAGCCCTTGCCCGCCAGGAACTGTGCCCAGCTGTAGCTGGTGTCCGGGTTCGGGGAACCTCCCTTGGGAGGGAGCACGAGGTCGAAGCCGGGGAGGGCCGGAACGCTCCTGCCGTGGAGCATGAGGACCGGCTTGGGGGTGCCGGCGGGCCCGGTGGCCTTCTTGTATTCCCGTACGAAGAGCTCGATCTCTACGTCGACGTTCGCCGGGACGGTCGATTTGTGCTTGACCTTGTGGTCAACGGGAGTCAGTGGCTGCATGGTCGCCTCCGATGCCTGTTCGACCTGAGGAACGGTTGTTCCCCAGGGGCTGTCAGCATCTCCGCGTCCCGCGGGCCGTACGGGGAGCACGATGGCGTGGCGCACGGAGAGTGACTGATCGGGTGGGCGCCGCTCCTCCGATCGGCGGGGCGCACTCAGGGGTGCACGACGACTGCCAAGGGTGAACAGCAATCAGCCCCCGTCAACATCTGCCCGCCCGGCGTGTTCCTCCCCGCGGGGACGGCCTCCGTCCTCACATCCCGGTCGTACCGCTACCTGTGAGTCCCGGAGCCAGCGCCGGAACCCAGAAGACGGCGACGGCCAGAGCGATCGAGACGACCCCCACAGCACGGGCCACGAAGCGGCCGGCCGGAGCGAGCTTCTCGGTGGTGATCACGGCGGTCAAGGCCACCATGGCCCACAGGTTCATCACACCGAACACCGCCAGCAGCACCATGAGCGACCAGCAACAGCCCAGGCAGAACGCCCCGTGGTGGGCTCCCGCGCGCAGGTCGCGCGAGGGCCCCGGGTACGACGTGTAGCGCAACATCAGCCCGATCGGTGAGCGACACCTCGCCAGGCAGCGGTCTTTGAGGGGCGTGAGCTGGTAGACGCCGTTGACCGCGAAAGCGGCCGCGGCCAATGCGGTTCCCGTAGCGGCGGGAAGGCTCACCGCCCGTTCCAGACCGACCGCCAGCCCGTACGCCGGCAGCCCGGCCGCGGCCCAGACAAGCAGGTAGGCGACGGTGAAAACGACCATGCGCGGGACGCGGTGCACGACGATGGTGCGTGCGTACAGCGCGGCGACGGGCGTGGTGGCGGGCAGCATCATCGCAGCCATCATCAGCGTCCACACGGCCAGGAAGGCAGGCAGGCCCAGGCCCATGGTGCCCGGCATCGCCTCCATGCCGCCCCAGCCCGTCACCACCCAGACCCAGGCGGCAGCCGCCACGACCAGCAGCAATCCGGCGGGGCCCACCCCGCGTCGGACGGTGAGCGGCCGACCGGTCACGCCGACCACGTGAAGGGCGCCGCGTGTCCGTTGCCGCCGGAGAAGTCCCAGGACCGGCCGTACACGCCGGCGCCCGTCGCCCGGGTGGAGCGGGCGATGGTCAGGGTGCTGTTCACCGGGTGGAACATGCCGGTCAGGCTCATAACCGGACCGTCCTCGCCGAACTGCGGGGCAACCTGGTCCACGATCTCGATGTCGATGGCGTCGCCCACACGCGCGGAGTGGTGACGGCCGTCATCGCGGTAGTCGATGGGAACCCGCTCCACTCCGAGGACCTCGCCGATGAGTGGGGTGAGCGCCGCCATCGGCCCGCCGGCCTGGCCGGAGAAGACCTTGCCCAGCGCATCCGCCTGGCCGTCGTCGGCCCCACCGTCGAGATACAGCGCCACCTGCCAGCCGCCCTCGGCCATGACCCGAGGCGCGTCGATGAAGACGGCGACACTGCGGTCGGAGACGTCCACGCCGTCCACGTTCCCGCTGTCCACATGGAACGCTAGGGTCACTTGGCAGCGCTCGTGGTCGGCCGGTGCGGTGAGGCCCGAGGTGGTACAGGGGCACACCACGTCGCAGTTGCAGCTTTCGAGATACGTGCCGTTCATGTTCCAGGGCATGGCTCTTCGCCTCCCTCTTTCACGTCCCCCTCGGTGAGAAGTCGCATCGGAAGAGTCCGTCCGTCCCGGTGCCGCTCCTCTCCAGGCTAATCTTCACCACCCCCGGCGGCAGATCCGCAGCCGGCACAGCTCACCATCCTGATACCGGGGAGCCATCCTGATACCGGGGAGCAAGGGCACCCGCGGCCTCGGATTCGCGCTCGCAGATGGACGGGCACGACGAATACGACCTTCCCGGGTCATCGACATCAGGACTTGGCGGGGGGGGGAGCCGCTGACCTGCGTGAAGCGGGCTCATGGCACTCCGGGCAGCGAGACCGTCACGCTGGCCCGGACCGCCTCGGTCCTCCCCCGCGCCCGCCGCGTCCGCCGCCAGTGCCGCGACCGGCAGGCCGACGAACAGAACGCGGCCGTCGCCCTCGCCGTCGGCATCAGCGGACTGCCGCACCCACGGCACAACCGCGGCCCTGCGTCTCGGTCATCGGCGACCACGACGAGCCTCAGCCGGGCCAATCGGTGGGGGGCGTTCGCGCTGTCGAGGAGTAGAAGGCGAGCCGGAAGGAGCGTGGAGACGTAAGGCGCAGACTTGGGTCTTCCGCAGGGGGAGACAGGAAGGCGGCTTGGTCACCCGGCGGGCCTGGCTGCCACCGAGTGGGCGACGTCGCGATGAGCCTCGTGCTCGGCGAGCCGGCCGGTGAGGGCGGCGCGGACGTCTTCGTAGGTGTCGGGGCCGAGCGGGAGGCGCAGAGGAGTCGCGCCGGAGTCGACGAGGTCGATCATCGCGTCCGCGATCTTCTCCGCGCTGTTGGGCACCGGGAAGTGGCCGCCCAGGAACGCCTGCCGGGTCTCGGCCGCGGGGGTGTTCTCGTAGGCGGGCAGGGGCGGTGCGGTGTCGAGCGAGTTGTCGAAGCCGGTGGGGGTCGCGCCCGGCTCGATGATGGTCAGGGCCGTGCCGAACGGCGCGATCTCGCGGGCGACCGTCTCACAGAACCCTTCGATGCCCCACTTGGCGGCGTGGTAGTAGCTCAGGCTCGGATAGGTTGTCTGGCCGCCCGCGGTGGACACCTGCAGGATGCGGCCTCGGCCCTGGGCGCGCAGGTGCGGGAGGGCGGCACGGATGACATGGATCGAGCCGAGCAGGTTGGTGTCGATGACGCGCCGGATCTGCTCGTCGGATGCCTCCTCCGCGGAGGCGAGGAGGCCATAGCCGGCGTTGTTGACGACGACGTCGATCGTGCCGAGGGCCTCGAACGCCTCGCCTACGACACGGTGCACTCGCTCGGTGTCGGTGACATCGAGCTGGGCGGTCCAGAGCCGGTCGCCGCCGTGCTCGGCATGGAGGTGGTCGAGAGCCTCGGGCCGGCGGAGCGTGGCGGCGACGCGGTCGCCACGGGCCAGGAGGCGTTCGGTGAGCAGTCGCCCGAAGCCTGAGGACGTGCCGGTGATGAACCAGGTGGTGGTCATAGGGTGTTTCCTTCGCTGTGTCGAGCGCGTGGCTACGATTCCGAGTCGGCTTGAGGCCGTGCGCGCAGTCCGAGTGACCGGCCGCGGTATCGCTGATGCCGGCAAGGGGGGCGTCGATGCGACGGCCCGGGCCTGGGCATGAGCCGGCCGAGCTGCTCGCGCTGCCGTGAGGCTTCTCGGCCGGACTGTGAAGCGTGTCGTCGTCAGCGGGTGCCCGCCCCGGCGCGCGCGTAGAACGCGGCGAGTTCGTGGGGGTTCTTGGTGTAGACGTCGATCTTGCGCACCGTGCCGTCCTCGACCTGGTGGATCTCGACCATGGTCAGCGGGAAGTTCTCACCGGTGGTGTGAGCCGTGAGCGTTCCGGTGAGCGTTCCGACGACGCCGGCCGGGCCCTCGAACACCTCGGCATCGGTGATGGCGACGTCGGCGTAGCCCATCATGGCGCCCAGGATGGACTGCACGAACACCTCGCGGCCCTGGTGCACGCCGCCGTAGGGGAGCTGGTTCGGCTCGTCGACGATCACGTCGGCATCGAGCTTGGCCAGGACACCAGGCACGTCACCCTTGCCCAGCGCGTCATACAGCCCTCGTACGACATCCGCAGGACTCTCCGTCACCGTGTCGGTCTGATTGCTCATCGTGTGTGCCCTTTCAGTCTTGTTCAGGTACTCGAGCCCTCATGCGGAACTCGGTACGGGAAAGGTCGGCGGACCGGGACGGGTGCTTCCTCGCACCGGTCGGGCCCCGGGAGGATCGGCGCACGCACCATGCAACGGGAGACGGTCGTGACGGGGGAGTCCTTGCTGTGAGAGGTACTGGCAGGGCCCCCCACCCATCGCGCGGCCCGCCTAGCCTGTCCTCATGGACAACCGGGACGCAGTCAGCGCATTCCTCCGCTCCCGACGCGAGAGGATCACGCCCGAGCAGGCGGGTCTGCCGGCGTACGGCCAGCGGCGGGTGCCCGGACTGCGCCGGGGTGAGGTCGCCACGCTCGCCGGGGTGAGCGTCGAGTACTACACACGCCTGGAGCGCGGCAACCTCAAAGGAGTCTCCGACAGTGTGCTGGACGCCCTCGCCCACGCCCTGCGGCTCGACGACACCGAGCGCACGTACCTGTACGACCTCGCCCGCGCCGCAGGACCGGCGCCCGGGGCGCGAGCCCGGCAGCGGACGGTTCGGCCGACGGTGCGGCCGAGCGTGACACGGATCGTCGACGGCATGCCGGAGCTGCCGGCGTACGTGATGAACAACCGCCTCGACACGCTGGCCGCCAACCCCCTGGGCCGCGCCCTGTACTCGGAGATGTTCGCCGACCCGACCTGCGGGGCGAACGTCGCCCGGTTCGCGTTCCTCAATCCCGCAGCCAGGCGGTTCTACACCGACTGGGAGCGCATGGCCCGCTTCGCCGTGGGCGCGCTGCGCATCGAGGCGGGGAGGAATCCCTACGACCGGGAACTGTCGAACCTGATCGGTGAACTGTCCACCCGCAGCGACGCCTTCCGCGTGATGTGGGGATCCCAGGACGTGCATGTCTTCCGCGAGAGCACGAAACGCCTCAACCATCCAGTCGTCGGCGACTTGGAACTCGATCAGGAGACCATGAGCTTGCCGGACGACAGCGGCCTGAGCGTGGTCGTCTACAGCGCGCCACCCGGCACCGCCGCCGAGGACGGCCTGAAGCTGCTCGCCAGCTGGTCCGCCACGGCCGGACAGGAGCTGGACACGGGTCCACGACCAAGCCGTCGACCCGACACCCTTGACGGGCGGTGAGTCCGGCGATCACCTCCGCCGGACGGCTTGGCGTCCAGAAATCGCTCCCGGGCCCCTCAGAACGAGTACGGCCCGAACCGGCCCCACGCGATCACGAGCAACAGCGCGATCCACAACAGGTTTCCGCCCGCCTGAGACGTCTCCGACCGGCGCAGGTGGACCACGGTTCCTCCGCCCGCGAGCGCGATCCCGCCGATCGCCGCCCAGGGCACGAGCCCCGGGGCAATGTCCGTGGCCCCCGGCAGGACCAGCCCGAAACCGACCAGCGCGTCCAGGACTCCGGTGCCCTTGACGACGACGTCGGGGAAGTCCGCCACCCAGCCGAAGACAGAGGCGAGCCGCTCCCTGCTCCGCAGGATCTTCATGGCTCCCACCACAACGAAGGCGACGGCGAGGAGGGCCTGGAGGACCCACAGCAACACGTTCACAGTTGCACTCCGAGATATGAGGTCCAAATTTGGACTACTGGAACCTACCTCTCCTGGAAAGTTCAAACAAGAGGGTGCTCTCCGCGAGCGTGCCGATGACCGGACCCCCGCTGAGGAGCGGTCAGTGCACGAGCCGGTACCAGCGGCGCCATCAGGGCGCCATCAAGCCACGTCGGCCTCGGCGAGGGTCGACTGGGCAGGTCGGTCTGCTGCCGCGAAATCACGGACAATCCGCATGGCGCGCCAGGTCTCGGCGAAACCGGTGGTGAGAGGCGACAGCCCGACGCGGATGCCGTCCGGTGGACGGAAGTCGATGATCACGCCTGCGTCGATGAGCCGCTGCGCCAGCTGTTCCGCGTCGGCGCGGGTGAGAGTGACGTGGCCGCCCCGCCGATCCGGTTCCCGTGGGGACGCGATGCGCACGCCATGCGGTACGAGCCAGTCATCGGCGAGCCGCACGACCATGTCGGTCAGCGCCATCCCCTTGGCACGGATGCGGTCGATGCCCGCTTCGGCGACCAGGGCCACTCCCTCCTGGACGCCGATCATGCCCGTGATCGGCGGGGTGCCGGACAGGACGCGGCGCACCCCGGGCGCGGGGCGGTAGGCGTGTTGCATGGCGAAAGGCGTGTCCCCGCCCATCCATCCCCACACGGGCTGGCGGAAGGAGTCCTGGTGTGAGGCCCGGACGTAGGCGAAGGCGGGTGCCCCGGGACCGGCGTTGAGGAACTTGTAGGTGCAGCCGACGGCGAAGTCGGCACCGGTGGCGTCGAGTTGGACGGGGATGGAGCCCACGCTGTGGCAGAGGTCCCAGACGGTCAGGGCGCCGTGCTGGTGGGCGAGTGCGGTGAGCGCTGGCATATCGGCGATCCAGGCCGAGCGGTAGGCCACATGAGAGAGGGTGACCACGGCCGTGTTCTCGTTGAGCTCGGCGGCGAGTTCCTCGGCTGTCACGCCGGCGCCGGGGTCGGATTCGATCCAGCGCACGGTGAGACCGAGTTCGTCGGCGATGCCCTGGACGACGTAGTTGTCCGTGGGGAAGTTGTGCCGGTCGGTGATGATCTCGTTCCGTCCGGGGCGCAGGGCAAGCGCGCCTCGGAGAAGCTTGTACAGGCAGACGCTGGTGGAGTCGGCGACGACCACCTGGCCGGGCGCGGCGCCGAGCGCGGCCTCTCCGAGTGCGTCGCCGACCTGTTCGGGCAGGTCCATCCAGCCCTCGGACCAGGAGCGGATGAGCCGGCTGCCCCACTCCCCTGTGAGCAGCGCGTTCAGGCGCTCCTGGGTGGCCTTGGGCGGGCGGCCCAGGGAGTTGCCGTCGAGGTAGGTGATCAGTGTGTCGTCGTCGGGGGTGACGAAGCGGTCGCGGAAGAGGGCGAGGGGGTCCTGTGCGTCGAGGCGGAGGGCATCGTCGAGGGAGAACGTCACGGGGTCACCTTCGCTCGTAGGCGCGTCGCCTCATGGCCGATGGTCGTGGAGTCGCCGTGCCCGGTGTGCACGGCGGTCTTCGGTGGCAGGCCGAGGAGCCGGTTGCTGATGGAGGTGATGAGGGTCCGGTAGTCGCTGTACGAGCGTCCGGTGGCTCCGGGGCCGCCCGCGAAGAGGGTGTCGCCGCTGAAGAGCGCTCCCAGGGCCGGCGCGTACAGGCAGACCGCGCCGGGGGCGTGCCCGGGGGTGTGCAGCACGGTCAGCTCGACACCCGCCACGGACAGCACCTGCCCGTCGGCCAGTTCCGCGTCCGGCGCCCGGTCGGGGTGGGTCTGCTTCCACAGCGGCAGGTCGTCGGGGTGCAACAGGACGGGGGCGCCGGTGCGGGCCGCGAGGGCGGGGGCGGCGTCGATGTGGTCGTTGTGGGCGTGGGTGCACACGATCGCCCGCAGCCTCCGCCCGCCGACGGCGCCGGCGATGGCGTACGCGTCGTGCGCGGCGTCGACGACGATCACCT
>NZ_WVUG01000355.1 GCF_017614965.1 Streptomyces griseorubiginosus | reverse complement strand
CCTCGACCCCCTGACCCCACCCCTTCCGGAGGACTCCCGACATGAGATGGACCCGGCGCCTGCGCCTGTGCACGGCGGGGGTGGTGGCGGCGTCCGCCCTGTTCGCCGCTCCCGTCACCGCCCGGGCCGCCGAGCCGAGCGACGCTCAACTGACAAGCCTGGTCAACCCGTTCATCGGCACCGAGAACGAGGGCAACACCTATCCCGGTGCCGCCGTGCCCTTCGGCATGGTGCAGTTCTCACCCGACACCGGTCACAACACCGGCTACGACTACTCTCAGAACCACATCCGCGGCTTCTCCCTGGTGCATCTGTCGGGCGTCGGCTGCGGGCTGGGCGGCGACCTGCCGGTCCTGCCCACCACCGGGGACGTCACCCAGACCGACTACGCCCGCTACGCCGCCGAGTTCAGCCACGACGACGAGACGGCGAGCCCCGGCTACTACGAGGTCGGCCTGAAGACCGGCATCAGGGCCGAGCTGACGGCGACGCCGCGCACCGGCGTGCAGCGGTACACCTTCCCGGCCACCGACAAGGCCAACGTCCTGCTCAACGCGGCCCAGTCGCTGCACACCGGCGTCTCCTCCACGGTCGAGATCCTCGACAACCGCACCGTGCGCACCGCCATCACCGGCCGCGGCTTCTGCCAGGACACCAAGCCCTACACCGTCTACACGATCACCCGCTTCGACCGGCCCTTCACCGCGTACGGCACCTGGGACGGCCCGAGAGTGACCTCGGGCTCGAAGGCCGGCCGGGACGGCGCCTACGTCCGCTTCGACACGACGAAGGACCGCACCGTCGAGGCGACCACCGCCCTGTCCTACGTCGACGCGCACGGCGCGGCCGTCAACCTCCGCGCCGAGGGCGGGCGTTCCTTCGACGCCGTACGCCACGGGGCGGAGCGGGCCTGGGAGGACCGGCTCGACGACGTACGCGTCAGGGGCGGCGACGACAGCCTGCGGCGGACCTTCTACTCGTCCCTGTACCGGTCCTTCCTCGCGCCCAACATCGGCAGCGACGCCGACGGCCGCTACACCGGCTGGGACCAGCGGATCCACCGCACCGACGGCTTCACCTACTACCAGAACTGGTCCCTGTGGGACACCTACCGCACCCAGTCCCAGCTGCTGTCCCTGCTCGCGCCGCGCGAGGCCCGGGACATGGCGATCTCGGTCATCAGGATCTCCGAGGAGAGCGGCTGGCTGCCCAAGTGGGGCTACGGCACGGTCGAGACGAACATCATGACCGGCGACCCGGTCACCCCGTTCCTGACCAACGCCTACCAGCAGGGGCTGCTCAAGGGGTACGAGGAGCGGGCCTACCGGGCGCTGAAGCGCAACGCCGACGGGGTGCCGCCGTCGGACTCCCCGGCGGTGGGACGGGAGGCGAACAAGGAGTACATCGCCGAGGGCTTCGCCCCGTACATCAAGGGCCGCCCGCACGTGAAGCCCGGCGACTCGGACTACGACCACGGCGCCTCGGCGACCCTGGAGTACGCCCTGTCGGACGCGATGCTGGCCCAGATGGCCCGTGACCTCGGCCATTCGGGGGACGCGGTGCGCTACGCCGCCCGCGCCCAGAGCTACCGGAACATCTTCGACTCCTCGACCGGCTTCTTCCGCGCCCGAGACGCCTCCGGCGCCTTCACCGGCCCGGCCGACCCGGCGCAGAGCGAGGGCTTCCACGAGGGCACGTCCTGGCAGTACCAGTGGCTGGTGCCGCAGGACCTGCCCGGGATGGTCTCCCTGATCGGAGGCGAGCGGGCCGCCAACGCCCGGCTGGACTCCTTCTTCGCCTACGACCAGTTGCTCGCCGACCCGGCGAGGACGGCTCGTGAGGTGTGGGTCAACGGGCCCTATGACTACTACAACGCGGACAAGTACAACCCGCAGAACGAGCCCGACCTCATCGCCCCGTACACCTATCTGTCGACCGGTCAGCCCTGGAAGACCACCGACGTCGTGCACGCGGCGCTGACCCTCTTCACCGACACCCCGACCGGCATGACCGGGAACGACGACCTCGGCACCATGTCCGCCTGGAACGTGCTGTCGTCGATCGGGATCTTCCCGGTGCAGCCCGGCTACGACACCTGGGGCCTGTCCACGCCGGTCTTCGACCGGGTCGACCTGACCCTGGACCGGCGCTACTACCCGCACGGCGCCCTGCGCATCTCCGCACCCGGCACGTCCGGCACCGACCGGTACATCCAGTCGGCCCGCACCGACGGAAAGGCGTACGACCGGACCTACCTGACGACCGGTGGGCTGCGCTCCCTGCGCTCGCTGTCGTTCACGGTCGGCCCGCACCCGTCTGAGTGGGGTACCTCGGCCCTGGCGGCGCCACCCGCGCTGAAGTAACCACAGGTGTCCCCTGAGTCCCGCCCCTTCCAGAGGGGCGGGACTTAATCCGTTGTTAACTGAGCGTAGCTTGATCGTACTTGACCGTAATCGCTTGTCGGGGGTTGACTGCTGGCTCACCCTTCGTCGATGCGAGGCAAGCCATTGACTTCTGACCTGCTCGCTCCTCTCGACCTGGCGTTCTGGAACATCGAGTCCGCCGAGCACCCCATGCATCTCGGCGCCCTCGGGGTCTTCTCGGCCCACTCCCCGACCGCGGGAGCCCACGCCGCCGACCTGCTCGCCGCGCGGGCCGCTGCGGTGCCCGGGCTGCGGATGCGGATCAGGGACGTGTGGCAGCCCTTCTCCTTCCGGCCGCTGGCCTTCGGCGGGGCCACCCGGGAGCCCGATCCCGGCTTCGACCCCCTGCACCACGTCCGGCTGCACGCCCCCACCGCCGACTTCCACGCGGTGGCGGGCCGGCTGATGGAGCGTCCGCTCCAGCGCGGCCGGCCGCCGTGGGAGGCACACGTGCTGCCCGGGGAGGACGGCGTCTCCTTCGCCGTGCTGTTCAAGTTCCACCACGCCCTGGCCGACGGGCTGCGGGCGCTGACGCTCGCCGCCGCCGTCCTGGACCCGATGGACCTGCCCGAGCGCCGGCCGCGCCCCCAGGAGCCCCGGCGCGGTGTCCTGCCCGACGTACGCAGACTGCCGGAGCTGGTCAGGGGCGCCGTGTCCGACGCGGGGCGCGCCCTCGACATCGGCGCGTCCCTCGCCGTGTCCGGACTGGGCGTGCGCTCCTCGGCGGCGCTGGCCGCCGAGCCCACCGGCAGGCGCCGCACCGCCGGTGTCGTGATCGACCTCGACGACGTGCACCGCGTCCGCAAGTCCGAGGGCGGCACCGTCAACGACGTGCTCATCGCGGTCGTCGCGGGCGCCCTGCGCCGCTGGCTGGACGAGCGCGGCGACGGCAGCGAGGGCGTCCGGCCACGCGCCCTGATCCCGGTCTCCAAGCGCCGCCCGCGCACCGCCACCCCACAGGGCAACCGGCTCTCCGGGTACCTGATACGGCTCCCGGTCGACGACCCCGACCCGCTCGGCCGGCTCGGCACGGTGCGCGCGGCCATGGACCGCAACAAGGACGCCGGGCCCAACCGGGGCGCGGGCGCCGTCGCGCTGCTCGCCGACCATGTGCCGCCGCTGGGCCTCAGGCTCGGCGGTCCGCTGGCCGGCCAGGCCGCCCGGCTCTGGTTCGACATCCTGGTCACCAGCGTCCCGCTGCCCAGCATCGGACTGAAGCTCGGCGGCAACCCGGTCACCGAGGTCTACCCGCTCGCCCCGCTGGCCCGCGGCCAGGCCCTCGCGGTCGCCGTCTCCACCTACCGCGGCCACGTCCACTACGGCCTCGTCGCCGACGCCAAGGCCGTACCGGACCTGGACCGCCTGGCCGCGGCCCTCACCGCCGAGGTCGAGACCCTCATCACGGCCTGCGGTTCCTGATCACGACGAGTTTGGAGGACCGGGGCGGCGCTCCGTAAAATCCACCCTTCGACAAGCGGGTGCGATCGGAGCGCCGCTCGGTGATCAGGGAAACGGCAGCGCGATGACGGTGACAGAGGACGGCCCGGCGGCCACGGACGAGGTCGTGTACGGGCCCGGCATCGACCCCGAAAGGCTCGCCGTCTGCCTCAGCGTGCTGGAGGAGCTCGACAAGCTGGAGGTCGACCACCCCGACGCGATCGCCGTGCGCCGGGCCACCGCCGGTATATACCGCACCGTGAAGCAGCGCCGCCGCCAGGAGCGCCGGGCCGCCAAGACCGCGCACGACAAGGCGGTCACCGAGGCCACGGCGACCGGCTCCGCCCAGCGCATCGACGACGAGACCGAGGGCATCCTGCCGTCCTCGGCCACCGAGGAGGGCAGGATCGCGGGGATACTCCAGCGCCCGCGCTCCTGCTACACCTGCAAGACCCGGTTCGTCGAGGTCGACTACTTCTACCACCAGCTCTGTCCGGACTGCGCCCGCCTCAACCGCGGCAAGCGCGACGCCCGCGCCGACCTCACCGGCAAGCGGGCCCTGCTCACCGGCGGCCGCGCCAAGATCGGCATGTACATCGCGCTGCGCCTGCTGCGCGACGGCGCGCACACCACGATCACCACGCGTTTCCCCAAGGACGCCATCCGCCGCTTCAAGGCCATGGACGACTCGGCGGAGTGGCTGCACCGTCTGGAGGTCGTCGGCATCGACCTGCGCGACCCGGCACAGGCCGTGGCCCTGGCCGACCAGGTCGCCGAGAACGGCCCGCTGGACATCCTGATCAACAACGCGACCCAGACCGTGCGCCGTCTGCCCACCGCCTACGCGGCCCTGGTCGACGGCGAGAGCGCCCCGCTGCCCGCCGGGGAGCTGCCCGCCCACCACGTCATCGGCGCCTTCAATTCCGGCGCGGTCGACGGCCTCGCCGCCCTGCCCCTCGGCACCAGCGGCCTCGACGCCCAGAAGGTTGCCGACCTGGCCCTGGTCGCGGGCAACGCCAGCGTCGCCCGGCACCTCGACGGCACCGCCATCGACGCCGGCGGCCTGGTCCCGGACGTCGTAGAGACCAACACCTGGGTGCAGACCATCGAGCAGATCTCCCCGGTGGAGCTGCTCGAGACCCAGCTGTGCAACTACACGGCGCCGTTCATCCTGATCAGCAAGCTGCGCCCGGCGATGGCCGAGGCCGCGCGCCGGGCGCCCGGCAAGCGGGCCTACATCGTGAACGTGTCCGCCATGGAGGGCGTCTTCGGCCGCGGCTACAAGGGCGCGGGCCATCCGAACACCAACGCCGCCAAGGCCGCCATGAACATGGTGACCCGGACCAGCGGCCAGGAGATGTTCCAGACCGACGGCATCCTGATGACCTCGGTCGACACCGGCTGGATCACCGACGAGCGGCCCCACTACGACAAGCTGCGCCTGGCCGAGGAGGGCTTCCACGCGCCGCTCGACCTGGTCGACGGGGCCGCGCGGGTCTACGATCCGATTGTGCGCGGCGAACAGGGCGAGGACCTGTACGGCGTCTTCCTGAAGGACTACGCGCCCGGGAAGTGGTGATCCGCGATCGTGCGTGTGGCCCGGCGCCGGCCGGGAACCCGCCCCCTGGTGATAACCGCGTCAGGGAGTGACCATGAGCAGTCCACACGGTGTTGATCCGCGAGCGCACGACGACCCGCGCAACCGGTATCCGACCGACGAACAGTTCTACGGCAACGACCGCCCCGACAACGCCGAACTGCCCGAGGACCGGCCGCGCGGCGCAGGCAGCGGCGAAACGAGCCCGGTGAAGCACCGCGGCACGTGGGCCACGGTCGCACTCGTCGCCTGCATCGTCCTGGTGATCCTCCTGGGTATCGCGTTGTTCCCGTGAGGGAGCCACAGCCACCGTCATGAGCGAGGTGGTGCGTATGAGCGAAGCCGGTCGTGGACGGCGTACTCCGGCCCGGAGTACGCCGTCCTGACGCGTGTGCCCCCATCCACCAGCAGCTCCGCGCCGGTGATCCACCCGGCCGCGTCCGAGGCCAGCCACACCACCGCCCGCGCGATGTCGTCCGGTTCGCCGATCCGCCCGAGCGGCAGCCCGGCGGCCAGCCGCTCCTCGCCCGGCTCCCATACGAACCGCGCCATCTCGGTGCGCACCAGACCGGGGGAGACCGCGTTGACCCGCACCTTCGGCGCCAGTTCGCCCGCGAGCTGCCGGGTGAGGTGCAGCAGTGCCGCCTTGCTGGTGCCGTAGGCCCCGACGTTCGGGCCGACATGCCCGGCGCCCTCCGTGCAGATGTTCACCACCGCGCCGCCGTGCTCCCGCATCCATGCCCGCCAGGCCCCCTGCACCAGCCTCAGCGGAGCCTCGACGTTCACCGCGAAGGCCGCGGCCCACGCGTCGGGGTCGGCCTCCATGAGCGGCCCGAAGGGCTGGTTCGTCGCCGCGTTGTTCACCACGACGTCGATCCGGCCGAACGCGCTCATGACCGCCTCGACGACCTCCCGCGGATGCCCCGGATCGGCGACGCTGCCGCTCACGCCGATGCCGTCCAGTTCGGCGGCCGTGCGCCGCACGTCCTCCGCGTCCCGCGCGGTCACGCACACCCGCGCCCCGGCGGCGGACAGCCGCTCGGCCACCGCCCGCCCGATGCCGCGCGTTCCGCCGGTGACGACGGCGGCCCTGCCCTTCAGCCCGTCCTGCGCGTACGACGACGTCATCGCCGTACCGTCTCATGACGAACCGTCAGTCGACAGCCCCGAGACGGGAGTTCCGCGCGGCGACCAGTTCCAGGACCGTGCGCCAGTCCTCCAGGACCCCGGCGTCCAGGCCCGCGGTCCGGCTCTCCTCGTCCGCCAGCCGCAGCCGCAGGAGGTCGTCGTCGTGGGCGGGGCCGTGCCGCCGTACGAGACGGTAGACGCGCTCGCCGAGCAGGGGCCGTACGGCCTCGGCGGCGCGCTCGGCGCCGAGGCGTTCGTCGCCGGGGCAGATCAGCTGCCCGATGTCCTGCACCAGGCCCGCCACCTGGAGTTCCTTGTCGGCGGGTCGGCTGCGGCGCAGCAGCGCGGCGGTGCGCAGCGCGTGCTGGTGCCAGCAGGCGTGCAGCAGATCCATCAGCTCTTCGACACTGCGCAGCTCCATGCGTCAGTCCTCCCGCCGGACAAGCCGTTGCCGTCCGTCAGCAGATCATGGCCGTGTTTCGATTCGGCCAACGGCACTTGAACTGCGTGGCCACTTCAGTGCGGACCGTGATGGCCGTCCTGGTGCGTGTGATGGTCGCTGTGGGTGTGATCGTCGTGGTGCGCATGGGCGGAGTGGTCGCCGTGCCCGTGTCCGTGCTCGTGCCCCGCGTCGGTGTCGTCCGGTGCCCCGCCCATCATCCGCAGCATCGCCGCCCCGCCCGTGCGTGCGAAGCGCCACACCAGCACCGCCGCGAGCAGCAGGAACACGATGTTGAGCCAGGTCGTGTAGTTCCAGGAGACACCCTCGTCGGGGATCTTCGCACTGCTCTGGTCCGGCACGAGCCCGAGGCCGCCGAAGACGAGCTCCACCACGTAACCGGCGAGGACCATCGCCGCGTAGAAGGTCGCCAGCAGGAAGGCCGTCATGCGCGGCCCGTAGTACTTCCGGTAGATGTTCAGGATCGGCAGGATCAGCAGGTCGGCGAAGATGAACGCGACCACCCCGCCGAAGCTGATGCCGCCCTTCCACAGGACCACCGCCAGCGGCACGTTCCCGATGGAGCAGACGAACGAGGCGATCGCCACCAGCGGGCCGAGCAGCGGACCGACGATCTTCGCGGCGAGCGGATGGCCCTCCAGGAAGAAGGACTGCCAGAAGGAGTCGGGCACCCAGGCCGCGATCGCCCCCGCGATGAGCAGCCCCACCACCAGGTCCCGCAGGATCGCCGCCCACTCCATGACGAACACGTGGGAGACGGAGGTGAACCCGTTCCGGGACAGCAGCCGCCGTACGAACGACCCCTCGCCACCCACCGACATGTCCATCCCGGCATGGCCCTCCATGGATCCGGCGATCCCGCGTTCGGCCTGCTCGCGCGCCTGGCGCAGCAGGCGCTCGCGCAGGAACAACCGGAACAGCACGGCGAGCAGGACGATCATCACCGGGCCGCCGGTGAACTCCGCCAGGGTGAACTGCCAGCCCATCAACAGGGCCAGGATCACGCCCAGTTCGACCACCAGGTTGGTCGAGGCGATCTCGAAGGCCATCGCGGCGGTGAAGTTCGCGCCCTTGCGGAACAGGGAGCGGGCGAGGGCGACGGCGGCGTAGGAACAGGACGAGGAGGCGGCGCCCAGGCCCGCGGCGAGGGTCAGGGTGCGGGGCCGGTCGTCGCCGAGCAGCCGGACGATCGTGGAGCGGCGCACCACCGCCTGGACGACGGCGGACAGCGCGAAGCCCAGCACCAGGGCCCAGGTGATCTCCCAGGTCATCGATCCGGTGATGGACAGCGCGTGGAGGATCGCGTCCATGAGGTCCCAGCCCTTCGATGTGACACCAGTCCACGCGACTGTACCCCCTGGGGGTATGAATATGTCAGAGGGGGATCAGGACGGAATCAGGAGGGAATCAGGGGGGATCAGGAGGGGATCAGGG
>NZ_WVUG01000354.1 GCF_017614965.1 Streptomyces griseorubiginosus | reverse complement strand
CTCGTACGAGTACCAGAGCTCCCGCCCGTCCCAGATGAACCGCCCCGCCGAACCGATCCCGCCGTTCGGCAGCGAGCCCTCGGGCCCGACCCCGTTCGGCAACGACCCGCGCCCGGGCGGCCCCGGCGGCCCGTCGGGCTTCGGCAACGACCCGCGCCCGGGAGGCCCGTCCGGCCCCTCCGGCTACGGCAACGACCCCCGCCCGGGAGGCCAGTCCGGCCCCTCCGGCTTCGGCGAGGACCCGCGCCCGGGTGGCGGCCCTTCCGGTTTCGGCAACGACCCGCGCCCCGGCGGTCCCGGCGGCGGTCCGTCCCCCTTCGGGAACGACCCGCGTCCTGGCGGCCCCTCCGGCTTCGGCGACGACCAGCGTCCCGGCGGTCCCGGCGGCGGCCCGTCCCCCTTCGGGAGCGACCCGCGCCCGGGCGGTCCTTCCGGCTTCGGCAACGACCCGCGTCCCGGTGGACCGGGCGGCCCCGCCGGTCCCGGCGGACCGTCCAACTTCGGTCCCGACCCGTCGCGTCCGGTCCCGCCGCCGCCCGGCCCGACGCCGACCACCGCTCCCGGTGGCCCCGGTGGCGGCCCGCAGGGGTTCCAGGCCGGCCCGGCGGCGCCGCCCGCGTTCCCGCAGGAGACGCGGCGGCCGCAGCAGGGCGGACCGTCCTTCGGCGGCGGTGAGGACGACTGGGTGATCTCCCCGCCGTCCTCCGGCCCCGGTGCTCCGGGCGGCCCCGGACGTCCCGGCGGAGCGGGCGGCGGCTACGGCTATCCGCAGCCCGGCTCCACCCAGGCCCCGCCCGGCCCCGGCTACGGACGGCCGCAGGCGGGCCCGGCGACCTGGACGGCGACCATCGGTCCGGACCGCGAGTACTTCATGGCGATGATGCAGCGCTCCGGCCCGGAGGCCGCGGGCCTGAACCTGCCCGCGTACTCGCCCGAGCAGCAGCGCACGCTGTCCGGCAACCAGATCACCATCGGCCGCCGCCGGCACTCCACCGGCGACACCCCGGACATCGACCTGTCGGTGCCGCCGGAGGACCCGGGCGTCTCGCACCAGCACGCGGTGCTGGTCCAGCAGCCGGACGGCAGCTGGGCGGTCGTCGACCAGAACTCCACGAACGGCACGACGGTCAACGGCTCCGAGGAGCCGATCCAGCCGTTCGTACCGGTCCCCCTGGTGGACGGCGACCGGGTCCACGTCGGCGCCTGGACGACGATCACGATCCGCAGGAGCTGAGCGCTCCGCTGGAAGTGCCGGATGCGTCGTCGGCCGTCCGCGGCGCCGTCGTGGCCGGTCGCGCAGTTCCCCGCGCCCCTTCAGGGGCGCTGCCGAACCGCGGCGGACTTCACCAGGTCCGCCTGGTCACCGGCTCGGGAGGGGCCAGACGTACGGGCCCTCCGGGTCGTCCAGCCAGGCCCACTCCGCGCCGTCGCGGATCGTCACGCCGTAGCGGTCCCGGGTGGGCCGGCCCTCGCGTTCCCACAGGGAGTACGCCTCCTGGGGGTCGAGGCCGCCGTCGGTCAGGGCGAGCAGGAAGCGGAAGAGGTCGTGGTGCCTGGCCCGGCCCGGGATCCCGTCCAGCGGGGCCGGCTCCGGCTCGGGACGGCCGTCGCCGCGCAGGGGCACGAAGTAGGCGGCCGTGTCCAGGAAGCGGCCCTCGGCGCATCCGGCGTCCCGCACGGTCAGCGCGAGCAGTCCCGTCGCGAGCGGGGTCAGGATCCGGGCGTCCGGAGCGCACTGGGCGACCCAGGCGGGCGGGACCGAGGTCAGCGTGCAGGTGGCGATGATCCGGTCGAACGGGGCCCGCTCGGGAACTCCGCGCGCCCCGTCGCCGGTCACGACGAGCGGGTGGTACCCGGCGGCGGTCAGGTGCCGGCGGGCCGCGTCCGTGATGTCCGGATACAGGTCGACGGTCGTGACCAGGTCGTCGTCGCCGAGCCGGTGGGCGAGCAGGGCCGCGTTGTAGCCGGTGCCGGTGCCGATCTCGAGGACCCGGTCGCCGTCCTCCACCCGGAGTTCGGCGAGCATCCGTGCCATGAGCGAGGGCTGGCTGCTGGAGGAGATCAGCACGCCGTCGCGCAGCCGGGTGGCCAGCGGGGTGTCCGCGTACGCCCCGCGCACCCACTTCTCCCGGGCCGTGGCATCCGGGCTCTCTCCCCAGCGCCGCTCGTATCCGCCGCGGACGCCGACGTAGTAGTACGGCACGAACAGATGCCGGGGCACCGCCGCGAACGCCTCCCGCCACACCGGATCACCGGCCCAGGCCCCGCTCGCCTCGATCTCCCGCACCAGCGCGGTCCGCGCGGAGCGGGCGAGGTCGTCCAGGTCCTTGTCGAGAGCGTGCGTGCCCATACGTCCACTGTGCTGCGGGACGCGGCGCGAGGCGAGTACCGGAGCCCGCCGGTCCGCCGGTCCTAAGGCTCAAGTCCTGGTCCCCGGCGTCTGAGAGCATGGAGGGCGTGAAAGAGATCCGGCGCGGCACGCTTCAGACGCAGACCTTCTACGAGCAGGTCGGCGGGGAGGAGACCTTCCGCCGCCTCGTGCACCGTTTCTACGAGGGGGTGGCCGAGGATCCCGTCCTGCGGCCCATGTACCCCGAGGAGGACCTGGGCCCGGCCGAGGAGCGGCTCACGCTGTTCCTGATCCAGTACTGGGGCGGCCCGACGACGTACAGCGACAACCGCGGCCACCCCCGGCTGCGCATGCGCCACGCCCCCTTCGTCGTGAACCGCGAGGCCCACGACGCGTGGCTGCGGCACATGCGCGCCGCCGTGGACGAGCTCGGTCTGTCCGAGGAGCACGAGCAGGAGCTGTGGCGGTATCTGACCTACGCGGCCGCCTCGATGATCAACGCCCCGGACTGAGAGTGACCAACCCTCCGGGCTGAGGGTGATCAATCCTCCGGACTGAACCGGTCACGATCCGGTCAAGTTCGATCTACAAGCGCTTACCCTGCACCCCGCCCCTCTGACAGCATCGGCCGGAGGTCTGGACACCTTCCGGACGGCCACGGGGGGTCGGGGTGACGGCGTTGGGGGCGGTGACGCGTCTCGTCCTGCTGCGTGCGCGCGCCCACCGGCTGCTGCTCGCCGCCGCGCTTCTGACCGTCCTGCTGACCACGGCCGTCCTGGCCGCCCTCACCGCCTACGCGGGCGCGATCGGCGACGCGGCCCTGCGCCACTCCCTGCAGAGCCCCCGGAACGCGGCGGACAGCGCCCTCGTCGTCAAGGCCGAGGTGCCCGTCCACCGCCGTGAGGCCGCCGACACCGCCGTACGGCAGGCGGCGCGTCGCGTCTTCGCCGGTCTGCCGGTGACCGTGCGGGCGCTGGTGCGGTCGGGCCCCTACGCGCTCCCCCGCTCGCTCCAGCCGCCGTCGGAGCGGTCCGGGGACCCCGCGCTGACGTACCTCGCGGCCCTGGACGCGACGCAGATCCGGATCGTCGAGGGCCGGGCGCCCCGCGATGCCGCGCAGGGGGTGGAGGCGGCCCTCCCGGAGACCGCCGCCCGGCGACTCGGCCTGAGACCGGGCGCCCGCCTCACCCTCGTCGACCGGCTCGGCGGCCCGAAGGTCCGGATCACCCTGACCGGCGTGTACCGGCCCCGGGTGACGGACGCGCCGTACTGGCAGCTGGACGACCTCGGCGGGCGGGGCGTCAAGACGGTCGACTTCACGACGTACGGCCCCCTCCTCGCCGCCCCCGAGGTGGTGACCGGCGGCCGGGTGAGCGCCGGTCAGTCAGGCTGGCTGGCGTCCGCCGACTTCTCACGGCTGACGACCGCGCGGATCGATGAGCTGCGCAGAGCGGCCCGTTCCGGCGGCGCGGCCCTGCGCGGGCAGTCCGCGCTCGGTGGGACCACGGAGGCGGCCACCGGCCTGCCCGACGTCCTCGACCGGGTCCAGCGCTCGCTGCTCGTCTCCCGTTCGACTCTGCTGATCATCGCGCTCCAGCTCGGCCTGCTCGCGGGCTGTGCGCTGCTCCTGGTGGCCCGGCTGCTGAGCGCCGAACGCAGCGCGGAGACACGGCTGTTGCGGGCCCGCGGCGCCTCCCGCACCCGGATCGCGTCCCTCGCCGCCCTGGAGGCCTTGTTTCTGGCCCTGCCGGCCGTGGTGTGCGCCCCGCTGCTGGCGGCCCCGCTGACCCGGCTGCTGGCGAGGCAGGGTTCCCTGGCCCGGATCGGACTGCACCTGGACGTGCCGGCGGGCGGCCGACTCGGGGTGTGGCTGGTGGCAGCGGGCGTGGCCCTCGGCTGCGCGTTCGCGGTGACACTGCCGGCGCTGAGGGCCGAGGCATCCCCGCGGCGTGCACTGCCGGGCCGGGGGCGCACGGGCGTGGGCACGAACGCGCGACGGGGCAAGACGCCCACGAGCCCGAGTACAGCTTCCCGGCCGGGGCGGAGCCGCACGGGCGCGAACCCCGGTCCGCGGCCCGGGCGGGCGCAGGTGCTGCCCGGTTCGGTGCGGGGCGGTGCGGATCTGGGGCTGCTGGCGGTGGCCGGCGTGGCGTACTGGCAGCTGGGGCGGCAGACCTCCGGCGCGGTCACCCCCGCCCGCTCCGGCACCCTCGGCATCGACCCGCTCCTCGTCGCCGCGCCCGCGCTGGCCCTGCTCGCGGGAACGGTGCTCACCCTCCGTCTGCTCCCGCTCGTGGCCCGGCTCGCCGAGCGCCGCGCGGCCGGCGGGCGCGGGCTGACGGCTGCGCTGGCCGGCTGGCAGCTCAGCCGCCGCCCGATGCGCGGCGCGGGCCCGGTACTGCTGCTGGTCCTCGCCGTCGCGCTCGGCATGCTCGCCATCGGCCAGGGCGCCTCCTGGACCCGCTCGCAGAGCGACCAGGCCGACTTCGCCGCGGGCGCGCCGGTCCGTGTCCTCGGTGCCGGCGAGGCCGGCCCCGGCCGCACGGAGGCGTACGCGGGCCTGCGCGGCGTACGCGAGGCCGCACCCGCCGTACGCGCCGAACTCCCGCTCTCCGGCGACCGTACGGCCGATCTGCTCGCCCTGGACACCGCACACGCGGCGGACATGATGCTGCTGCGCCGGGACCTGTCCCCCGAACCGGTACGGCCGCTGCTCGCCCCCCTGGGCCCGAGGACAGCGACAGCGGGAGCCCAAGTGCCCGCCGGAACCACCCGGTTGGACGTGACGGCGACCCTGCACGGCTCAGGCGGCACGGGCGCCTCGGCCGACGTGACGGCCACCCTGGAGGACGGCTACGGCACCCCGTACGCGGTCCCGGCGGGCGGACTTCCCGCCGACGGCCACCCGCACACCCTCGAACTGCCGCTCCTCGGTGGGCCGTTGAAGCTCACCGGCCTGCAACTGGTCGTATCGGTACCGCGCGGCAAGGCCGAACAACACCGGCTCACGATCAGCGAGTTGACGGCGAAGTCAGCGGACGGGACGGCACGGAGGCTCCCGCTGCCCACCTCCTGGAAGGCGTCCTCGTCGAGCGACGGGAACGTGTCCTCGCCCGACCAGAGGACCAACCCGAAGCCTCCGACGGTGAGTTCGTCGCCGCTGACGGTCGCGTACGGCACCGGGTACGTGCCGGACGACGAACCCTGGGCCTCCGCCTCGCTGACGGTACGGGCGCAGGTCGCGCAGGCCGCGCCGCCCGAGGTCACGGCGGTGGCGACCGACCGCTTCCTCGCCTCGGCCGGCGCGCACACCGGACAACGGGTGGACGTGACCCTGTCCGGTGAGACGGTGCCGGTGCGGATCGTGCGCTCCGTACGGGAGTTGCCGACGACCGGGGACGCGGACGGGGGCGCGCTGCTGGTGGATCTACGGGCGGTGAACCGGGTGCTGGAGTGGCGGTACGGGGTGAGTGTGACGCCGACGGAATGGTGGCTGCGGACCGACCCGGGCGCCACGGGCCGGGTCGCCGCGGCCCTGCGCGCCCTGCCCGACCTGGATCCCTCCCAGGTCGTCGTGCGCGACGAGACGGCGGCGCAGCTGCGGGACGATCCGTTCGGCGCCGGCCCCGAGGCGGCGTTCGCGGCGGCGGCCGGGGTCGCCGCGGCCCTTGCCGCCGTCGGCTTCGCGGTCAGCGCGGCGGGCTCCTTGCGCGAGCGGGGCGCCGAACTCGCGGTCCTGCGCGCCCTGGGCGCCCCGCGCCGCCGGCTGGCCCGCATGATCGCCGTCGAGCAGGGCGTGCTGGTCGCGCTGGCGCTGGTGGTGGGAACGGCGCTGGGGACGGCGCTGGCGCGCGCGGTGATCCCACTGATCGTCCTGACGACCGAGGCGACCCGCCCGGTGCCGGGCGTCCTGGTCCGGCTGCCGGTCGGGCACGTGGCGGTGCTGCTGGCCGCGGTGGCGGTGACGCCGCTCGTGGTGACGGCGGCGCTGGCGGCGCGGCGCGGGGATCCGGTGGTGTCGTTGCGGGAGCAGGGGGGCGAGTGAGATGACCTCGGTGCCGGCTCCCTGGGTGCGGACGCGGCTGCGCACCGCCCCCGTCGCCGCTCTCGCGCTCGCGCTGCTGGTGGCGGTGACCGCGTGTCTGGCGGCCGCGCTGCCGCGGGCGGTCGACCGGTACGAGGACGCCGGTCTGCGCCGGTCGGTCGAGCGGGCCCGGCCGCAGGCCACGAACGTGGCCGTGTTCGCCGAGTCGCCCTCGCCTTATCTGTCGCAGCAGCGACGGGAGTTGGCGCTGAGCCCAGGGCGGCTCGGCATGCAGTACGCCGAGCTCCTGCGCGCCGTCCCGCGCCCGCTGGTCGCCGACCGCACCCAGTCGACCTACGGCGTGCGTACCACCGTACCGCTGCAGGTGCCGGATCTGTGGCTGCCGCGGCCGAGCGGGCTGCCGGCGCAGTTCTCCCTCGCCGCCCAGCAGGGCGTCGGCGCGCACGCCGAGAAGGTCACCGGCCGGCTGCCGCGGGCCACGGCTCCGGTGACGGCGCAGACCCGTGACGTGGAGGCGGCCGTCACCGCCGAGACCGCCAAGTCCCTGCGCATCAAGGTCGGTTCGGTGATCCACGTACCCGGTGAGCGGCGCCCCGCCCTCGCCGTGCGCGTCACCGGCATCGTCACCCCGCGCGACCCGCAGGGCCCGTACTGGGCCAGTCAGCCCCTGCTGCGCACGCCCAGCCTGAACCGTGTGCCCGGCGGTGGCGCCGACGCCGCCCAGTACTGGCTGGGCGCCCTGCTGCTGGCTCCCGAGGCGGCCCCGGCGCTGCTGGGCACGCCCTCGGCCGCATGGCGTTACTGGCAGTTGGCCCCGGCGGACCTCCATCTGCACGCGTACCAGGTGGACCGCCTCCGCTCCGCCGTCGCCTCCCTGGAGTCGGGCCCGGCCCTGCGGCAGGTGCGCGCGCAGACGGACATGTCGGCGACCGTGAACACGGGCTTCGACGACGTCCTGGGCTCCTTCACCGGCCTGCGCGACGGCGTCCGCCCGCTCGTCGCCGTCGCCGCCTTCGGCACGGGCACGGTCGCCGTGGTCGTGCTGCTGATGGCGGGCGGTCTCGCCGCGGACCGCCGCCGCGCCGAACTGACCCTCCTGCGCGCCCGGGGCGCCTCCCTGCCCGGCCTCGCGGCCCGTCTGTCCGCCGAGACGGCCGTCGTCGCCGTCCCGGCGGGCGCCCTGGGCCTCGCGATCGCCCTGCTCGCCCTCCCCCAGGCCCGCACCGGCCAGGCGGTCGCGTCCGCGGCGGCCGTCACCCTGCTGGCCTGTCTGACCCTGCCGCTGCGCGCGGTGGCCGCGCACCACGCCGTACGGATCCACGCCGCCCGAGAGGACGTCACGGCCGTACGACCGTCCCGGCGCCGCACGGTCGCGGAACTGACGCTGCTCGTGGTGACCCTGGGCGCGGTGGAGACCCTCCGCCGGCAGGGCACGGACGGCGATCAACTGGCCGCGCTCGCACCGGTGTTGGTAGGAGTGGCGGCCGCCCTGCTGCTGGTGCGCCTCTACCCGCTCCCGCTGCGCGCCCTGGCCCGCCCGGCCGCCCGGCTGCGCGGCACGGTGGCCCACCTGTCCCTGGCCCGGGCGGCCCGCACCTCCGCCTCCACGGTCCTCCCCCTGCTCGCGCTGCTCACGGCCCTCACCACGGCGGCCTTCGGCGGCTCGGTCCTGGCCGGCGTCCACGCGACGCGCGACCGGGCGGCCCTCCTCACGGTCGGCGCGGACGCCCGCGTCGAGGCGGCGACGGGAGCGCTGCCGACGGCTCTGCCGGACCGGGTCCGCCGGACACCGGGTGTGCGGGGGACGGCCGCGGTGAGCATCGAGTACCAGGCGAAGCCCGGCGACCAGAGCACCTCGGTGCCACTGGTGGGCGTGGAACCGCGCAGCTACGCCGAGTTGGCGTCCCGGACGGGGCTCGGCGCCTTCGGCGAGGGCGAGTTGACGGGCCGCTCGGCGGACGGCACCGTCCCGGCGGTGGCCTCCCCCTCCGTTGCCTCGCGCTACGGCACCCGGCCGCTGGCGGTCCGTCTGGAGGACGGCGGCAGCATCACCGTCCGCATCATGGTGGTCCGCTCCCGCACGCCCGCGGTGATCGGCGACGACTTCCTGGTGGTGAACCGCACGGCCCTGACGCCCGCCACCCGCCGCCCCACCG
>NZ_WVUG01000353.1 GCF_017614965.1 Streptomyces griseorubiginosus | reverse complement strand
GTCGGCCGGTGGGATGCGCATGGGGTCCATCTGCAGACGGGGGCACGTGTAGGTACCAGTATCGTCCGCACACGGCGGTGGAGATCACGCGGGGGTGGGCGCGCAGGATGCGCGCGGCGCACTCGGGGTGCGCGCGACACGCTCCATGACACGCCGCTTCACACGTGTCCCGTGTCCGGCGCGCCCGCCACAATGGCGCCCGCGAACGGGGCCCGCCCACCATCCGCTTAGGGGCGGGTCCCGTTCGCACCCGGGCGATACGCCGTCACCCGTGGAACGTGATGTACCCGTTGCCGTCCGGGTCGTTGCCGCTCTTGGTGTACGCGTGCGAGTCGGCGCCGGCGCCGGACGGCTTGTACACGTAGATGGTGTCCTTGTCGTTGTTCCACATGAAGTTGCAGTTCTGGCGGTAGACGACGTTCTTCGCGTCGGAGTCGGTGCCGTGGCCGCCGCGCAGCTTCACGTAGTCACCGGGCTGCAGATAGTGGTTCTTGGAGAAGGTGAACCGGTTGCCGGCCTTGTCCTTGACCACGTACCCCTTGAGGTTCACCGTCGTGTGGGACGAGTAGTTCTTGATCGTCAGATACTCGTCCTTCGTGTTGCCGGTCGCGCAGTTGTTGGAGTCCCGGCCTGGCGCGTCGTACTGAACGCCCTTGATCTTCAGCGCGGACGAGTACTCGGTGGCGTGGGCCGGGACGGCGGCCAGCACGGCGAGTGCGCCGGCGGCGGTGGTGGTGGCGGCGAAGAAACGTATACGCATGGAGCAACGACCCCCCGATGTGGATTTTCGGTGAAGAGTCTGGAGCGTATACAACTCGGGGCTTTCCAGGGCCGTCTTCATCCAAATGCGGGGCGCGGCTTCTGCCCCGCCGACCGGATGTCCGACTCCCAGTCCAGGAGCCCGATCAGTTCGTCTTCGCCGGGGCGGGAAGGGGCCCGGTCCCCGCGTGCCGGGGACGTGGACCGAACGCCCCGGGAGATGTTGCCGCTCACGGTGACGTTGTGCTCCACGCGCGGGCGGCGCAGTTCCTCGTAGAGCGAGAGCGCGGAGTCCGGATCCGGGGCATCGCGCAGGCACTTGGCGAGGACCACGGCGTCCTCCAGCGCCATCGACGCGCCCTGGCCGGTCGCGGGGGAGGCCGCGTGGGCGGCGTCGCCGAGGAGCAGGATCCGCCCCGAGCGCCAGGCGGTGCCGGTCGGGATCTCGGTGGCGTTGGTGACCAGCACGTCGTCGGTGGTGGCCGCGACGATGTCCGCGGCGGGCGTGGCGTCCTCGCGCAGCAGGGGGAGCAGCAGTTCGCGCCAACGCTCCGGTGTGCCGTCGGCGAGTTCCTCGGCGGGCAGCGGATCGCCGGCCACGCGCGCGAACCAGTACGTCTCCCCGCCCGGCGAGACGGCATGGCCGAAGGCCGCGCGGCTGCCTCGGATCATGGTGATGCACGCGTCGTCGGTCGAGCGGGGCCCGGCGTCGGTGTAGCCGTAGAAGACCCGCTGGCCCGCGTAGAGGGGCCGGACGCCGGGGGCGATCGCCTGCCGGACGGTGGAGTTGAGGCCGTCGGCACCGATGAGGAGGTCGGCCGTGGCGGTGCCGCCGTCGGCGAAATGCGCGGTGACGCCGTCCGCGCCCTGCTCGACGGAGGTCAGCCGGGCGCCGTGCCGGATGCCGATTCCCCGGCGCGTCGCCTCCGCCTGGAGCCCGGAGTTGAGGTCGCCGCGCCGCAGGCACCGGTAGCGCAGCAGCGGATCGCCCGCCTCGCCGAGCGGCACGTGCGCCAGCTCCGTGCCCGTGTGGTCCAGCACCCGCATCGAGGTCAGCGGGAAGCCGAGGGCGGTGACGGCGGCGGAGGCGTCGAACTGCGCGAGCGCGCGCATGCCGTTGCTCGCGAGAGTGAGGAAGGCGCCGATGTCCTCGGCCGAACCCGGATGCGCCTCGCGCACCTCGGCGGCGAACCCCGCCTTGTGCAGGGCCAGCGCCGTCGCCGTGCCCGCGATTCCGCCGCCGATGACCAGTACCCGTGTCACGCTCACCCCGTCCGTGTCGGTACGGCCCCCGTGACCGTATCCGCGTCTGTGGCAACGTCTCACCGGCAGCGACGGTTCCAGTTCGAGGAGACACCGTGACCGGAAAGACCACCCTGGCCACCTGGCCGACGCCCCTGGAGCGCATGCCCCGGCTGGCCGCCGCGCTGGGCCTGGGCGAGGACGACCTGTGGGTCAAGCGGGACGATCTGATCGGTCTCGGGGGCGGCGGCAACAAGGTCCGCAAACTGGAGTGGTTCACCGGCGCCGCCCTCGCCGAGGGTGCCGACACCCTGGTCACGACCGGCGCCGCGCAGAGCAACCACGCCCGTCTCACGGCCGCCGCGGGCGCCCGCCTGGGGCTGGACGTCGTCCTCGTCTTCCCGGGGTCGCCCGACGGTGCGGCGGACGCCTCCGGCAATCTCGTCCTCGACGGCCTCTTCGGGGCCCGCGTCCACTGGGCCAAAGACGCGGATCCGAATGCCCTGGGTGTCGTCGCCGAGGAGGTCTGCGAGCGGCTGCGCGGGGAGGGGGCGCGTCCCTTCCTCATCCCGTTCGGCGGCTCCAGCCCGCTCGGCGCGCGGGGGTACGTCGAAGGAGGCGAGGAGATCCTGGCCCAACTGCCCGACGTGGAGCACGTGGTGGTGGCGCTGGGCTCCGGCGGCACGATGGCCGGACTGGTCGGCGCCCTGGGGGAGCGGCGGGTGCTCGGCGTGCACTGCGGGGCGGTACCCGATCCGGCCGCCACCGTGGCCGCACTCCTCGGCTCCGGCGTCGAGCCGCGCGGGTTGCGGGTGCGCACCGATCAGGTCGGCGCGGGGTACGGCATCCTGCACGAACCGGTCCTGGCGGCGATGCGGCGTGCCGCGAGCGCCGAGGGCATCGTGCTGGACCCCGTCTACACGGGGCGGGCCATGGCCGGGCTGGTGGCGGCGGTGGAGGACGGTGACATCCGGCCGGGGCAGCGCACCGTGTTCCTGCACACGGGCGGGCTTCCGGGACTGTTCGGCCACGCGCAGGCGGTACGGCGTACCGTCTCGGGCCTGTCGTCCTGGAAGCCCGCCTGAGGGGCGGTCAGGCGCCGCTGGCGCGGAGCATGTCCTCACGCTCGACGATCTTCACGCGTTCCCGGCCCTGCGGCTCGCCCAGTGCCTTTTCCGCGGCATCGAGCTTGTACCAGCCGTCCCAGGTGGTGAAACGGACCTGGTGCTCGGCGAGGAAGGCGTCCACGGCCTCGGGTTCGGGCGAGGCCGGGGTGTGCAGACGGCCGTTGGCGTGGTCGTCCAGCAGGTTGGCGACCGTCTCGTTGGCGTCGCCCTTGGTGTGGCCGATCAGGCCCACCGGGCCGCGCCGGATCCAGCCGGTGACGTACGTCGACTGCAGGTGCTCGCCGCTCTCCTGGATGACCCGGCCGCCCTCGTCCGGGACGGTGCCCGAGTCGATGTCCCAGGGGAGCTTGGGGAGCTTGTCGGAGAGGTAGCCGACCGCGCGGTAGACGGCGGTGACGTCCCAGTCCTTGAACTCGCCGGTGCCCTTGACGTTGCCCGTGCCGTCCAGGGCGGTGCGCTCGGTGCGCAGGCCGACGACGCGGCCGTCCTCGCCTAGGATCTCCGCCGGGGACTCGAAGAAGTGCAGGAACAGCTTGTGCGGGCGGTCGCCGACGTCGCGGATCGCCCAGTTCTCCAGGGTCTTGGCGACCATGTCGGCCTGCTTGTTGCCGCGGCGGGTCTCGATCGAGCCCTCGTCGTAGTCGATGTCCTCGGGGTCGACGATGACCTCGATGGTGGGGGAGTGGTCCAGCTCGCGCAGCTCCATCGGCGAGAACTTCGCCTGCGCCGGGCCACGGCGGCCGAAGACGTGGACCTCCAGCGCCTTGTTGGCCTTCAGGCCCTCGTACACGTTCGGCGGGATCTCCGTCGTCAGCAGCTCGTCGGCCGTCTTGGCGAGGATGCGGGCCACGTCGAGGGCGACGTTGCCGACGCCGAGCACGGCGACCTTCTCGGCCTCCAGCGGCCAGGTGCGCGGCACGTCCGGGTGGCCGTCGTACCAGGAGACGAAGTCGGCGGCGCCGTAGGAGCCGTCCAGGTCGATGCCGGGTATGCGCAGCTCGCGGTCGGCCGTCGCTCCGGTGGAGAAGATGACCGCGTCGTAGAACGCGCGCAGGTCGTCCAGGCTGATGTCGTTCGGGTAGTCGACGTTGCCGAACAGCCGGATCTGCGGCTTGTCGAGCACCTGGTGCAGGGCCGTGATGATGCCCTTGATGCGGGGGTGGTCGGGGGCGACGCCGTAGCGGATCAGTCCGAACGGCGCGGGCATGCGCTCGAAGAGGTCGATGGACACACCGGGTTCGGCGGCCACGTCGGACTTGAGCAACGCGTCGGCGGCGTAGATCCCGGCGGGGCCGGCTCCGACGATGGCTACCCGCAGGGGGCGGGGCATGATCAGGTTCCCTTCGAGCGGCGACAGATCGACTCGAACGGGAAGCCTAAGCTAAGGCAAGCCTAAGTCGGTACACGGGTCCGGTCTATGGGCTCATAAATCAGCTTTATGAGCCCACAGGTGCTCACCGGACGCGTCACCCGATGTGGTAACTGTCCCCGTACACCTTCCAGTTGAGGGGCGTGTTCAGACAGAGGTTGCCGTTCTTCAGGAAGACCCGCTGCTCCGTGTCGACCCGCGTGGTGTCGCTGTGGGCCTCCTCCTGCTTCATCGCCCACACCCGGGCGTCGAGGAAGGCGTTGAGGTACGTCGTCTCGTTGCCGCCCTGGGCCGGCGGCTTCGCCTTGTTCAGGGCCCGCTTGCGGATGTTGCGGAAGCTGGTCGGGTCGTCGCCGTCGCCGTGCATCACGATGGCGTCGTAGTAGGTGAACTGGCCCAGCGTCCCGAGGCCGTCCGCCTTGCCCTGCTTGACCGCCGGGTTGAAGTACACCCGGTCGCGCTCGTCGTTCTGCGCCTGCTGGAACGCGCTGTCCTGGGCCGCCTTGCGCCAGTCCTTGGGGAAGTTCGGGTCGAGGCCGTCGTGCGAGTCGCTGCCGTTGACCCGCTTCAGGGCCGGCAGGTACTTGGCGAGGACGTTGCCGGGCTTGCGGTCGGTGTAGAGCTGGACGAGGTCGAGCATGTCGCCGGTGCCGGAGCAGAAGCCGATGATGCCGGCGGTGTAGCCGCGGCCGTCACCGATGTCCTCGATGTACTTGTACTGCGCCTTCCAGTCGAGCGAGGAGTTCTCCGCGCTCGACACCAGTTTCATGGCGATCTCCTTCTTCGCCGGGTCGTCGAGACCGACGCAGCCCGCGGCGCTCACGGTCGCCGAGGCGTGCGAGGGCCGCAGGAGCGGAGCGGCGACCAGGGAGGCGCCGATCAGCGTCAGGAGGGTGCGGCGCGAGGTGAGGGTGGGTGCGGAATCGCTGGAGGGGTGCCTCACGGGTGCTCCAAAGAGGGGTGGGGGGTGGGGAGTTGGGCCGTGCGTCACTCTGATAGGAAGGTTTCCTATCAGAACTCGACGGCGTCGAACACCCGTTGCGGAAAAAGTTCGTACGGTCACACGAAGAAGGTCCGGACCAAAAGGGGGCGACTCAGGGCAGCGGCTGCTCGGCCCAGATGACCTTGCCCTCCGGCGTGTAGCGGGTGCCCCAGCGCTCGGCGAGCTGCGCCACCAGGAACAGACCGCGCCCGCCCTCGTCCGTCATCGCCGCGTACCGCAGGTGCGGCGAGGTGCTGCTGCTGTCGAACACCTCGCAGATCAGCGTGCGGTCGAACAGCACCCGCACCTGGATGGGATCGGCGCCGTAACGCATGGCGTTGGTGACCAGCTCGCTCAGGATGAGCTCCGTGGCGAACGTCAGCTCCTCCAGGCCCCAGCCGGTGAGCTGCCGGGTGACCGCGGCGCGGGTCTTGCCGACCGCCGCCGGATCGGACGGCACCTCCCACTCCGCGACCCGGTCGGCCGGCAGAGCCCGCGTGCGGGCCACGATCAGTGCCACGTCGTCGCTGGGCTTCGCCGGCAACTGCGACTCGAGCACCGCCCGGCAGGTCTCCTCCGGTGACTCACCGGCCCGCTCCAGCGCCCCGCGCAGCAGCTCCAGACCCTCGTCGATGTCCCGCTCCCGGTCCTCCACCAGCCCGTCGGTGTACAGCACGAGCCGGCTGCCCTCCGCCAGCTCCAGCTCGGCCGTCTCGAACGGCAGACCGCCCAGACCCAGCGGGGGCCCGGCGGGCACGTCCGGGAACGTCACACCGCCGTCGGGCCCCACCAGCGCCGGCGGGGGATGACCGGCCCGCGCGACGGTGCACCTGCGGGACACCGGGTCGTAGATGGCGTACAGACAGGTCGCGCCGGTGACCGGGGCGCTGCCGTCCGCCGCCTCGTCCTGGTCGATCCTGCCGACCAACTCGTCCAGCAGCGCGACCAGTTCGTCGGGCGGCAGGTCGAGCGAGGAGAAGTTGTGCACCGCCGTCCGCAGGCGTCCCATGGTGGCCGCCGCGTGCAGACCGTGCCCGACCACGTCGCCCACCACGAGCGCGACCCGCGCACCCGACAGCGGAAGCACATCGAACCAGTCCCCGCCGACCCCCGCCTGCGCCGGCAGATACCGGTAGGCGATGTCCAGCGCCGACTGCTCGGGCAGCCTGCGCGGCAGCAGACTGCGCTGGAGTGTCACGGCCATGCTGTGCTCGCGCGTGTAGCGGCGCGCGTTGTCGATGGAGACCGCGGCCCGGGCCACCAGCTCCTCGGCGAGGGCCAGCTCCTCCACGTCGAAGGGCTGCGGCTTCTGCGAACGCCAGAAGCTGACCACGCCCAGGACCAGCGACCCCGCCCGCAGCGGCACGGTGATCAGCGAGTGGATGCCGTAGTCGACGACCTGCGCGGTCCGCTCCAGGTCCTGCGCGTGCCAGCCCGGCGCCACGTCCAGGTCCGGCTCCAGCACCGCCTGGCCCGAGCGCAGGCTGCGGGCCTGCGGCGAGGAGTCGACGAACCGGATCTGCCGGCCCACCGGATACAGCGGGGCGTCCTCGCGGATCCCGCTCGAGGCGGTGCGGCGCAACGGCGTCACCGCCTCCGGCTGCCCCCCGCCCAGCACCGAGTCGAACAGGTCGACCGTCGCGAAGTCGGCGAACCGGGGCACCGCGAGCTCCGCCAGCTCCTGCGCTGTACGGGCCACGTCCAGGCTGGTGCCGATGCCCACCCCGGCGTCGTAGAGCATGTTCAGCCGCTCCCGGGCCGCCTCCGCCCGGCCGGACAGGGCCCGCAGCTCCGTGGAGTCGCGCAGGGTGGCGACGCTGCCCGCGGGGCCGCCCTCGACGTTGGTGGGGCGCTGGTTGACCGCCAGCAGCCGGTCCTTGACGAGGTGCACCTCGTCCGTGGCCATGCGACCGGACGCCAGCAGGTCGGCGGTGTCGTCGGGCAGCCCGAGGTCGAGGACGTGCCGGCCCTCCGCGTCCTCGGGCAGCTCCAGCAGACGGTGCGCCTCGTCGTTGGCGAGCAGCAGCCGGCCGTCGTCGTCGGCGATCAGGACGCCCTCGCGGACGGAGTGCAGCACCGCGTCGTGGTGCTCGTACATCCGGGTCATCTCGTGCGGGCCCAGACCGTGCGTCTGGCGCAGCAGACGGCGGCTGACGAGCGCCGTACCCGCGGTGGCGAGGCCCAGGCCGACCGCCGCCGCCATCAGGACGAGCGGCAGCTGCCGGTTCGCGGCGACGTCGATGTTGTTCAGGGTGACTCCGGCCGACACCAGGCCCACGACCTTGCCGTCCGGTGCCGTGACCGGTACGACCGCCTGCACCAGCCGCCCGATCGTGCCGTTGACCTCCTCGACCACGGTCTTCCCGGCCAGTGCGGGGGCGATCGTGCCGACGAACTTCTTGCCGATGCGGTTCGGCTTGGGGTGGGTGTAGCGGATGCCGTCGGTGTTCATGACGACGATGAAGTCCACGCCGGTCGCCTTGCGGGCCGCCTCCGCCCTCGGCTGGAGCACCGCCGTCGGGTTCGGGGCGCTCAGCGCCTCGCGGGTGCCGGGCGCGTTGGCGAACGCCTCGGCGACCGCGACCGAGCGTTTGCGGGCCTCCTGCGTGCTGTCGTGCCGTACCTGCAGATACAGCGCGACCACCGCGGCGACCACCAGCAGCAGCACGATCACGACCTGCAGCAGGAACACCTGCCCGGCGACGCTGCGACCGGTCAGCGCAGACCGCAGCCGCCCCGGCTCCCGGGCCTCCGGCTGCCCGCCCGGCCGGGCCGCCCTGCGCCGCTCGTGCGCCGCGCGGGCGCGCTCGGCCGCGCGTCGGGCAGGGGCACCGCCGGGACGACCGGCAGAGCGCGCCCCGTGACGGCCCAGAAGTCGGACCATGTGCCCATGTCTACACTGCCGCGCCCCAGGAGGCGAGAGGCGTCACAGAGGGTGACAGCCCACGCCCCGCCCCGGACGCGGCCACCACGCCCGCCGCCGACTCCATCCCGCCCCAGGAGTGGCCCGCCGCACGAGCACCGCGACGTCACACCCCGTCAGCCCCCGGACGGGGCACGGCGCCCGGGACGGAGGGCGGCGGTCTGGGCGGCGCGTGTCAGGT
>NZ_WVUG01000352.1 GCF_017614965.1 Streptomyces griseorubiginosus | reverse complement strand
GGCTCAGGTGCGGGGCGTGTCGGGCGTCTGGAAGGACCTCACCGACAACGTCAACTTCATGGCGGACAACCTGACTTCGCAGGTCCGCAACATCGCTCTCGTCTCCACCGCCGTCGCCCAGGGCGATCTCGGCAAGAAGATCACGGTGGAGGCGAAGGGCGAGATCCTGGAGCTGAAGTCGACCATCAACACGATGGTCGACCAGCTCTCCGCCTTCGCCGACGAGGTCACCCGCGTCGCCCGCGAGGTCGGCACCGAGGGAAACCTCGGAGGTCAGGCCCAGGTGCGGGGCGTGTCGGGCGTCTGGAAGGACCTCACCGACAACGTCAACTTCATGGCGCTGAACCTGACCTCGCAGGTCCGCAACATCGCCCAGGTCACCACCGCCGTCGCCAACGGCGACCTCTCCAAGAAGATCACCGTCGACGCGCGCGGCGAGATCCTCGAGCTCAAGGACACCGTCAACACGATGGTGGAGCAGCTGCGCGCCTTCGCCGACGAGGTCACCCGCGTGGCCCGCGAGGTCGGCACCGACGGACGGCTCGGCGGACGCGCCCAGGTGCTGGGTGTCTCCGGTGTGTGGCGGGATCTGACCGACAACGTCAACTACATGGCCGACAACCTGACTTCACAGGTGCGGAACATCGCCCAGGTCACCACCGCCGTCGCCAACGGCGACCTCTCGAAGAAGATCGACGTGGACGCGCGCGGCGAGATCCTGGAGCTCAAGACCGCCATCAACACCATGGTCGACACGCTGTCCTCGTTCTCCTCCGAGGTCACCCGGGTGGCCCGCGAGGTCGGTTCCGAGGGGCAACTGGGCGGCCAGGCGCGGGTCGAGGGTGTGTACGGCACCTGGAAGCGCCTGACGACGAACGTGAACGAACTCGCCCTGAACCTGACCACCCAGGTCCGGGCGATCGCCGAGGTGGCCTCCGCGGTGGCGCAGGGCGACATGTCCCGCTCGATCACGGTGGAGGCGCGCGGCGAGGTCGCCGAGCTGAAGGACAACATCAACCTGATGGTGGCCAACCTCCGCGAGACGACCCGCGCCAAGGACTGGCTGGAGTCGAACCTCGCCCGGCTCGCGGCCCTGATGCAGGGCCACCGGGACCTGATGGAGGTCGCCGACCTGATCCTGCGCGAGCTGACCCCGCTGGTGAACGCCCAGTACGGCGCGTTCTTCCTGGCCGACCCGGACGAGGACGGCTCGTCCCTCCGCACAACCGTTCCTGCAAAGGGACTGGCGTTCATCGCGGGCTACGGGTCGGCGCAGGGCGCGACCGTGGAGACGGGCGGTCTGCCGGTGCACGGCCTGGTGCGCCAGGCGGCCCGGGAGAAGAAGCGGATCCTGGTCGAGGAGGCCCCGCCGGACTACATCAAGATCAACAGCGGTCTCGGTGAGGCGGCTCCCACCAGCGTCGTGATCATCCCGATCCTCTTCGAGGACAAGCTGCTCGGCGTGATCGAACTGGCCTCCTTCTCCCGCTTCTCCGACGTCCACCTGGCGTTCTTCGACCAGTTCGTGAACACCATCGGCGTCGCCATCAACACGATCATCGCCAACTCCCGCACGGAGTCCCTGCTGGGCGAGTCCCAGCGCCTCGCCATGCAGCTCCAGGAACGCTCCGACGAACTGCAGAAGCAGCAGGCGGAGTTGCAGCGCTCGAACGCCGAACTGGAGGAGAAGGCCGCCCTGCTGGCCACCAGCTCCCAGTACAAGTCGGAGTTCCTGGCGAACATGTCCCACGAACTGCGCACCCCGCTGAACTCCCTGCTGATCCTCGCGCGGCTGCTCTCGGACAACCCGGACGGCCATCTCTCCGACCAGGAGGTGCAGTTCGCGACGACGATCCACCGGTCGGGTTCGGATCTGCTGCAGCTGATCAACGACATCCTCGACCTGTCCAAGATCGAGGCCGGGCGGATGGACGTACGGCCGAAGAAGCTGCCGCTCATCAAGCTGCTCGACTACGTCCACGCCACCTTCCGCCCGCTCACCCTCGACCGGGGGCTCGCCTTCGAGGTGGCCGTCGGCGAGGACGTGCCGCGCGAGATGTACTCGGACGAGCAGCGTCTGCAGCAGATCCTGCGCAACCTGCTCTCCAACGCGATCAAGTTCACCGCGACCGGCCGGGTCGAGCTGCGGGTGAGCCGGGTCAAGGACCCCGAGCACCGGTACGTGCAGGGCAGCGACGAGGTGATCGCGTTCGCCGTCAGCGACACCGGAATCGGCATCGCGGCGGAGAAACTGCCGGTGATCTTCGAGGCGTTCCAGCAGGCGGACGGCACCACCAACCGCAAGTACGGCGGCACGGGCCTCGGTCTGTCCATCAGCCGCGAGATCGCCGGCCTGCTGGGCGGTCGTATCGTCGCCGAGAGCGAGCCGGGGCAGGGCTCCACCTTCACGCTGTACGTCCCTGTCGTCAGCCCCGGTCACGCGGCGACCGGACCGGCGCCCGAGGACCGTACGCCGCCGGTGCAGGAGCAGCCCGCCGCCGAGCCGTTCACGGCCGCGCACGACGTGGACGACTCCTGGCCTGCGCCGACCAAGCTGGAGGCGTGGAAGGCGGGGCGGGCCGGTCAGGTGCTGCCGGGGCGGCGGGTGCTGATCGTCGACGACGACATCCGCAACGTCTTCGCGCTCACCCATGTCCTCGGCCGCGTCGGCATGCCCGTGCTCTACGCGGAGAACGGCCGCGAGGGCATCGAGACCCTCGAGCGCAACCCGGACGTCGAACTGGTCCTGATGGACATCATGATGCCGGAGATGGACGGCTACGAGACCATCGCCGCCATCCGCCGCACCCCGCGCTGGGCGGGTCTGCCGATCGTCGCGCTCACCGCGAAGGCGATGCCCGGCGACCGGGAGAAGTCCATCGCCCGGGGCGCCAACGACTACGTACCCAAGCCGGTGGACGTCGACCAGTTGCTGACGGTCGTCTGCGCGCTGCTCGATCCGGAGGGCGCGGGACACGCGGAACGGGCGGACACCGAGGAGGCGGCGGCGACGCCGGCGCCGGAAACCGAATGAGGCACAGTCACCATGAGCGCTGAGGCAACGACCGACGAGCGCGCCGGCATCCTCCTCGTGGACGACATGGAGGACAACCTGATCGCGCTGGAGGCCGTCCTGGGGTCCCTCAACGAGCCGCTGGTCCGCGCGCGTTCGGGCGAGGAGGCGATGAAGGCGCTGCTGCGCCGGCGCTTCGCCCTGGTCCTGCTCGACGTGCGGATGCCGGGCATGGACGGCTTCGAGACGGCCGCCAACATCAAACGGCTCGACCAGACCAAGGACGTCCCGATCATCTTCCTGACCGGCGCGGACGACGACTCCGGCTACGCCTTCCGCGGCTACGCGACGGGCGCGGCGGACTACCTGACCAAGCCGTTCGACCCCTGGGTCCTGCGGGCCAAGGTCACCGTCTTCCTCGACCTGCACCGCAAGAACCGGCAACTGGAGCGGCTGCACGGCGAACTGAGCCACCGACTGGCGGAACTGGAGCACCAGTTCACCGGCGAGAACCCCCCGGACCTGGACCGCCTGCACGCCCAGATCCGGGAGTTACGCCGCCTGGTACCCCACGGACACCCGCTGTGACCGGCTACGCCTCGCGCGTGCCCGCGTACATCTCGTCGATCAAGTGCTTGACCGCATCACCGCGGGGGGCGACCCCCGCACCCCCAGCAGGGGCCCCCGGCACCGCCCTCCACCACGTCACACCACCACGAAAGCCACCCGCCGACGGACCTACGCCTCCCGCGTGCCCGCGTACATCTCGTCGATCAGGTGCTTGTACTCCCGTTCCACCACCGGGCGCTTGAGCTTGAGGCTCGGGGTGATCTCGCCGTGTTCGACGTCGAGGTCGCGGGGCAGGAGGCGGAACTTCTTGATGGTCTGCCACTTCTGCAGACCGGCGTTGAGTTCCTTGACGTAGGCCTCGACCATCGCGACGGTGGCCGGTGCGGCGACGATGTCGGCGTAGGACTTGCCCTCCAGGCCGTTCTCCTTGGCCCACTCCAGGATGGACGGCTCGTCCAGCGCGATGAGCGCCGTGCAGAAGTTCCGGTCGGCGCCGTGCACCAGGATGTTGGACACGTACGGGCACACCGCCTTGAACTGGCCCTCGACCTCGGCCGGCGCGATGTACTTGCCGCCGGAGGTCTTGATGAGGTCCTTCTTGCGGTCGGTGATCCGCAGATAGCCGTCGGGCGAGAGCTCGCCGATGTCCCCGGTGTGGAACCAGCCGTCGGCCTCCAGCACCTCGGCGGTCTTCTCCGGCAGCCCGTGGTAGCCCTGCATGATGCCGGGGCTGCGCAGCAGGATCTCCCCGTCGTCGGCGATCCGCACCTCCGTGCCGGGCAGCGGCTTGCCGACCGTGCCGGTCCGGTACGCCTCGCCGGGGTTGACGAAGGAGGCCGCCGAGGACTCCGTCAGGCCGTAGCCCTCGAGGATGTGGATGCCGGCGCCGGAGAAGAAGTAGCCGATCTCGGGCGCGAGCGCCGCCGAGCCGGAGACGCACGCCCGCAGGTTCCCGCCGAACGCCTCACGGATCTTGGCGTACACCAGCGCGTCGGCGACCTTGTGCTTCGCGCCGAGCCCGAACGGCACCGAGGCCGTCCCCGTGCGCCGGAAGTTGTCCTGCGCGACCTTCGCGTACTCGCGGGCGACCTCCGCCGCCCACTGGAAGATCTTGTACTTGGCACCGCCGCCCGCACGGGCCTTCGCGGCGACCCCGTTGTAGACCTTCTCGAAGATGCGCGGCACGGCCGCCATGTACGTCGGCTGCACGACCGGCAGATTCTCGATGATCTTGTCGACACGGCCGTCCACGGCGGTGACGTGACCGACCTCGATCTGCCCGGACGTCAGCACCTTGCCGAAGACGTGCGCGAGCGGCAGCCACAGGTACTGCACGTCCTCGCCGCCGATCAGCCCGGTCGCGGCGATCGCCTTCGCCATGTACGCCCAGCTGTCGTGCGCGAGCCGGACGCCCTTGGGCCGGCCGGTGGTGCCGGAGGTGTAGATGAGGGTGGCGAGCTGGTCCTTGGTGATCGCGCCGACCCGCTCCTTGATCAGGTCGGGGTCCTTCTCCAGCCGCGCGGCACCCCGGGCCTCCAGCTCGGCGAGGGTCAGCACCCAGTCGCTGGTCTCGACACCGGCCGGGTCGATCACCACGACCTGCGTGAGGGCGGGCAGCTCGGCCCGCTTCTCCACGGCCTTGGCCAGCTGCGCCGCGTCCTCGGCGATCAGCACCCGGCTCTCGGAGTCGGAGAGGATGAACGCCGACTCGTCGGCGTTGGTCTGCGGATAGACCGTGGTCGTGGCCGCGCCCGCGCACATGATGCCGAGGTCGGCGAGGATCCAGTCGAGCCGGGTCGAGGAGGCAAGCGCGACCCGCTGCTCGGGCTGTACGCCCAGCTCGATGAGTCCGGCGGCGATCGAGTAGACCCGCTCGGCGGCCTGCGCCCAGCTCAGCGACTTCCACTCGTCGGGGCCGTCGCCCGAGGCCGGCGGCACCGGGTAGCGGTACGCCTCGGCGTCCGGGGTGGCCGCCACGCGCTCGAGGAAGAGGGTCGCCACGCTCGGCGGACGGTTCTCGATCAGGGTCTGTGTGTCGCTCACGACATCCTCCGGGGCCCGCGACAGTGCGGCTGGCTCAAGTGCGGCTGGCTTCACGCAGTAGCGTTTGTTTAACTCGCGAGTAACTATCGAGCAGAGATCAGAGTAGAGCCCGACCGGCCGGTTCGTAAGAGCCAGCGGCCTGTCACTTCCTACAGAGCGCGACGTTACGCACGCGTAGGGGCCCGCCACGCTTTCGCACGACGAGCCCCCCTTCTGCCCGCTTTGACAGGTAACCGGCTGTAACCCGCGGTTACTTCTTGCCCTTGGCCGACCCCGCGCTGTCATCGCTGGAGAGGACCGCGATGAAGGCCTCCTGCGGAACCTCCACGGAACCCACCATCTTCATCCGCTTCTTGCCCTCCTTCTGCTTCTCCAGCAGCTTCCGCTTCCGGGAGATGTCACCGCCGTAGCACTTGGCGAGGACGTCCTTGCGGATGGCGCGGATCGTCTCGCGGGCGATCACCCGGGAGCCGATGGCGGCCTGGATCGGCACCTCGAAGGCCTGCCGCGGGATGAGCTCGCGCAGCTTGGCGACGAGCCGCACGCCGTAGGCGTACGCCTGGTCGCGGTGGGTGATCGCGGAGAACGCGTCCACCTTGTCGCCGTGCAGCAGGATGTCGACCTTGACGAGGTTCGAGGTCTGCTCGCCGGTGGGCTCGTAGTCGAGCGAGGCGTAACCACGCGTCTTCGACTTCAGCTGGTCGAAGAAGTCGAACACGATCTCCGCGAGCGGGAGCGTGTAACGGATCTCGACCCGGTCCTCGGACAGGTAGTCCATGCCGAGCAGGGTGCCGCGCCGGGTCTGGCACAGCTCCATGATCGAGCCGATGAACTCCGACGGCGCGAGGATCGTGGCGCGTACGACCGGCTCGTACACCTCGTTGATCTTGCCTTCGGGGAACTCGCTCGGGTTGGTGACGGTGTGCTCGCTGCCGTCCTCCATCACGACCCGGTAGACCACGTTGGGCGCGGTGGCGATGAGATCGAGCCCGAACTCCCGCTCCAGCCGCTCCCGGATCACGTCGAGGTGGAGCAGACCCAGGAAGCCGACGCGGAAACCGAACCCCAGCGCGGCGGAGGTCTCCGGTTCGTAGACGAGCGCGGCGTCGTTGAGCTGGAGCTTGTCCAGGGCCTCGCGCAGCTCGGGGTAGTCGGAGCCGTCGAGCGGATACAGCCCCGAGAAGACCATCGGCTTCGGGTCCTTGTATCCACCCAGAGCCTCCGTGGCCCCCTTGTGCTGGCTGGTGACGGTGTCACCGACCTTGGACTGGCGGACGTCCTTCACACCGGTGATGAGGTAGCCCACCTCACCCACACCGAGCCCGTCGGCCGCCAGCATCTCGGGCGAGTTCGTCCCGATCTCCAGCAGCTCGTGGGTGGCGTCGGTGGACATCATCCGGATCCGCTCGCGCTTGTTGAGCTGACCGTCGATGACACGGACGTACGTCACGACACCGCGGTAGGAGTCGTACACCGAGTCGAAGATCATCGCGCGGGCGGGCGCGTCGGCGACACCGACCGGCGCGGGGATCTCCGCCACCACCTTGTCCAGCAGCGCGTCGACGCCGACACCGGTCTTGGCGGAGACCCTGAGCACGTCGTCGGGGTCGCACCCGACGAGGTTGGCGAGCTCCTCGGCGAACTTCTCCGGCTGCGCGGCCGGCAGGTCGATCTTGTTGAGCACCGGGATGATCGTGAGGTCGTTCTCCATCGCCAGGTAGAGGTTGGCGAGGGTCTGCGCCTCGATGCCCTGGGCGGCGTCGACGAGGAGGATGGTCCCCTCGCAGGCGGCGAGCGACCGCGAGACCTCGTAGGTGAAGTCGACGTGCCCCGGGGTGTCGATCATGTTGAGGATGTGCGTGTTGTTCTTGTCGTGGGTCGGGGCCCACGGCAACCGCACCGCCTGGGACTTGATCGTGATGCCGCGCTCGCGCTCGATGTCCATCCGGTCGAGGTACTGAGCACGCATCTGCCGCTGCTCGACGACGCCGGTCAGCTGGAGCATCCGGTCGGCGAGCGTGGACTTGCCGTGGTCGATGTGCGCGATGATGCAGAAATTGCGGATCAGAGCCGGGTCGGTACGGCTCGGCTCGGGCACATTGTTAGGGGTCGCGGGCACGCAGGGTCCTGTCTCTTGAGGCGCCTTATGCCTCGGGTCGGATCGATACGTAGGCTCCATGGTCCCACGGGCGGCGACCGGGGACCGTTTTGGGCCGTCGGCCCGCCCCCTGGTAGTCTGAGTGGCTGTGTCTCATGCCCTCTCAGCGCGAGGCACACCATCAAGAAATCACCTGGTACGGGACCCGGACCCTCCATGCCCGGAGTGCTCCTGGCCCGTGCCTGAACCTGTAGAGGCTCATTCGTGGCGAACATCAAGTCCCAGATCAAGCGGATCAAGACCAACGAGAAGGCGCGGCTGCGCAACAAGGCCGTCAAGTCCTCCCTGAAGACCGCGATCCGCAAGGCCCGCGAGGCCGCTGCCGCGGGTGACGTCGAGAAGGCCACCGAGTACCAGCGCGCTGCGGCGCGTCAGCTCGACAAGGCCGTCTCCAAGGGCGTCATCCACAAGAACCAGGCCGCCAACAAGAAGTCGGCGCTTGCTTCGAAGGTCGCGTCCCTCCAGGGCTGAACCTTTCTGATCTGACCGGGTCCCCCGAGGACCCAGCGCCGGAAGGACCCGAGCGGGCCCTCTCTCATCCGCTCCCAACCGGCCCCAGAGCCCGTACGCGGCCTGCGTTCGCCACGCGGGTACGGGCTCGACGTCCTGACCCGAAGGCCCCGCTGCTTGCCCTTCCCCGGGCGAGCGGCGGGGCCTTCGGCTTGTTCTCAGCCCACCCGGTCGTCTGGTTGGTTTCAGCCCGTCCGTCCGCCTGGCTTTTTGCCCGTCCGGCCGCCTGGTCTTTTCAGCCCGTCCGGCGCTTGAGGACGAGGCCCGAAGGGCCGACCGGGGTCCGGGCGGAGCCCCGGCGGGGTTGAAGGGGCGGCAGTCCCTGGGGATGGGAC
>NZ_WVUG01000351.1 GCF_017614965.1 Streptomyces griseorubiginosus | reverse complement strand
GTGTATAAGAGACAGCCCCCGCCCCCGACCCCGGCGCAGGGCCGACGCCCGGCGTAGGGGTGGTCTGAGTAGGCGGACTGAGTAGCTGTACGGATGTGGGCGTGTGGGGCCTCTCGGCAGAGTGGGGCGCATGACGACACACCGTGCCCGGGCCGCCAAGCCCCGGCCCCTCGCCGATCCGAACCGTCCCGTCGAGCGGGCCGTGAACGCCGCGCTGGTCCTCGCCGTGCTGGCGGGGCTGGGGTGGATCTGCGGGATGATCTACACCGTGGCCGGTTGGACGCTGTAGGGCCCGTCAGCGGCTCGCGGCGACCCGGAAGGTGATCCCGGCCCGGTGCAGCCGCTCGGTCAGGGCATCGCCCATCGCGACCGCCGTGGTGACCTGGCCGGCCGTTTCCGGAAGGTCGTCGAGGGCCAGGGACAGCGCCGACTCGGCGAACATCTTCGCCGTCTCGTCGTAGCCGGGATCGCCGCCCGCGACCTCCGTGAACACCCGCCGGCCGCCGCCCTCGCCCACGAAACGGACCGAGAACCAGCTCCTCGCGCGCTTCTCCGCGCTCGGCCCGTCCCCCGGCTTGAGCCGGTCGGACAACCAGTGCCGGGCGGGCGGCAGTTGGGCCGCCGTGACCAGCGCGCCCATGGCCGCCACCCCGCCGAGCGCCACCGGCAGACGCCGTACGGCCGCGTAGTGGCGGTAGCGGAAGTCGGGACCGTAGCGGTCGAGCGCCTTCGCCGACCGGTGCACGATCTGCGGGTCGATCGTCGGCAGCGGCAGCGCCCACGCGCCGATCTCCTTCGCGAACCGCGGCGCACCCGTCGGCGCCGCCGCCCGCCGGCCAACCAGGCGCGGCTCGTGCCGCCGCCGGTCCCGCTCGGCGGCCAGCATCGGCCGCAGCCGGGAGAACTGGTTCAGCGCGGAGGCGAACGTGCCGCCCGAGAAGGTGGCGTCGGCGGTGACGAACCCGTCGACCGTCAGCGGGACCCCCTCCGGCAGCTGCCGGACGGTGAAGTAGGCGCCCAGGTCGTGCGGGACCGAGTCGAATCCGCAGGCGTGCACCAGCCGGGCGCCGGTCTCCCGCGCGCGTGCGTCGTGCCGGACGTAGGTCAGGTCGACGAACTCCGGCTCACCGGTCAGGTCCAGGTAGTCGGCGCCGGTGTCCGCGCAGGCGGCGACGAGGTCCTCGCCGTAGTTCACGTACGGCCCCACGGTGGTGGCCACCACGCGCGCGTGCTCGGCGAGCCGGCGCACCGAGTCCGGCTCCGCCACGTCCGCGCGCAGCACCCCGACCTTCTCTCCGGCGGGCAGCCGTTCGCGCAGCTGCTCCAGCTTCCGCTCGCTGCGTCCCGCGATCGCCCAGCGCAGTCCCTCGGGGGCGTGCGCGGCGAGATACTCCGCGGTCAGCGTCCCCACGAAGCCCGTCGCTCCGAAGAGCACGATGTCGTAGGGACGGTCCGTCCCGTTCAGCCTGCTCATGACACTCCTCGGTCCGCAGCACGCGCCGTTGTCGGTGGCCGAGGCTAGCGTGAGGAGACGGCGGAGCCGACGCGGACCCCGGTAATTGGCTAAGCGCTTGCTCGCCCAGGTCTTGTGTTCAGTGGAACGTGTTCTTAGCATCACTGGTGTTACATCAGTTGTGTCACAGCGCTGGGGGCTGGATGGCAACGGCAGGGACACCGCCCGGGCAGGGCCCGCTCACCGGCGTGCGCGTGGTCGAGCTGGCCGGCATCGGGCCGGGCCCGTTCGCCGCCATGCTCCTCGCCGACCTGGGCGCGGACGTCGTGCGCGTCGACCGCCCCGGCGGCGTCGGCCTCGCGATCACACCCGAATTCGACGTCACCAACCGCAACAAACGCTCGGTGGTCGTCGACCTGAAGGCCCCGGACGGCCCAGCGCGCGTCCTCGACCTGGTCGAACGCGCCGACATCCTCGTCGAGGGCTACCGCCCGGGCGTGGCGGAGCGCCTCGGCGTGGGCCCGGAGGCCTGCCACGCCCGCAACCCGGGGCTGGTCTACGGCCGTATGACCGGCTGGGGCCAGGACGGCCCGCTCGCCCCGCGCGCCGGCCACGACATCGCCTACATCGCCGTCACCGGCACCCTCGGCCTGATCGGCGAACCGGACCGCCCTCCGGCCGTGCCCGCCAACCTCCTCGGCGACTACGCGGGCGGCTCCCTCTACCTGGTCGTCGGCGTCCTCGCCGCCCTCCACCACGCGCGCGCGGGCGGTACCGGCCAGGTCGTCGACGCCGCCATCGTCGACGGCACCTCCCACCTCTCCGCGATGCTCCACGGCATGCTCGCCGCCGGCGGCTGGCAGGACCGGCGCGGAGCCAACCTCCTGGACGGCGGCTGCCCGTACTACGGCACCTACGAGACGGCCGACGGCCGGTACATGGCGGTCGGCGCCCTGGAACCGCAGTTCTACCAGGAGTTCGTGACCGTGCTCGGCCTTCCCGAGCACGCCGACGACCGCAAGGACTGGACCCGCTGGGGCGAGCTGCGCGAGGCGGTCGCGGCCCGCTTCAAGTCCCGTACCCGCGACGAGTGGACGGCCCTGTTCCAGGGCACCGACGCGTGCGTGGCGCCCGTACTGTCGCTGCGTGAGGCCCCCGGACACCCGCATCTGGCCGCCCGCGGATCCTTCACCGACCACGGCGGCATCACCCAGCCGGCGCCCGCGCCCCGCTTCTCCGCGACCCCGACGGCCGTGCGCACCGGCCCCGCCCGGCCCGGCGCGGACACCGCCGGCGTGGCGCGCGACTGGGACGTACCGGACCTCCTGAAAGGCCCCGCATGAAGCGGCTGATCTTCGCCCCCGAGCACGAGGCGTTCCGCGAGACCGTGCGCGCCTTCCTGGCGAGGGAGGTGCTGCCCCACTACGAGCAGTGGGAGAAGGACGGCATCGCCTCCCGCGAGGCCTGGCGGGCGGCCGGCAAGCAGGGGCTGCTCGGGCTCGCCGTGCCCGAGGAGTACGGCGGCGGAGGTACCGCCGACTTCCGCTACAGCGCCGTCCTGGCGGAGGAGTTCACCCGCGCGGGTGCCCCCGGGCTCGCCCTCGGCCTGCACAACGACATCATCGGCCCCTACCTGACCTCGCTCGCCACCGAGGAGCAGAAGGCACGCTGGCTGCCCGGCTTCTGCGACGGCACGCTGATCACCGCGATCGCCATGACCGAGCCCGGCGCCGGCTCCGACCTGCAGGGCATCCGCACGCACGCGGAGGACCGCGGCGACCACTGGGTGCTCAACGGCTCCAAGACGTTCATCTCCAACGGGATCCTCGCCGACCTGGTGATCGTCGTCGCGAGGACGACCCCCGAGGGCGGTGCGCACGGGCTGTCGCTGCTGGTCGTCGAGCGGGGCACGGAGGGCTTCGAGCGGGGCCGCAACCTCGACAAGATCGGCCAGAAGGCGCAGGACACAGCCGAGTTGTTCTTCCACGACGTGCGCGTCCCCAAGGAGAACCTGCTCGGCGAGCCGAACGGCGCCTTCGGCCACCTGATGACGAACCTCGCGCAGGAGCGCCTCAGCATCGCGGTCTCCGCGATCGCCGCCGCCGAGCACCTGCTGGAGATCACCACCGAGTACGTCAAGGAGCGCGAGGCCTTCGGCCGGCCGCTCGCCACCAAGCAGCACGTCCGGTTCGAGATAGCGGAGATGGCCACCGAGTGCGCCGTCACCCGGACCTTCCTCGACCGCTGCATCGAGGACCACTCGAACGGGGAACTCGACGCCGTGCACGCCTCCATGGCCAAGTGGTGGGCGACCGAACTGCAGAAGCGGGTCACCGACCGCTGCCTCCAGCTGCACGGCGGGTACGGCTACATGAGCGAGTACCCCGTCGCCCGGGCCTTCACCGACGGCCGTATCCAGACCATCTACGGCGGAACCACCGAGATCATGAAAGAGATCATCGGCCGTTCCCTGCTGGGCTGACCCTCACCCTCGAAAGGCGTTCCACGTGAGCACCGAAGCGTATGTGTACGAAGCGATCCGCACCCCGCGCGGCCGCGGCAAGGCCAACGGCGCCCTGCACGGCACCAAGCCCATCGACCTGGTCGTCGGACTCATCCACGAGATCCGCGGCCGCTTCCCGGACCTCGATCCGGCCGCGATCGACGACATCGTGCTCGGCGTCGTCGGCCCGGTCGGCGACCAGGGCTCCGACATCGCCCGCATCGCCGCGATCGCCGCGGGCCTGCCGGACACCGTCGCCGGCGTACAGGAGAACCGCTTCTGTGCGTCGGGCCTGGAAGCCGTCAACATGGCCGCCGCCAAGGTCCGCTCCGGCTTCGAGGACCTGGTCCTCGCGGGCGGCGTCGAGTCCATGTCCCGGGTACCGATGGCCTCCGACGGCGGCGCCTGGTTCAACGACCCGATGACCAACCTGGCCGTCAACTTCGTGCCGCAGGGCATCGGCGCCGACCTGATCGCCACCATCGAGGGCTTCTCCCGCCGGGACGTCGACGAGTACGCCGCCCTGTCCCAGGAGCGGGCGGCGACGGCCTGGAAGGAGGGCCGCTTCGACCGCTCGGTCGTCCCGGTGAAGGACCGCAGCGGCCTGACCGTCCTCGACCACGACGAGCACCTGCGCCCGGGCACCACCGCCGACTCCCTCGCGGGGCTGAAGCCGTCCTTCGCGGACATCGGCGACCTCGGCGGCTTCGACGCCGTCGCGCTGCAGAAGTACCACTGGGTGGAGAGGATCGACCACGTCCACCACGCCGGCAACTCCTCCGGCATCGTCGACGGCGCCTCCCTGGTCGCCATCGGCACCAAGGAGATCGGCGAGCGCTACGGGCTCACCCCGCGTGCGCGGATCGTCTCCGCGGCCGTCTCCGGCTCCGAGCCGACCATCATGCTCACCGGTCCCGCGCCCGCCACCCGCAAGGCGCTCGCCAAGGCCGGGCTGACCATCGACGACATCGACCTCGTCGAGATCAACGAGGCCTTCGCCGCCGTCGTCCTGCGCTTCGTCAGGGACATGGGCCTGACGCTGGACAAGGTCAACGTCAACGGCGGCGCCATCGCCCTCGGCCACCCGCTCGGCGCCACCGGGGCGATGATCCTCGGCACGCTCGTCGACGAACTGGAGCGCCAGGACAAGCGGTACGGCCTCGCCACGCTCTGCGTGGGCGGCGGCATGGGCATCGCCACCGTCGTCGAACGCATCTGACCCCCTCCCACGGATCACACGGAGCACACCCCTCATGAGCACTGAGCCCACCACCATCCGCTGGGAACAGGACCGCACCGGCGTCGTCACCCTCGTCCTCGACGACCCCGGCCAGTCCGCGAACACCATGAACCAGGCGTTCCGCGACTCCCTCGCCGTGATCACCGACCGCCTGGAGGCCGAGAAGGACTCCATCCGCGGCATCATCGTCACCTCCGCCAAGAAGACCTTCTTCGCGGGCGGCGACCTGCGCGACCTCATCCGCGTCACCCCCGAGACCGCACAGGACCTCTTCGACGGCGGCATGGCCATCAAGCGCAACCTGCGCCGCATCGAGACCCTGGGCAAGCCGGTCGTCGCGGCGATCAACGGCGCGGCCCTCGGCGGCGGTTACGAGATCGCCCTCGCCTGCCACCACCGGATCGCGCTGGACGCGCCCGGCTCCAAGATCGGCTGCCCCGAGGTCACCCTGGGCCTCCTGCCCGGCGGCGGCGGAGTCGTCCGCACGGTCCGTCTCCTCGGCATCGCCGACGCGCTGCTGAAGGTGCTGCTCCAGGGCACCCAGTACGACCCGCGGCGCGCGCTCTCCCAGGGTCTCGTCGACGAAGTGGTCGACACCCCGGAGGAGTTGCTGGCCCGCGCCCGTGCCTTCATCGACGCCAACCCCGAGTCGCGGCAGCCCTGGGACAAGCCGGGCTACCGCATCCCGGGCGGCACCCCCGCCAACCCCAAGTTCGCGGCCAACCTGCCCGCCTTCCCGGCCAGCCTGCGCAAGCAGACGGGCGGCGCCCCCTACCCGGCCCCGCGCAACATCCTCGCGGCGGCCGTCGAGGGCTCCCAGGTCGACTTCGAGACCGCCCAGGTCATCGAGGCCCGCTACTTCGTCGAACTGGCCGCGGGCCAGACCTCGAAGAACATGATCCAGGCGTTCTTCTTCGACCTCCAGGCCGTCAACTCCGGCGCCAACCGCCCCCAGGGCGTCGAGCCCCGCCAGGTCCGCAAGGTCGCCGTCCTGGGCGCCGGGATGATGGGCGCGGGCATCGCCTACTCCTGCGCCCGCGCCGGCATCGAGGTCGTCCTGAAGGACGTGTCGCTCGAGGCCGCCGTCAAGGGCAAGGGCTACTCCGAGAAGCTGTGCGCCAAGGCCGTCTCCCGGGGCCGTACCACCCAGGAGAAGGCGGACGCCCTGCTGGCCCGCATCACCCCCACCGCCGATCCCGCCGACACGGCGGGCTGCGACGCGGTGATCGAGGCCGTGTTCGAGAACCCCGAGCTCAAGCACAAGGTCTTCCAGGAGATCCAGCACATCGTCGAACCGGACGCGCTGCTGTGCTCCAACACCTCCACCCTGCCCATCACCGCACTGGCCGAAGGCGTCGAGCGCCAGGCGGACTTCATCGGTCTGCACTTCTTCTCGCCGGTCGACAAGATGCCGCTCGTCGAGATCATCAAGGGCGAGCGCACCGGCGACGAGGCCATCGCCCGCGCCTTCGACCTGGTCCGCCAGATCAGGAAGACCCCGATCGTCGTCAACGACTCCCGGGGCTTCTTCACCTCGCGGGTGATCGGGCACTTCATCAACGAGGGTGTCGCGATGGTCGGCGAGGGCATCGAGCCGGCCTCCGTCGAGCAGGCGGCGGCGCAGGCGGGCTACCCGGCCAAGGTCCTCTCCCTCATGGACGAACTCACCCTCACGCTCCCGCGCAAGATCCGCAACGAGTCGAAGCGGGCCGTGGAGGAAGCGGGCGGCACCTGGGCCACCCACCCCGCCGAAGCGGTCATCGACCGCATGGTCGACGAGTTCGGCCGCACCGGCCGCAGCGGGGGAGCGGGCTTCTACGACTACGGCGACGACGGCCGGCGCGCGGGCCTGTGGCCGGGCCTGCGCGAGCACTTCACCAAGCCGGGCCACCACATCCCGTTCGAGGACATGCAGGAACGCATGCTCTTCTCGGAGGCCCTCGACACGGTCAGGCTCCTGGAGGAGGGCGTCCTGACGTCCGTCGCCGACGCCAACATCGGATCGATCTTCGGCATCGGGTTCCCCGGCTGGACGGGCGGTGTCCTGCAGTACATCAACGGCTACGACGGCGGCGCCGGGGCAGGTGTCGGTCTGTCCGGGTTCGTCGCCCGCGCGCGGGAGCTGGCGGACCGCTACGGGGAGCGTTTCACCCCGCCGGCCCTGCTGGTGGAGAAGGCGGAGAAGGGGGAGCGCTTCACGGACGCCTGACGGGAGCGGACCGGCGGCGGGGTGAGGGCCCCGGCAGCGGTGAGGGCCGTCGTGGGCGGGCCGTACAGCTTGGCCGTACGGCGCCTTGCCCCCGGCGCCCCGTCCCCGCACCCTGATCCGTGAACCGGTCCCCAGGTCCCCCGGAGGAGCCCCCCATGGGATACCGTCCCGCCCTCGCCGTCCTGGACATCCTGCGCGACGAGGGCGTGGACCGCGTCTTCGGCAACCCCGGCACCACCGAACTGCCCTTCCTGGCCGCCCTGTCGGACACCCCGGCGCCCCCGAGTACGTGCTCGGCGTCCACGAGGGCTCCGTGGTCGCCATGGCCGACGGCTACGCCCGCGGCACCGGGCGCCCCGCCTTCGTCAGCCTGCACATCGCGGCGGGCCTCGCCAACGGCCTCATCGGCCTGCTCAACGCCCGCCGCTCCCGCACCCCCCTCGTCGTCACGGCCGGCCAGCAGGACCGCCGCCACCTCCAGCAGGACCCCATGCTCTCCGGCGACGTCATCGCCATCGCCACCCCCGCCGTGAAGGCGGCGTACGACATCCAGCACGCCCACGACCTGCCGCTCGCCCTCCGCCGGGCCTTCGCCCTCGCCGTGCGGCCCCCGGCCGGACCGGTGTTCCTGTCCGTCCCCACGGATCTGTACGCCGAGGACACCGAGGTCGACGTCCCGGCCCGCACGCCCACGCCACCGCTCGCCGCGGCCGCCGGCCTGGACCGCGCCGCCCTTCTCCTCGGCGCCGCCACCCGCCCCGCGATCGTCGCCGGGGACGGCGTCGGCCGTGAGGGCGCCCTCGACGCCCTGGTCCGCACGGCGGAGGCGTGCGGAGCCGCCGTCCACCGCCAACCCATGGCCGACTGCCTCAACTTCCCCACCACGCACCCCCTGTACGCCGGCATGCTGCCGCCCCGGCACGACGCCATCCGGGCCGCCCTCGCCCCGTACGACACCGTGCTGATCGCCGGAGCGCACGCCTTCACCCCGCACGCCTACACCCCCGGTCCGGCACTTCCGCCCGGTCTCACCGTCGTCCAGCTCGACTCGGACCCGGACGAGATCGGCCGCAACTTCCCGGCTGCCTTGGGGCTGGTGGGTGCCCTCGCCCCCTCCCTGGACCACCTCGCCGACCTCCGGCGCGAGCGCGTCCCGGCCCACACCGCCAAGTCCCGCATCCTCCGCGTCGGCGAACAGCACACCGCAGAACGCGACAGCACCGAGTCGGCCGCCCGCGCCGCCTACTCCCCGGCCCCCCTC
>NZ_WVUG01000350.1 GCF_017614965.1 Streptomyces griseorubiginosus | reverse complement strand
GGGGCTGCCGCCCCCAGCCCCCCGCGTCGGCCCTGAACGGGCCTCGTCCTCAAACTCCCCCAGAGGGGGGACCCCCAGACGGGCTGGATGGTGCCGACCTGCGTCGAGACATGCCGGTGGTCGCCGTCGCCGGTGGTGCCGCCTTTACCTTCTCCTACGCCGAGCACGCCGAGCTGCTCGCCGCCGCCGGAGCCGAGGTCGTGGTCTTCGATCCGCTCCGCGACGAACAACTGCCCGACGGGACCGCCGGGTTGGTGATCGGCGGGGGGTTTCCCGAGGTGTACGCCGCCGAGCTGTCCGCCAACGAACCCCTGCGCAAGGCCGTCGCGACGCTCGCCGAGAGCGGTGCTCCCGTCGCCGCCGAGTGTGCCGGGCTGCTGTATCTGTGCCGTGCGCTGGACGGGCGGCCGATGTGCGGGGTGATCGACGCCGACGCCCGCATGTCCGAGCGGCTCACGCTCGGGTACCGGGACGCCGTCGCGGTCGGCGACAGCGTGCTCGCGCCCGCCGGGACGCGGATGCGGGGGCACGAGTTCCATCGGACCGTCGTCGAGCCGGGGGCGGGGGCGGCTCCCGCGTGGGGCGTGCGCGGCTCCGACAGGCGGGTCGAAGGCTTCGTACAGCAAGGTGTGCACGCGAGTTATCTGCACACGCACTGGGCGTCCGAGCCCGGTGTCGCCCGTCGGTTCGTGGAGAGGTGCCGGACGTCATGAGCAACAGCAGGCTGATCGGGGTCGGAGTGGGACCCGGCGATCCGGAACTCGTCACCGTCAAGGGCGTCAACGCGCTGCGCGCCGCCGATGTCGTCGTCGTGCCCGTGATGGCGGCACCCGACGGGAAGGACGGTGGCGAGCCGGGCCGGGCCGAGGCGACCGTGCTGCACTACGTGCCCGCGGAGAAGGTCGTCCGGGTCGTGTTCGCGCTGAACGAGCGCAGTGACCGGCAGCGGCGCGAGTCCGCCTGGGACGCGGCCGGGACGCGGGTCGCCGCCCTGCTCGGCGCGCACTCCGTGGTCGCCTTCGCCACCATCGGCGACCCGAACGTGTACTCGACGTTCACCTATCTCGCGCAGACCATCGCCGAGCTCGTCCCGGGGACCGTCGTCGAGACCGTGCCCGGCATCACCGCCATGCAGGACCTCGCGGCGCGCTCCGGGGCCGTGCTGACCGAGGGCACCGAGCCGCTGACCCTCGTGCCCGTCACCGCCGGGTCCGCCGTGCTCAAGGACGCTCTGAACGGGCCCGGGACGGTCGTGGCCTACAAGTTCGGGCGGCAGGCGGGCGAGGTCGCCGAGGCCCTGCGGGAGACCGGGCGGCTCGGCGACGCGGTGTGGGGGTCGGCGCTCGGGCTGGAGAGCGAGTCCATCCGGCCGGCCGCCGAGCTCGACGGGGCCCCGCTGCCGTACCTCTCGACGCTCATCGCGCCCGCGCGGCGCGGCGGCGGACGGGGCGGCAAGTTGTGACAGCCCCCGCAGCGCCCGCAGTGCCCGGCTCAGGCGGCCAGGCCCACCACCAGCCAGATGAACAGCACGCCCGCGACCGTGAACAGCAGGGTCGAGCGGGCCGGGTGTTCGTGGTGGGCCTCGGGGAGGATCTCGGCGGCCGCGAGATAGAGCAGTACGCCGCCGAAGAGACCGAGATAGCCGCCGAGCAGGCCCTCCGGGATGGTGACGAACGCCGTGGATGCGGCGCCGATCACCGGGGCCGCCGCGTCCGCGAACAGCATGGTCATGGCCTTGCGGCGGGCGTTCCCGTACAGGCTGGTGATCGTGTACGTGTTGAAGCCGTCCGCGAAGTCGTGGGCGACCACGGCCAGGGCGACCGCCGCGCCCATGCCGCCGCCGACCTGGAAGGCCGCTCCGATCGCCACGCCGTCCATCGCGCTGTGACCGACCATCGCCGCGGCCGCCGTCAGCCCCACCTCGGGAGCCCGGTGGGAGTGCTCATCACCGCCGTGCGAGGCCTGGCGGGCGGCGAGGGTGCGCTCCACGAGATGGGCGAGCAGGAAGCCGCCCACGAAGAGCAGCAGGGCCGCGGGCACGCCGAAGATCTCGTCGCTGGCCGCCTCCAGTGCCTCCGGCAGCAGATCGAGGCCGACCACCCCGAGCATCAGTCCGCCGGCCAGGCCGAGGACCAGGTGGCGACGGTCGGTCACCCGCTGTGCCGTCCAGCCACCGGCCAGCGTCATCAGGAACGCGCCGAGCGCGACGAAGACCGCCATGGGGACTTGTTATCCGATCAACGGCCGTTCGCGCACATCGGACGGCCACGGCGACAGTACCCGTGACACTTTTGTACAGAGAGGACCCGATTTCCATGGCCGATGCCCCCACCGGCAAGGTGACCTTCGTCGGTGCCGGCCCCGGCGCCGCCGATCTGCTGACGTTCCGTGCCGCGCGCGCCATCGCCGAGGCCGACGTCGTGATCTGGGCGGCGAGCCTGGTCCAGGCGGAGGTCCTCGAACACGCGCGCGAAGACGCGGAGATCCTCGACTCGGCGACCATGTCCCTGGAGGACGTCGTGGCCGTCTACGAGCGCGCGCACGCCGAGGGGCTGCGCGTCGCCCGGATCCACTCCGGCGACCCGGCCCTGTGGGGCGGCACGCAGGAGCAGCTCGACCGGTGCGCGGGCATCGGCATCGCGACCGAGGTCGTCCCGGGCGTCTCCGCGTTCTCCGCCGTCGCCGCACTCGCCCGGCGCGAGCTGACCATCCCCGAGGTCGCGCAGTCCGTGGTCCTCACCCGGCTCGGCGGCGGAAAGACGCCGATGCCGCCCGGCGAGGAGGTGCGCGAGTTCGCGCGGCACGGCACGACCATGGCGGTCTTCCTGTCGGCGGCCCGCAGCGGGCAGCTGGTACGGGAGCTGCTGGAGGGCGGCTATCCGACCTCCACGCCGGTCGTGGTCGCCTACCAGGCGACGTGGCCGGAGGAGCTGCTGGTGCGGTGCACGATCGGCACGCTGGAGGAGACGGTCAAGGAGCACAAGCTCTGGAAGCACACCCTCTTCCTGGTCGGCCCGGCGCTGGACGCCGAGGGCACGCGCTCGCACCTGTACCACCCCGGCCACTTCCACGGCTACCGCAAGGCCGACCCGGCGGCCCGCCGGGCGCTGCGCGAGCGGGGGGCGAGTACGTGAGCGGCCCGATCACGGTCGTCGGTACGGGGACGGGGGCGCCGCTTCCCGCCGACGTGCTGGACGGGGCCCGGCTGGTCGTGGGCGGCAGGCGGCATCTCGAAGCGGCCCCGGTGCCGCACGACGCCGAGCAGCTCGTCCTGGGCCCGTTGGCGCCGGCCCTGGACGTCATCGAGCGGCACCTGGAGAAGGGGGGCCGCGTCGTCGTGCTGGCCTCCGGGGACCCCGGGTTCTTCGGGATCGTGCGGGCGCTGGCGGAACGGTTCGGAGCGGACCGGCTGGACGTACGGCCGGGGGTGTCCTCAATCGCCGCCGCCTTCGCCCGTGCCGGGCTGCCCTGGGACGACGCGGTGGTGGTCAGCGCCCACGGCCGGGACCTGCGCACGGCGGTCAACGCGTGCCGGGCCCGTCCGAAGGTGGCCGTGCTGACGGGCCCGGGCAGCGGCCCCGCCGAACTCGGAGCCGCTCTCGGGCCGGACGCCCGGGTCCTGGTCGTCGCCTCCGCGCTCGGTTCCGCCGGGGAGCGCATCGAGCGGGTCACGCCCGCCGAGGCCGCCGGCCGGGAGTGGGGGACGGACGTCAGTGTCGTGCTGTGTCTCGACGAGGCCCGGGTGCTCGGCGGTGTCCGGACGGTCGCGGGGGCCGACGCCGGTCCCGCGCGCTGGGCGCTGGACGAGGGCGAGTTCGCGCACCGGGACTCGATGATCACCAAGTTCGAGGTGCGGGCCCTCGCGCTGGCCCGGCTGGGGCCGCGGCTCGGCGAGCTGGTCTGGGACGTCGGCGCGGGCTCCGGCTCCGTGGCCGTCGAGTGCGCCCGGTTCGGCGCCGCCGTCACCGCGATCGAGAAGTCCGAGGACGGCGTCGGACGGATCCGCGCCAACGCCGCCGCGCACGGCGTGGAGATACGGGTCGTGCACGGCTCGGCGCCCGCCGCGCTGGACGGACTCGACGACCCCGACGCCGTGTTCGTCGGCGGCGGTGGGCGCGAACTGCCCGCCATCGTCACCGCCTGCGCGCGCCGCGCCCGGCGGACGGTCGTGGTCGCGATGGCGGCCCTGGACCGCGTCCCGGCCGCCCGTGAGGCCCTCACCGACGCCGGGTTCGACTGCGACGGCGTGCTGCTGCAGTCCTCCCGGCTCGCGCCGCTGCCCGGTGACGTGTCCCGGCTGGCGGCGACCAATCCCGTTTTCCTGCTGTGGGGAGTCAGAACTCCCGTCCGTCGAGAAGGAGTCGCTCAGTGATCGGCCTCATTTCCGCCACCGCGGCGGGGACGGCTGCGCGGGACCGGCTGGCCGCCGCGTGGCCGGACCGTACGCGCGTGTACGAGGGTCCCGTCGGGGACGCCGTACGGGCCGCGTTCGCGGAGTGCGAGCAGCTCGTGTGCTTCCTCGCCACGGGGGCGGTGGTACGGCTCCTGGCGCCGCTGCTGGGTGACAAGACGACCGACCCGGGTGTGGTGTGCGTCGACGAGGGCGGGCGGTTCGCCGTGTCGCTGGTCGGCGGGCACGGGGGCGGGGCCAACGAACTCGCCGTCGAGGTGGGCGAGTTGCTGGACGCCCAGCCCGTGGTGACGACGGCGACCGACGCCACCGGCGTGGCGGGCCTGGACACCCTGGGGCTGCCGGTGGAGGGCGCCGTCGCGGCTGTCTCCCGGGCGCTCCTCGACGGCGAACCGGTCGTCCTGGACGCCGAGGTGAGCTGGCCCCTGCCGCCCCTGCCGGTGGCCGCCGAGGGGTCCCACGTCATCCGTGTCACCGACCGCGCGGCCCAACCCGCCGAACACGAGGTGCTGTTGCGCCCGCCGTCCCTCGTCGTCGGCGTCGGCGCCTCGAAGGGCGCGCCCGTCGAGGAGGTGCTGGGACTGATCGAGGACGCGCTGCGGAACGCGGGACTGTCCGTGCAGTCCGTCGCCGAACTCGCCACCGTCGACGCCAAGTCGGACGAGCCGGGCATCGTGGAGGCGGCGCGACGGCTGGGGGTGCCCCTGGTGACCCACAGCGCCGAGGAGCTGGCGGCGGTCGAGGTCCCCCATCCCTCCGCCGCGCCCCTCGCAGCCGTCGGCACCCCGTCCGTCGCCGAGGCCGCCGCGCTCGCCGGAGGCGGTGAACTCCTCGTCCCCAAGCGGAAGTCGGCGCGGGCGGACGGACACGCCTCCATGGCGACCTGCGCCGTCGTACGACGTCCCGCACGCGGCCGGCTCGCGGTGGTCGGGCTCGGTCCCGGTGCCCGCGACCTGCTCACCCCGCGCGCCAAGGCGGAGCTGCGGCGGGCCTCCGTGCTCGTCGGGCTCGACCAGTACGTCGACCAGATCCGCGACCTGCTGCGCCCCGGCACCCGGATCCTGGAGTCGGGGCTCGGGGCCGAGGAGGAGCGGGCGCGGACCGCGGTGGCCGAGGCGCGCAGGGGACAGGCAGTCGCCCTGATCGGCAGTGGTGACGCGGGCGTCTACGCCATGGCCTCGCCCGCCCTCGCCGAGGCGTCCGACGACATCGACGTGATCGGCGTGCCGGGCGTGACGGCGGCGCTGGCGGCCGGGGCGATCCTGGGGGCGCCGCTCGGGCACGACCATGTGTCGATCAGCCTCTCCGACCTGCACACCCCGTGGGAGGTCATCGAGCGCCGGGTACGGGCCGCCGCCGAGGCGGATCTCGTGGTCACCTTCTACAACCCCCGCTCCCGGGGCCGGGACTGGCAGCTGCCCAAGGCGCTCGCGATCCTCGCCGGGCACCGCGAGCCGACGACGCCGGTCGGTGTCGTACGCAACGCCTCGCGGCCCGACGAGTCCAGTCGGCTGACGACGCTGGCCGCGCTGGATCCGGCGACCGTCGACATGATGACGGTGGTGACCGTGGGCAACACCGCGACCCGCGACATCGCGGGGCGCATGGTCACGCCCCGCGGCTACCGCTGGCAGGAGGCCGCGTCATGAGCGACTCCGTCGCGGGGCGAGTGCACCGTGTCGTCCACCCCATCGAGGTGGAGTCCTACCGGCGGATGCGCGCCCGGCTGGACACCTCGCACTTCCCGCCGCTGACCCGGGCGGTGGTGGAGCGGGTCGTCCACTCCGCCGCCGACCTCGACTACGCGACCGACCTCGTCATGGACGAGGGCGAGTTGGCGAGGGCGCACGCGGCGCTGCACGCCGGGGCGCCGGTCGTGGTCGACGTCGAGATGGTGGCCGCCGGGATCACCCGGCGCGAGACCGTCTGCCGGCTCCGGGATGCCAAGGCCGGTCCCGGGCTGACCCGTTCGGCGCACGCGATCCGGCTCGCGTACGAGCAGGTCGGCCCGGGCGCCCTCTGGGTGATCGGCAACGCCCCCACCGCGCTGGAGGAGTTGCTGACCCTGGACGCGGACCCGGTGCTCGTCATCGGCCTGCCCGTCGGCTTCGTCGGCGCGGTCGAGTCCAAGGCCGCGTTGCGCGAGAGCGGGCTGCCCGCCGTGAGCAACGTGTCCGAGAAGGGCGGTTCGGCGGTGGCCTCCGCCGCTCTCAACGCCCTGCTGTACCACCCCACTTCACCGTCCGAGGAGACATCGTGACCACCCCGCCGCCCGCCCTGCTCATCGCCGGTCACGGCACCCGGGACGAGGCCGGAGCCGAGGCGTTCCGCGACTTCGTGCGGGAACTCGGCCGCCGTCACCCCGAGCTGCCCGTCGCGGGCGGCTTCATCGAGCTGTCCCCGCCGCCGCTGGGCGAGGCGGTGGCCGAGCTGGTGGAGCGGGGCGTACGGCGGTTCGCGGCCGTGCCCCTGATGCTGGTGTCCGCCGGACACGCCAAGGGCGACATCCCGGCCGCGCTGTCCCGCGAGAAGGAACGGCACCCGGGGATCTCGTACACCTACGGCCGCCCGCTGGGCCCGCACCCCTCGCTGCTGGCGGTGCTGGAACGCCGGCTCGACGAGGCGCTCGGCGCGGGCGGCCCCGAGGACCGGGCCGAGGTGACCGTGCTGCTGGTCGGGCGCGGCTCGACGGACCCGGACGCCAACGCCGAGGTGCACAAGGCGGCGCGGCTGCTGTGGGAGGGGCGCGGGTACGCCGGGGTGGAGACGGCGTTCGTGTCGCTCGCGGCGCCGGACGTGCCGGACGGGCTCGAGCGGTGCCGGAAGCTCGGGGCGCGCCGGATCGTCGTCCTGCCGTACTTCCTGTTCACCGGCATCCTGCCGGACCGGGTGAGGCGGCAGACCGAACAGTGGGCGGCCGCGCACCCGGAACTCGACGTGCGGTCCGCCGAGGTCATCGGGCCGGAGCCGGAACTGCTGGACCTGGTGATGGAGCGGTACCGGGAGGCGGTGAAGGGCGATCTGCGGATGAACTGCGACTCGTGCGTGTACCGGATCGCGCTGCCGGGCTTCGAGGACAAGGTGGGGCTGGCGCAGCAGCCGCACTTCCACCCCGACGACGACGGCCACCATCACCACCACGGGCATCACCACCACGGCGGACACGCGCATGCCCACTGAACACGACCTGCGGCACCACGGCGACGCCGAGGTGCGTGACGACGGCGCCACGCTCGTCGACCTGGCCGTGAACGTCCGCGCGGACACGCCCCCGGTATGGCTCCGGGAGCTGATCGCGGGCTCGCTGGGGCGGCTGGCCGCCTACCCGGACGGGCGGGCGGCCCGGGCGGCGGTGGCGGCGCGGCACGGGGTGCCGGTGGAGCGGGTACTGCTGACGGCGGGGGCGGCGGAGGCCTTCGTCCTGCTCGCCCGTGCGCTGAAGGTCCGTCAACCGGTCGTGGTGCACCCGCAGTTCACCGAGCCGGAGGCGGCGCTGCGGGACGCCGGGCACACCGTGGACCGGGTGCTGCTGCGGGAGGAGGACGGCTTCCGGCTGGGTCCGGGAGCGGTTCCCGAGGACGCGGACCTGGTGGTGATCGGCAACCCGACCAATCCGACGTCGGTGCTGCATCCGGCCGACACGATCGCCCGACTCGCCCGCCCCGGGCGGACGTTGGTGGTCGACGAGGCCTTCATGGACGCGGTGCCGGGGGAGCGCGAGGCGCTGGCCGGGCGGACCGACGTGCCCGGACTCGTCGTCCTGCGCAGCCTGACCAAGACGTGGGGTCTGGCCGGGCTGCGCGTCGGATACGTCCTCGCCGCCCCGGAGACCATCGCCGAACTGGAGCGCGCCCAGCCGCTGTGGCCGGTGTCCACGCCGGCGCTGGCCGCCGCCGAGGCCTGTGTGGCGCCGCGGGCGCTGGCGGAGGCGGCCCACGCGGCGCACCGCGGCGCCGCCGACCGGGCCCATCTGGTCGCCGGGCTCGGCGAGTTCGCACCGGACGGGCTGCGGGTCGTCGGGCCCGCCGAGGGCCCCTTCGTCCTCGTCCGGCTGCCTCGGGCCGCCGCCGTGCGCCGCCACCTGCGCGACCTGGGGTTCGCGGTGCGGCGCGGCGACACCTTCCCGGGGCTGGACGAGGAGTGGCTGCGGCTGGCGGTACGGGACCGGGTGACGGTGAACAGGTTCCTGCAGGCACTGGACCAGGCGATGACGCTGGCGGGGCGGTGACGTCGGGGATTCCGTGCGGCCTGGGTTCCTCGCCCCCGCCGCCCCTACCCGTCCCGTCCCCAGGAGCTGCCGTCC
>NZ_WVUG01000034.1 GCF_017614965.1 Streptomyces griseorubiginosus | reverse complement strand
GGGGGGTACGGGGCCGCCGCGCAGCCGGGCCAGGGCGGCGGCCGCCGAGCGGGGCTCGCCGTGCCGCCCCTCGTGGCCCAGCAGCAGGGTCTCGGCGTCCTCGACGTCGTAGCACCGCTCGACTCGCACCCCCGCGGCGAGCAGGCGCGGATACACCTCGGCCGTGGACCGCCACACCCAGCGAGCTACCTCCGGCCGCCCCCGCACGGCCGCCGCCAGGTCCGGTTCGCGGCGCACGGGTCCGGCGAGCAGCCCGTCCGGACCGAGGGGGGCGATCTCCACGCCACCGTCCTCGGCCGGAGCGAGCGCCCAGCGGTCGGTCATGGTTGCGAGTGTGGCAGGAGGGTCTGACAACGGCCTCAGCCCGCGGTGGGCGGGGCCTGCAGATATCCCTCCAGCAGCTTCCCCAGCTCGGTCTCCGCCGTCTCCTTGCGGATCCCGAGGCCGGACAGCACCCCGGTGCCGTGCTCGAACTCCAGCAGGGCGAGCAGGATGTGCTCGGTGCCGATGTAGTTGTGGCCCAGACGCAGGGCCTCGCGGAAGGTGAGCTCGAGGACCTTCTTGGCGTCCGAGGCGTACGGCACGAGTTCCGGGCCCTGCTCGGCGGCGGGCGGCAGCGCGGCCCGCGCGGCCTCGCGCACCGCGTCCAGGGAGACGCCCTGCGCGGTGATCGCCTTGGCGGCCAGCCCGTCCGGTTCGGCGAGCAGGCCGAGCACCAGGTGGGCCGGCACGACCTCCGTGTGGGGCCCGGCCTTGGCCTCGTTGTGCGAGGCCATCACGACATTGCGGGCACGCGGCGTGTACCGGCCGAAGCCCTGGTTCGGGTCGAGGTCGGTGGACTCCTTCGGCACGAACCGCTTCTGCGCGGCCTGGCGGGTGACGCCCATGCTCTGGCCGATATCGGTCCAGGACGCGCCCGAGCGGCGGGCCTGGTCCACGAAGTGGCCGATCAGGTGGTCGGCCACCTCGCCGAGGTGGTCGGCGGCGATGACCGCGTCCTGGAGCTGGTCCAGGGGTTCGGAGTGCACCTTCTTGATCGCCGCGATGAGGTCGTCGAGACGTACGGATGACGTGGTCGGATTCGTCGACATGTGTCAACCTTAGGTTGACAGTGGAGGAGTGTCAACCGTTGGTTGACAGTTGCCGGGAGCTCCATCGATGTCAGTGCCCCGTGTCACGATCGAGGGGTGAGTACAGCCAGTACCGTCGACCGTGCCTTCCGGGCCGCCCTCTACGCCGAGTCGGACACCGCCCTCGACACCGGCGCCTCCCTGCTGGCCGCCGACCCGGCCGCGGACGGGGAACTGGCGCGCCGGGGCCGGGAGTTCGTGGCCTCGACCTGGCAGCGCGGCTGGCAGCCCGCCGACGTCGTACGGATCGTGCGGCGAGAGCTGGAGGACGCGCACGTGCGGCTGGTGTCGGCACTGATCCGCGCGCAGTCGCCGGACGACCGCCCCCGCGGCCCCCGCTGGAGGGCCCAGGTGGAGGAGCTCACCGAGGAACCGCCCGCCGGCGCCGACCGTTTCACGCACGCGACCACCGCCCTGGAGCTGTACCGGCTGCTGCTGCGCCTGCCGTCCCTGGAGCCGCTCGACGAGCACGAGCCCGCCCGCACGCCGGCCGCCCGCCCCGAGTCCCGCATGCTGGCCCGCATCCGCGCGCTGCTGGCCAAGGCGGAGGCGACCGGTTTCCCTGAGGAGGCGGAGGCCCTCACCGCCAAGGCGCAGGAACTCACCGCCCGCCACAGCATCGACGAGGCGCTCCTCGCGGCCGGGACGCCCACGGCGGACACCCCCGGCGCCTGGCGGATCGGGGTCGAGCCGCCGTACGAACAGGCGAAGGCGGTCCTCCTGGACGCGGTGGCGGCCGCCAACCACTGCCGTGCGGTGTGGAACGAACCCTTCGGCTTCTCCACGGTCGTCGGTTTCGCCGCCGACCTGGAGGTGGTCGAACTGCTCTACACCTCGCTCCTCGTCCAGGCCACGCACGCGATGACGAAGGCAGAGGCGGCCCAGCGCGCCGGCGGCCGCAGACGCACCAAGACCTTCCGCCAGTCCTTCCTCGCGGCCTACGCCCACCGCATAGGCACCCGTCTCGGGAAGGCCGCCGAGATCCAGGTCACCGACGACCTGCTGCCGGTACTCGCCTCCCGCGAGGTCGCCGTCACGACCGAGACGGACCGTATGTTCCCGAGGACGACCACGAGCCGGCTGCGCGGGGTGACCGACGCGGCGGGCTGGAGCGAGGGTGCCGAGGCCGCCGACCGGGCCCAGGTGGGGGCCCGGCCGCGGCTGCCGTGAGCGGGCGGCCCGTCAGTCGCCGGCCTGCGTGAGAGGCGTCACCGACGCTTCCGGGGCATCACCCTTGAGGACGACATCGCCGTAGGACCAGGCGAAGCTGTGGGCGACGGTGGAACCGGGCAGGGTGAACTTCGCGGTCTTCACCGCGAGGCTCTGCTTGCCGCCCGCCTCACCGCGCGTGTACGTGATCGTGAACGAGGCCGTCGCGTCCTTGGCCAGCGTCAGCTTGGCCGGCTTCGCGCTCTTGTCGGCGGGGACCGTCTTCGAGGCGTCACCGGCGACGAGGTCGACGCCCGGGAAGCCGTTCAGCGTGCAGCTCGTGCCGCGGTTGGTGACCGTGACGGTGACGTCGCCGGTGTCCCCGGCCGACGGCGCCGCGCTGGCGGCGACCGAGACGCCGACCGTGCACCCGGCTTCGGTCTTGTTCTTGTCGCCGTCGTCACCGCCGCCGTTGCTGTCGCAGGCGGTCAGGAGCAGGGCCGAGGCGAGGGCCGCGACGGCGAGCGGGGTGGTGCGCATGTGGTTCCTCTGGTGATCAGGGGCGTGACGCCGCCGAACCTACTGCCCCGCACCGGCCGTCGGCAGCCCGGACGGCAGCTTGCCACCCTCCGCCTTGGTGTACGTCTCCTTGCCGAGCGCCCCCGACCAGGTGATCTTCAGCGCGCTCCCGGAGACCGAGTCGACCATCCCGGTGGCCCGCTTCTTGTCGCCGTTCGTGCAGGTCAGATGGATCATCTGCATGCCCGCTTCCTTGCCCGCGGTCCCGCTGCACACACTGCCGCCGGTGGAGAAGAGCGCGGCCTGCTTGCCGGTGATCACCATCGCCACCGCCTTGCCGTCGGTGGTGGCGAGCCAGCTGCCCTGCAGACCGCCGGACGCGGTGGTCGACGTACCGCTGGAGCCGCCCGTTACGGCGCCGGAGGACGAGGCGGCCGAGGAGGGACTCGCCGACGAGTCGTCCTTGGAGCCGCCACCGCCGCTGCACGCGCTGAGCGCGAGCACGCCCGCGAGCACCGCGGCGGCCGCGGCGATCCGCACCGGCCGACGCGGCGCCGTACGAGAGGGACGCGGGAAGGTCGCCGTAGTCACTGGTAGCTCCCAAGCTCTAGCGGACCGTGAACGGCCGGCCGGCCGTCCGACCGGCCGCAGCAAGCTACCAGCCGCACCCGTCGATGCCATGGGGAGCGCCTGTGAGACTTCGTGGCAGGACTTGCGTACCCCCTGCTGAGCCACGCGAGCGCCGCATACGCTCCGCGCGACCGCCTGAACGGTGGAACAGGAACGGCTCCCAGTGCGTCTGTTCCTAGTGGACGGGGGATGTCCGCCGGGCTTCGGGGAAGACGCCGATCGGCCCGGTAAAGGAGTCGTCAAAGCTGTAACCACAGGACCACCCCCCGTGCACGTGCATCTGCTCATGCATCTGCACGTGAACAGGGTTATGATCCGGGTCAGTTGACCACTGCATCACTGGCCCCAAGGCCACCGCACCACCAGGGAGCGACCTGTGGACCACGACGTGTACAACGACGTGTACAACGGCATGGCGGCCACGGAGCTGGACGGGGTGGCCTGGCAGAAGAGCCGGCACAGCAACTCCCAGGGTTCCTGCGTGGAGTTCGCCCGGCTGCCCGGCGGTGACGTCGCCGTCCGCAACTCCCGCTTCCCCGACGGCCCGGCCCTGGTCTACACCCGCGCCGAGATCGAGGCGATGCTCCTGGGCGTCAAGGACGGGGAGTTCGACCACCTGGTCGCCGGCTGAGAACCGGGCCGCCGACCTGCGACCCGGCTGGGTGACGCGCGTAGAGACAGCGCGTCACGCCGCGTCCGTGAAGCTCACTCGGCGGACGCCTGCTGGACCTGCGGCAGCCGGAACAGGGCCCACACGACCTTGCCGCTCAGCGTGCCGGCCAGCGGGTGCCAGCCCCAGCTGTCGGCGAAGGAGTCGACCAGGAACAGCCCCCGCCCGGACTCCGCGGAGAAGTCCTCGGTCTCCCGCTCCACGGGAGAGTCCTGGCTGGGATCGCGGACCGCGCACACCAGCCGCTCGGTCCACCGCATCAAGTGCAGCCGCACGAGCGGCACTTGCTCCACCGAGCACACCGCGCCCGCGGGCAGGGCGTGCCGCAGGGCGTTGGTCACCAGTTCCGAGACGACCAGGCACACGTCGTCGAACCGCTCGCCGACGTCCCACTGGTCGAGGGTTCTCCGGGTGAACAGCCTTGCCTCACGCACCGCTTCGTAGCGGGCGGGCAGAGCGCAGGAGGCGGCGTTGGACACGGCCGCGGGATCAAGCGGCGGAAGGCCCTGCCGTAACGGCTCGAGCATGGTCGATCCATTCGTCCCCATGCGAGGCACTCCCGGGAATTCGCGGTCGTTGCGATGCAGCGGATGCGCGAGACCATGGTTTCGGATGCGCGGTGCAGATGCAAGGTGCAGATGCACGTGCAGGTGACCGAATTGGACGTTCCCGTACCGCTTCTTGGTCATTTTTTCCGCCATCTTCTCTCCCGCTACTTGCCAACTCCTTCCTTCGGCCTGCGCAGAATCTTTGACTTCTTTCCATCTCTGTAATCGGACGAGTACTGCTCGGAGTGTTTTAGTGGCAGACTTCGGCCCCTGAAGGCGTTGGGGAGGCTGGCGAACGTGAGCGTGGGAGAGCCCGGATCGGTGGTGCGGCGCATGCTGCTCGGCTCGCAACTCAGGCGACTGCGCGAGGCGCGCGGAATCACGCGCGAGGCGGCGGGTTACTCGATCCGCGCCTCGGAGTCGAAGATCAGCCGGATGGAGCTGGGCCGGGTGAGCTTCAAGACACGGGATGTGGAAGACCTGTTGACGCTGTACGGCATCACCGACGAGGCGGAGCGCACCTCGCTGCTGTCCCTCGCACGGGAGGCCAACGTGGCGGGCTGGTGGCACAGTTACTCGGACGTCCTGCCGAGCTGGTTCCCCACCTATGTCGGCCTGGAGGGCGCGGCCTCGCTGATCCGCGCCTACGAGGTGCAGTTCGTGCACGGGCTGCTGCAGACGCCGGAGTACGCGCGCGCGGTGGTCAAGCGCGGCATGAAGGGCGCGAGCGAGTCGGACATCGAGAAGCGGGTGGAGCTGCGCCTGGAGCGCCAGAAGTACCTCGTCTCGGAGAACGCCCCCGACTTCCACATCGTCCTGGACGAGGCCGCGCTGCGCCGCCCGTACGGCGACCGGGAGGTGATGCGCGGTCAGCTCCAGCACCTGATCGACATCTCCGAGCAGCCGAACGTACGGCTGCAGATCATGCCGTTCAGCTTCGGCGGCCACGCCGGCGAGAGCGGGGCGTTCACCATCCTGTCCTTCACGGAGTCGGACCTCACCGACGTCGTCTACCTGGAGCAGCTGACCAGCGCCCTCTATCTGGACAAGGCCGAGGACGTCGCCCAGTACGAGAAGGCGCTGGCCGAGCTCCAGCGGGACAGCCCGGGGCCGGACGCGAGCCGTGACCTTCTGCGGGGTCTCCTCCAGCTTTCCTGAGGTTCTCCCCAGAAGTTCGCTCCGCGTCCCCAACTCATGCGGCGCGCACGTACGATGACGTGTGATCAGACCGTGGCGTTGATCGTGTGTCTGCTAGTGATTTGGGGATCACATGTCGTCGTACTTCACCGACCTGGCCCAGCAGTACATCGACGGTGAGTGGCGCCCGGGCACCGGCTCCTGGGACATCATCGACTTCAACCCGTACGACAACGAGAAGTTGGCGTCGATCACCATAGCCACGGTCGACGAGGTGGACGAGGCGTACCGGGCGGCGGCCCGCGTCCAGAAGCAGTGGGCGAGGACCAACCCCTACACCCGGCGCGCGGTCCTGGAGAAGGCGCTCAGACTGGTCGAGGAGCGCGAGCAGGAGATCGCCGATGCGATCGTCGCCGAGCTCGGCGGCACCCGGCTGAAAGCCGGCTTCGAGCTGCACCTGGCCAAGGAGTTCCTGCGCGAGTCGATCCAGTGGGCGCTTCGCCCCGAGGGCAGGATCCTGCCCTCGCCGGTCGACGGCAAGGAGAACCGCCTCTACCGCGTCCCGGTCGGCGTGGTGGGTGTGATCAGCCCCTTCAACTTCCCCTTCCTGCTGTCCATCAAGTCCGTCGCGCCCGCCCTCGCGCTCGGCAACGGCGTCGTCCTGAAGCCGCACCAGAACACCCCGATCACCGGCGGTTCCCTGGTCGCCAAGATCTTCGAGGACGCGGGCCTGCCGGGCGGCCTGTTCAACGTCGTCATCACGGACATCGCCGAGATCGGCGACGCCTTCATCGAGCACCCGATCCCGAAGGTCATCTCCTTCACCGGCTCCGACAAGGTCGGCCGGCACGTCGCCACCGTCTGCGCCGCGAGCTTCAAGCGCTCGGTCCTCGAACTGGGCGGCAACAGCGCCATCGTGGTCCTCGACGACGCCGACATCGACTACGCGGTCGACGCGGCGGTCTTCAGCCGCTACGTCCACCAGGGCCAGGTCTGCATGGCCGCCAACCGCGTGCTCGTGGACCGCTCCATCGCCGACGAGTTCACCGAGAAGTTCGTCGCCAAGGTCAGGACCCTCAAGGTCGGCGACCCCAGCGACCCGCAGACGGTGATCGGCCCGGTCATCAACTCCTCGCAGGCGGACGCCGTCTCCTCCGTCGTCCAGCAGGCGATCAGCGAGGGCGCGACGGCCCTGGTGCACGGCACGACCACCGACAACCTGGTCGAGCCGTCGGTCCTGACCGGCATCCCCGCCGACTCGGCCCTGCTGCGCCAGGAGGTCTTCGGCCCGGTCGCCTTCCTCATCCCCTTCGACGGCGAGGAGGAGGCCGTACGCATCGTCAACGACACGCCCTATGGCCTGAGCGGGGCCGTCCACACCGGTGACATCGAGCGGGGGGTCGAGTTCGCCAAGCAGATCGACACCGGCATGTTCCACGTGAACGACGGCACCGTCCACGACGAGCCCGTCGTCCCCTTCGGCGGTGAGAAGAACTCCGGCATCGGCCGTCTGAACGGCGAGGGGACCGTCGAGTGCTTCACCACGCAGAAGTGGATCTCGGTGCAGCACGGCCGCAGCGGTTTCCCGTTCTGATTTCGTCCGGTCGCGCGGGTCATCGAGGACAGGATCTGACCTCGATGGCCCGTAGTTTCATGGTGTCAGGGGGCGACCCCACAGGACCCGACGAAAGGCGGCCGGTCATGGTCACCCACGTTCCCGCGGAGGCCCGGGGAGACGAGCGCGGAGCGCTGCTCGCGTTCATCGAGGAGCAGCGCGGCGGCATCCGCCGGGCGCTGCTCGGACTGACCGAGGAGCAGGCCGCGAGCAAGCCCAGCGCCAGTGACCTCTCGCTCTCCGGTCTGCTCAAGCACGTCGCCGAGGTCGAACAGAGCTGGATCGCGCGCGCCAAGCAGGAACCGCCGGCGATCCGGCGGGACGAGTCCAACTGGCACGAGACCTTCCAGCTCGTCGGCGACGAGACGGTCGAGTCCCAGCTGGCCCACTGGAAGAAGGTCGCCGAAGAGACCGAGGCGTACGTCCGTTCCGTACCGAGCCTCGACGACACCTTCCCGCTGCCGAACGACCCCTGGTTCCCGCCGGAGGGACGGGTCTCCGTGCGCTGGCTCTGTCTGCACCTGATCCGCGAGACCGCCCGGCACGCCGGCCACGCCGACATCATCAGGGAGTCGCTGGACGGCGCGACCGCCTTCGAGCTGGTGGCCAAGGAGCAGGGCGTCGGCTGGGGCTGACCCAGCCGGGTCCCCCCCCATGTCAAGCGATCCGTCTCCTCGTGCTCGGCGCGGTCCGCCGGCACGGGCGGGCCCACGGCTACCAGGTGCGGGGCGTACACGTTCGCGGGAGAGGGCGAGCCGTTCGTGGGCGTCCTCACCTCCGACCAGGAGAACCCGTACGCCCCCGGGGAGCGGCATCCGCAGGACGACCGCTGATCACGTAGCCCCTAGTGATGGAAGCCGGTGGCCGCCTCCTTGTCCCGGGTCCACGGGTGCGGCTGCCTGCGCAGCTCCGGCAGCAGGCGGGTCAGGTCCTCCACGAACAGGTCGGCGAGGTCGGACGAGAAGCCGTTGCGGCACACGACCCGCAGCACGGACAGATCCCGCCGGTTGGGCGGGAAGGTGTACGCGGGCACCAGCCAGCCGCTCTCCCGCATCCGCCGGGACACGTCGAAGACGTCGTACGACTCCACACCCGGCGCCGTCGTGAAGGCGAAGACCGGCAGTTCGTCACCCCGGGTCAGCAGCCGGAAGTCGCCCAGCCGCTCGACCCGGTCGGCGACGGACCGGGCCACGTCCCGGGTGGCCTGCTGCACCGCCCGGTAGCCCTCCCGGCCCAGCCGCAGAAACGTGTAGTACTGCGCGACGACCTGGGCGCCGGGACGGGAGAAGTTGAGTGCGAAGGTCGGCATGTCGCCGCCCAGGTAGTTGACGCGGAAGACGAGGTCCTCCGGAAGGGCCTCGCCGTCCCGCCACAGTGCCCAGCCGACGCCTGGGTAGACCAGCCCGTACTTGTGCCCGGAGGTGTTGATGGACGCCACGCGCGGGAGGCGGAAGTCCCACACCAGGTCCTCGTCGAGGAAGGGCGCGACCATCGCGCCGGACGCGCCGTCGACGTGCACGGGGATGTCCAGGCCCGTGCGCTCCTGCAACGCGTCGAGGGCCGCGCACAGGTCCGCGATCGGCTCGTAGGAGCCGTCGAAGGTGGAGCCGAGGATGCCGACGACCCCGATCGTGTTCTCGTCGCACAGCTCGGCGGCGGCCTGCGGATCGAGATGGAACCGGTCGCCCTCCATGGGCACCTGGCGCGGTTCGACCTCCCAGAAGTTGCAGAACTTCTCCCAGCACACCTGGACGTTGACGCCCATCACGAGGTTGGGGCGGGCCCCCGGTGTCCGGTTCCGCTTGCTCCAGCGCCGCTTCAGGGCCATCCCGGCCAGCATGCACGCCTCGCTGGAGCCGGTCGTCGAACAGCCCACGGCCGCCGCCGGATCCGGCGCGTTCCACAGGTCGGCGAGCATCGCCACACAGCGCCGTTCCAGCTCCGCCGTGCGTGGATACTCGTCCTTGTCGATCATGTTCTTGTCCCGGCACTCCGCCATCAGGACACCGGCCTGCGGTTCCATCCACGTCGTCACGAACGTGGCCAGGTTCAGCCGTGAGTTGCCGTCCAGCATCAGCTCGTCGTGCACCAGCTGGTACGCCGTCGCCGGCGGCAACGGAGCGTCCGGCAGCCGGTGCCTGGGCGGTGCCTCGGTCATGCCGCCGAGCGGATTGGCCTCCCCGAAGAAGGGGTTGACCGACACCTGGCGCTCTTCGGACTGTGCGGAACCCTTGTGAAGCGGCATGAACCTGTCTCCTCGCGTCTGCTGATGAACGAGTGCCGACGGAAGGGAGTTCCAGGGATCAGCCCGCGCCGGGGCGGGTCCGCCCGCCGCCCCGGGAGAATCGGACTTGCACCTCACGCGACGTGAGGTCCCACTGTGGAGCGCGTACCGAGAAGGGAGCGGACGAAGTGAGTTACTCCGTGGGACAGGTCGCGGGCTACGCCGGCGTCACGGTGCGCACCCTGCACCACTACGACGCCATCGGACTGCTCGTCCCGAGCGAGCGCAGCCACGCGGGGCACCGGCGCTACGGCGAGGCCGACCTCGACCGGCTGCAGCAGATCCTGTTCTACCGGGAGCTCGGCTTCCCGCTCGAGGAGGTCGCGGCCCTGCTCGACGACCCGGACGCGGATCCGCGCGCGCGTCTGCGCCGCCGGCACGAGCTGCTGACCGCCCGGATCGAGAAGCTGCGGAAGATGGCCGAGGCCGTGGAACACGCCATGGAGGCACGGAAGATGGGCATCAACCTCACCCCGGAGGAACGCTTCGAGGTCTTCGGGGACAAGGACCCCGAGCAGTACGCCGAGGAGGCCGAGCGCCGCTGGGGCGGCACCGAGGCGTACGCCGAGTCACAGCGCCGGGCCGCCGGCTACACCAAGGCGGACTGGAAACGGCTGAAAGCCGAGGCGGACGACTGGAGCACGCGCTACGCGGCCCTGGTGTCCGCCGGTGAGCCGCCGACCGCCGAGGCGGCGATGGACCTCGCGGAGGAACACCGCCTGCACATCCACCGGTGGTACTACGGGTGCGGCTACGAGATGCACGGCTGTCTGGCCGACATGTACGTCTCCGACGAGCGCTTCAAGGCGTTCTACGACGCCATGCACCCCGGCCTCGCCGAGCACCTCCGGGACGCGATCCACGCCAACGCGGCCCGCCACGCCGCGTGACGGTCCCGGCCCGGGGGCTCACTCCCGGGCCAGGACGACCGCGGTCCCGTAGGCGCACACCTCGGTGCCGACGTCGGCCGCCTCGGTCACGTCGAAGCGGAACATCAGCACCCCGTTCGCCCCACGCGCGCGTGCCTGCTCCACCAGCCGCTCCATGGCCTGGTTCCGGGTCTGCACCAGCGTCTTGGTGAGGCCCCTGAGCTCACCGCCGATCATCGACTTCAGCCCGGCCCCGATCTGGCTGCCGAGGTGCCGGGACCGCACGGTGAGGCCGAACACCTCACCGAGGACCTGCTGCACCCGGTACCCGGGAACGTCGTTCGTCGTGACGACCAACACATCCGGCTGGGGCCCCTGGCCGCCGCCGTACTCTTCGATGCCCATGACTCTCAGCTTTGTCCCAGGAGGCGCACAGTGCATCCTGGAGACACCGGTGGAACCTGGGGCGGACACCTTGCGTTGATAGCTTTGTGCGCCCGTAGAAGGACGCCGAACCTTCCCCCACCCCTCAGGGAGCCAGGAACCGTGACGACGCTTGCCCTCGGCCCGAGCTGGCTCGATCCGAACTACCTTCTCGACACGTTCGGCATCTGGGGTCTGCTCCTGATCGTCTTCGCGGAGTCGGGCCTGCTCATCGGCTTCTTCCTGCCGGGCGACTCGCTCCTGTTCACCACGGGCCTGCTGATCACCACCGATCAGCTGAACTTCCCGCTGTGGGGAGCGATCGCCCTGATCTGCGTCGCCGCGGTCCTGGGCGACCAGGCGGGCTACATGTTCGGCAAGAAGGTCGGCCCCTCGCTCTTCAACCGCCCCGACTCCCGTCTCTTCAAGCAGGAGAACGTGGTCAAGGCGCACGAGTTCTTCGAGAAGTACGGCCCGAAGTCCCTGGTCCTGGCCCGCTTCGTGCCCGTGGTGCGTACCTTCACGCCGATCATCGCCGGTGTCAGCGGCATGAAGTACCGCTCCTTCGTGGTCTTCAACGTGATCGGCGGCGTCCTGTGGGGCGCCGGCGTCACCCTGCTCGGCTCCTGGCTCGGCAAGATCGACTTCGTCAGGAACAACATCGAGGCGATCCTCATCCTGATCGTCCTCGTCTCGGTGGTCCCGATCGCCATCGAGTTCCTGCGCGCCCGCTCGAAGGCGAAGAACAACCCCGAGCCCGCCGCAGCCGAGCCCGTCCAGGAGCAGACCCAGCCCTTCCCGGTGGTCATGGACGACTCGACGACCCAGCTGCGCCGCATCCCGCCGGCGGACCAGCCGTATCAGCAGCCGTACGACCCGAGCCGGCAGCCCTACGACCCGAACCAGCAGCAGTACGCCCCGCAGTACCCCCAGCAGACGTACCCGCCGCAGCAGCCGTACGGTGGCGAGCAGCCCCAGCAGCCGTACGGCGCCGGGCAGAACGGCCAGTACCCCTACAACCAGGGCTACTAGGAACCGCGTGTCCAACCTTGGGCGACTAGAAGCCCCGCGTCCGCTTGGCGGCCCGGCGCTTCTCGGCCGAGCCGATCCGCAGGAACAGCCGTGAGATCTCCGATCCCAGGTTGACCCCGATCGCGATGGCCATGGCGAGCGACGCGGCCGTGGCCAGCGACACCAGCCCCTTGTCGACGTTGTTCTGGGCGATCGACAGCAGCCCGAAGTACGTCGACGAACCCGGCAGCAGGGGCCCGATCGCCGCCGTCGTGTACGGCAGCGCGGAAGCGAACCGGTACCGGGACAGCAGCTGCCCGAACAGCCCCACGAGCCCGGCGGCGACGGCCGTGGAGGCGACCGGCGACAGCCCGCCGGGGTAGTGCAGCGCGCCGTACACGCACCACGCCACGCCGCCGTTGAGCGTCACCCACAGCACGGTCGAGCGCTCCTGCTGCAACAGCACGGCGAACGTCAGCGACAGCAGCATCGAGGCGGCGATCTGCCACAGCGGCCGCTCGGCGATCTGCAGGGCCGCATCCGGGTTCAGCTTGGCGCCGAGGTTCACCCCGAAGTACAGGACGACCAGCACCCCGGTGACGATCCCGACGAACAGGTAGATGACCTCCAGCAGCCGTGCGGAGGCGGTGATGTAGAAGCCGGTCAGCCCGTCCTGCACGCCCGCCACCAGCGCCCGCCCGGGAAGCAGCGCGAACAGCCCACCGGTGATGACCGCGGACGCCTTCACGTCCACATGGGCCACGGTCAGCGCGACCCCGATCGCCGCCGGCGGCATCGCGGCCACCGTGAACTGGTAGAACTCCGGCAGCCCGCGCCCCGCGCACAGCCAGGCCAGCCGGTCGCCGAACATCGCGCCCACCATGGCCGCGACGAACACGACCAGATCACCGCCGACGAGCACGGAGGCGGCCCCGGCGAGCAGCCCGCTCGCCCCGGTCAGCACCCAGGTCGGATACGGGTGCCGGTTGCGCCGTATCTCCGCGAGCCGCCGGTAGGCCTCCTCCAGGGAGATGGTGGTCTCCGGGTCGCTGAGGTCGTCCACGAGCCGGAAGACGGCCGCCAGCCGCGTGTAGTCCGTCGCCCGCCGCCGCACGGTCCGCGAGGCCGTCACCGGGTCCTCCACCAGCGAGGGCTGGTAGGAGATCGACAGCAGCGTGAAGGTGACGTTCGGCTCGCAGCGGTCCAGGCCGTAGGACCGGCACACCGCGAACATCGCGGCCTCCACGTCCTCCGCGCCCTCACCGCCGGCCAGCAGCAGCTCCCCGATGCGCAGCGTCAGGTCGAGCACGCGCGGGACGGCGGGACCGCCCTCCTCCGCCTTCGGACCGGGCTCCGGCGCGGGCCGCTCGGCCACCGGCATCCGCAGCATGGTGCGCATGCGGTCCTGCCAGGGCACGTCCTTGGTGAGACTGACGACGGGGATGCCGGTCGCCGGGGTGAACGCGGCCGGCGCCTGCCTGCTGCTGTAGGTGCGCGGCGCGCTGAACGCGGAGCCCTCGGACTCGGCGTTCGGCGGCTGCGGCACGTCCAGCCCGTCCGGGACGGCGAACTCCGACGTGGTCTCCGGCTCGGCGACCGCTCTGGGGGCCGCGAGCCCGGCCGGAAGGGCGAACTCCGATGTGATCTCGGGATCGAACGTGCCCCTCGCCTCGTCCGACTGCGGTTTGCGGTACTCCGCTTCCGTCACGTGCGCAACGCTCCCTGTACGACACCTCCTGCCACCCTCAGTATGCGCACAGGCACACGAAGGGGCCGCACGCGCATGCGTACGGCCCCTTCACACGAGTTCCGGGCTCAGTGGCCGCCCTGCTCCTTGAACCGCTTGTAGGAGCGCTCGATCTCGGCCTCGGCGTCCGTGCGGCCGACCCAGTTGGCGCCCTCGACGGACTTGCCGGGCTCCAGGTCCTTGTAGACCTCGAAGAAGTGCTGGATCTCCAGACGGTCGAACTCCGAGACGTGGTGGATGTCACGCAGGTGCTCCACGCGCGGGTCCGTCGACGGGACGCACAGCAGCTTGTCGTCACCGCCCGCCTCGTCCGTCATGCGGAACATGCCGATCGCGCGGCAGCGGATCAGACAGCCCGGGAAGGTCGGCTCGTCCAGGATGACCAGCGCGTCCAGCGGGTCGCCGTCCTCGCCGAGGGTGTTCTCGACGAAGCCGTAGTCGGTCGGGTAGGCGGTCGAGGTGAAGAGTCGACGGTCCAGGCGGATCCGACCGGTCTCGTGGTCCACCTCGTACTTGTTCCGCGAACCCTTCGGGATCTCGATCGTGACGTCGAACTCCACCGGTGGCTCCTCCATGATCAACACATAGTTCTGGTGGTTAAGTGTCCCTCACGCACGTGTGTGATCGCGAAAGGGGCTGGTGGTCGTGCCTGAACTGAGGCCTTGGCGAGCCGCGAGACCGCACGTGGTGCGGGCCGCGAACGCCGTACGACCGCGTCTGGCACGGGCCGCCGGGACCGTACGCCCACAGCTCGAACGAGCCGCGAACGCCGCGCGTCCCCGCCTCGAACGGGCCGCGGCGGCCGCGCGACCGCGGCTCGCGCGGGTGCTGTCGGCGAGGCCGAAGACCACCGGGACCTGGCAGTACACCGCGGGTGCCGCCACCGCCGGTGTGGCGCTGGCCGTCACCGTGGTGACCGCGGCCGGTCCCTGGGACTCCACCGGTCAGCGTACGGCCGAGGCGGACCGGGCGGTTGCCCTGGAACGCGCGGGTGGCGCAGATCACGGCCGTACATCCGATACGTCCGACAAGGCCAGGGCGCCCCGGCCCGCGCCGAGCGCCGCCTCGGTCCTGGTCGGCCTCGGCGGCTCCGCGAACGCGGTGAGGTCCGCCCCGGTCGGACCGGCGCTCAGCGACGTCCTCGCCCCGCTCCTGGGCGACGCGGCCCTCGGCGCCCACCGCGCCGCCGCGGTCGTCGACGTGACCACCGGCAAGCGCCTGTACGGCACCGGCGCCGACGCCCCCCTCACGCCCGCCTCCACGACGAAGATCGCCACCGCGGTCGCCGCGCTGTCGGCGATGGGCGCCGACCACCGCCTCACCACGCGCACCGCCCTGGAACCGGACACCAGGGAACTCGTCCTCGTCGGCGGCGGCGACCCGACGCTGACGGCCCGCAAGGAGGCCGACGGCTGGGCGAGCCTGCGCGACCTGGCCGACAGGACGGCGACGGCCCTGAAGAAGCGCGGCATCGACCGGGTCACGCTCTCCTACGACACCACCCTCTACACCGGTCCCGCGGTGCATCCCATCGGCGCCGACAACGACAACCTCGCGCCGGTCAGCGCCCTGATGGCCGACGAGGGGCGCACGGACGACTCCACCAGCGGAACCGCGATCCGGGTGGCGGACCCGGCCGCCGTTGCGACGACGAGGTTCGCGGGCTTCCTGGCCGCGGACGGCATCCGGACGACGCCCCCGGGCCCGTCCAGGGCGACGGCCCGCGCCAGGACGCTGGCCTCCGTCTCCTCACCCCCGCTCGCCGACCTGGTCGAGCGCATGCTGACCAACTCCGACAACGACATCGCGGAGGCGCTGGCCCGCCAGACGGCGGTGGCGACGGGGAAGCCGGCGAGCTTCGACGGCGGCGCCGCGGCGATCGCCGCCCAGCTGAGGAGACTCCAACTGCCCGTGAAGGGCGCGCAGTTCCATGACGGCAGCGGCCTGAACCGGGCCGACAGGCTGACGGCCGGCCTTCTGACGGCCCTGCTGGTCAAGGCCGGAGCCCCGGACCACCCCGAACTCCGCCCCGTCCTCACGGGCCTGCCCGTGGCGGGCTTCACCGGCACTCTGGCCAGCCGCTACACGGGCGGCGCGGCAGGGGTCGTACGGGCCAAGACCGGCACCCTGAGCGGGGTGAACACCCTGGCCGGCACCGTGGTCGACCAGGACGGCCGGCTGCTCGCCTTCGCCTTCCTCGCGTCCGACACGACAAGCAAGGATGCGGCCCAGTCGGCGCTGGACCGCACCGCGACGGCCCTGGCGGCCTGCGGCTGCCGCTGACCCCTGCGGCGCCGGACCAGGTGCCGCGGGCCTCCGCGCCCTGCCCCAAGCGGGAACGCTCACGTACGGTTGACACATGACGAGCATCGGTGGTGCCGAGATGGTCGACTGGAATCTCGCGGTCGCGACCGCGACCCGGCTCGTGCGGCCGGGCCCCGACGTGAGCCGCGACGAGGCCCGAGAGGTCGTCGCGGAACTGCGCCGGCATGCCAAGGCCTCGGAGGAACACGTCCGCGGCTTCACCCGGATGGGCACGGAGGAGACCCACGACACCCCGATCCTGGTCGTCGACCGGCCCGGCTGGGTCCGGGCCAACGTCGCAGGCTTCCGGGAGATCCTCAAACCGCTGCTCGAGAAGATGCAGGAGCGGCGCGGCAGCAGCCCCGGCGGCGCGGTCCTCGGCGCGGTCGGCGGCAAGGTCACCGGCGTCGAACTGGGCATGCTGCTGTCGTTCCTGGCCTCCCGCGTCCTCGGCCAGTACGAGACCTTCGCCCCGGCCACCCGCGAGCTGCCGGCCGGCGAGAACGGCGGCGGCCGGCTGCTCCTCGTCGCCCCCAACATCGTCCACGTGGAGCGCGAACTCGACGTGCAGCCCCACGACTTCCGCCTCTGGGTCTGTCTGCACGAGGAGACGCACCGCACGCAGTTCAGCGCGGTGCCCTGGCTGCGCGACCACCTCGAGGGCGAAATCCAGTCTTTCCTGGGGGAGACCGACGTCGACCCGATGACCGTCCTGGAGCGCATCCGGGAGGCCGCCCAGTCCCTCGCGGGCGGGCGCCCCGAGGCCGAGGAGGACGACGGGGGACGCTCCTTCGTGGAGATCGTGCAGACCCCGGCCCAGCGCGAGATCCTCGGCCGTCTCACCGCCGTGATGTCCCTCCTCGAGGGGCACGCCGACTTCGTGATGGACGGAGTGGGCCCCGACGTCGTGCCGAGCGTGGCCGAGATCCGCGAGAAGTTCCAGCAGCGCCGGGCCAAGGGTGCTTCCCGGCTGGACATGGCGCTGCGCAAGCTGCTTGGCCTGGACGCCAAACTCAGGCAGTACCGGGACGGCGAGCGGTTCGTGCGGGCCGTTGTCGACCAGGTCGGCATGGACGGCTTCAACCGTGTGTGGACCTCCCCGAACACCCTGCCGACCAAGTCGGAGATCGCCAAACCGGCGGACTGGGTCGCGCGGGTGCACCGCAAGAGCGAGTCGTGAACGCCGTGGGGACGTCGTGAACCGGATCCGGCCGACGGCAGGCGAACGCCCCTCCAATCACCCGTCCGAGGGACCGTGAGCCATGGGTAGGCGTGCAATGCTCGGGGAACGGCCCGGTTCTGTCACCATCGACACACTCTGAGTGACCGAACCTCGGGCTCACCCCCCGAAAACTTCATGAAGGGAACCGGACATGGGTCCCCATCCTGCGGTCGCGGCGATACGCCTGGCGGTCCGCCGCGTCCTTCACGACATCCTCAACGACGACCAGCCCCCCGCCGGGCGGACCGCACACGAGCCCCCGCCCGCGCCGCTCGTGCTCGTGGCGTGCTCCGGCGGCGCCGACTCCATGGCGCTCGCCTCCGCCCTCGCCTTCGAGGCCCCCAAGCTCGGCATCCGCTGCGGCGGCGTCACCGTCGACCACGGACTGCAGCCCGGCTCCGATCTGCGCGCCGAGGAAGTCGCCCTGCGACTGCGCGAGTTGGGCCTGGACCCGGTCGAGTCCGTCGCCGTGACCGTGGGCCGCGAAGGCGGCCCGGAAGCCGCCGCCCGCGACGCCCGGTACGCCGCCCTCGACGCTGCCGCAGCCCGCCACGGCGCCACCGCGATCCTGCTCGGCCACACCCGCGACGACCAGGCCGAGACCGTTCTGCTGGGCCTAGCCCGCGGCTCCGGCATCCGCTCCCTGTCCGGAATGGCCGCGGTCTCGGGGGCCGGCGGCCGTTACCGCCGCCCCTTCCTCGAACTCGACCGGCAGACCGCCCGCAAGGCCTGCATGGTCCAGTCGCTGCCCGTCTGGGACGACCCGCACAACGCCGACCCCGCCTACACCCGCTCGAGGCTGCGCCACGAGGGCCTGCCCGCACTGGAGAAGGCGCTCGGCAAGGGCGTCGTCGAGGCCCTCGCCCGTACCGCGCAGCTCTCCCGCGACGACGCCGACGCCCTCGACGCCTGGGCCCGCCAGGCCGAGGCGGCCGTGCGGGACAGCGCGGGCCTGCTGGAGTGCGCCAAGCTCTACGCCCTGCCGCCCGCCGTGCGCCGCCGCATCCTGCGCCAGGCGGCCATCGAGGCCGGCGCCCCGGCCGGGTCGCTGTTCGCCCGCCACATCGAGGAAGTCGACCGGCTGATCACCGGCTGGCGCGGCCAGGGAGCCATCAATCTCCCCGGCAAGGTCGTCGCCCAGCGCCAGGGTGGCAGACTGGTGATTCGGCAAGGCTGAACCTCATCCCGTTTTGTGCGGGATCCGGCCCCGCTTCCGGGGCCGGGCAGCCGGTGGGACGACCGAAAGTGATGCGGGTGGACGCGAAAGACATGGGTGCCGACCTCAAGCAGGTGCTCATCACCAAGGAAGAGATCGACGCGAAGCTCGTCGAGCTGGCCGCGAAGATCGACGCGGAGTACGCGGGCAAGGACCTGCTCATCGTCGGCGTCCTCAAGGGCGCGGTGATGGTCATGGCCGACCTGGCCCGGGCGCTGTCCACCCCCGTCACCATGGACTGGATGGCCGTGTCCTCGTACGGCGCGGGCACCCAGTCCTCCGGCGTGGTGCGGATCCTGAAGGACCTCGACACCGACATCAAGGGCCGGCACGTCCTGATCGTCGAGGACATCATCGACTCCGGACTGACCCTGTCGTGGCTGATCAACAACCTCGGCTCGCGTGAGCCGGAGTCGTTGAAGATCTGCACCCTGCTGCGCAAGCCGGACGCCGCGAAGGTCGCCATCGACGTGGAGTGGGTCGGCTTCGACATCCCGAACGAGTTCGTCGTCGGTTACGGTCTGGACTACGCGGAGAAGTACCGGAATCTCCCGTTCGTCGGTACGCTCGCCCCCCACGTCTACGGCGGCTGAGCCGGCCTTGGGGCCAAGCGAGCCGTCTTTGTAGGACGATCGGGAACCCCGGCGGGTTTCGCGCCGTTGGAGCATGCAGAGGCGGGAATGCCGGCCGTCCGAGCCGCTGAGTGCGGCTTCGGGCAACAATGCTGGGGTACCGTCAGAAGAACTGTCTTATCAAACTCACTATGGCAGGAGGGACGGGGCGACACCGCTCCGTATGGATGGACGTGAAGCGATACTTCCGTGGGCCGGTCATGTGGATCGTGCTGGCCGTCCTTGCCGTGGTCGTGTTGATGCAGGTCGTCGGCTCGTCCGGCGGCTACAAGACGGTGGACACCGGCCAGGTCGTGGCGGCGATCAACGACAACAAGGTGGAGTCGGCCAAGCTCACCACCGGTGACGAGCAGACCGTCAAGGTCCAGCTCAAGGACGGCGTAAAGGTCGAGGGCAGCTCGAAGATCCAGGCGAGCTACATCGGCGACCAGGGTGTGGCCATCGCCGACAAGCTGCAGACCAAGTACCAGGACAAGCAGATCCCGGACGGCTACACCGTGTCGCCGTCCAAGCAGAACCCGTTCCTCGGCATCCTGCTCTCCCTGCTCCCCTTCGTCCTGATCGTGGTCGTCTTCCTGTTCCTGATGAACCAGATGCAGGGCGGCGGCTCCCGGGTGATGAACTTCGGGAAGTCCAAGGCCAAGCTGATCACCAAGGACACCCCGAAGACGACGTTCGCCGACGTCGCGGGCTGCGACGAGGCCGTCGAGGAACTCCACGAGATCAAGGAGTTCCTGCAGGAGCCGGCGAAGTTCCAGGCCGTCGGCGCCAAGATCCCCAAGGGCGTGCTGCTCTACGGCCGCCCCGGTACCGGCAAGACGCTGCTCGCGCGAGCGGTCGCCGGTGAGGCGGGGGTCCCCTTCTACTCGATCTCCGGTTCCGACTTCGTCGAGATGTTCGTCGGTGTCGGTGCCTCCCGGGTCCGTGACCTGTTCGAGCAGGCCAAGGCGAACGCCCCGGCGATCGTCTTCGTCGACGAGATCGACGCGGTCGGCCGCCACCGCGGCGCCGGCCTCGGCGGTGGTCACGACGAGCGCGAGCAGACGCTGAACCAGCTGCTCGTCGAGATGGACGGTTTCGACGTCAAGGGTGGTGTGATTCTCATCGCAGCCACCAACCGTCCGGACATCCTCGACCCGGCCCTTCTGCGGCCCGGCCGCTTCGACCGCCAGATCGCGGTCGACCCGCCGGACCTGCAGGGGCGCCTGGAGATCCTCAAGGTCCACCAGAAGGGCAAGCCGGTCGCCCCGGACGTCGACCTCGCGGCCGTCGCCCGCCGGACGCCGGGCTTCACCGGCGCCGACCTGAGCAACGTCCTGAACGAGGCCGCCCTGCTCACGGCCCGCAGCGACCGGAAGCTGATCGACAACTCCATGCTGGACGAGGCGATCGACCGCGTGGTGGCGGGCCCGCAGAAGCGGACCCGGATCATGTCGGACAAGGAGAAGAAGATCACTGCGTACCACGAGGGCGGACACGCCCTGGTCGCGGCGGCCTCCCCGAACTCCGACCCGGTCCACAAGATCACGATCCTCTCCCGGGGACGTGCTCTGGGCTACACGATGGTCCTGCCGGACGAGGACAAGTACTCGACCACCCGCAACGAGATGCTCGACCAGCTCGCCTACATGCTGGGCGGTCGCGCGGCCGAGGAACTGGTCTTCCACGACCCGACCACGGGCGCGGCGAACGACATCGAGAAGGCCACCGCCACGGCCCGCGCGATGGTCACCCAGTACGGCATGACCGAGCGTCTGGGCGCCATCAAGTTCGGCGGCGACAACACCGAGCCGTTCCTCGGACGTGAGATGGCTCACCAGCGCGACTACTCGGAAGAGGTCGCCGCGCTGGTGGACGAGGAAGTCAAGAAGCTCATCGAGAACGCGCACAACGAAGCCTGGGAGATCCTGGTCGAGAACCGCGACGTCCTCGACAACCTCGTCCTGCAGCTGCTGGAGAAGGAGACGCTGGGCAAGGAGCAGATCGCCGAGATCTTCGCTCCCATCGTCAAGCGCCCGCCGCGTCCGGCCTGGACCGGCTCCTCCCGCCGCACGCCGTCCACCCGTCCGCCGGTGCTCTCCCCGAAGGAGCTCGCCCTGACGAACGGCGCCAACGGCGCGACCCCGGCGATCTCCACCGCCAAGTCGACGGCGACGGAGCACACCCCGGTGGCCGAGCCGGCTCCGGAGGAGCGTCCCGAGAGCTGACGTCACTTCCGGCCACCGAGACCGGAATGGATGCACGCGCCCCCCAGGTTCTAGCCTGGGGGGCGCGGCATTTGTGGCTGCGCGCAGGTGACACCAGAGGAACGAGGCACGAGATGACCGACCCTGTGACGCTGGACAGCGAGGGCGACATCGGCGAGTTCGACGAGAAGCGCGCCGAGAACGCCATCCGCGAACTGCTGATCGCGGTCGGCGAGGACCCTGACCGGGAGGGCCTCAAGGAGACGCCGGCGCGGGTGGCGCGGGCGTACAAGGAGATTTTCGCGGGCCTGTGGCAGAAGCCCGAGGACGTGCTGACGACGACGTTCGACCTGGGCCACGACGAGATGGTGCTGGTGAAGGACATCGAGGTGCTCAGCTCGTGCGAGCACCATCTGGTCCCGTTCGTCGGGGTCGCCCACGTCGGCTACATCCCGTCCACCGACGGCAAGATCACGGGCCTGTCGAAGCTGGCCCGGCTCGTGGACGTCTACGCCCGCCGTCCGCAGGTGCAGGAACGACTCACCACGCAGATCGCCGACTCCCTGATGGACATACTGGAGCCGCGTGGCGTGATCGTCGTCGTCGAGTGCGAGCACATGTGCATGTCGATGCGCGGGGTCCGCAAGCCGGGGGCGAAGACCATAACGTCGGCGGTCCGTGGCCAGCTGCGCGATCCCGCCACCCGCAACGAGGCGATGAGCCTCATCATGGCGCGCTGACGGCCCTACGCCGCCGAGGCCGCCCCGTTGTTGTGCTCGTCGTCCTCCGGGAGCTTGCAGACCCGCTCGAGGAAGATGGCCGCCACTATGACCGCGATGCCCGCCACGACCGAGAAGCCGGCGTAGATGGCCTGATCGCGGCGGGCCGGGATGTCGAGGAGTTCCAGCAGGAAGACGCCCGTGCCGCCGTACATCCCGGCGACCAGCGCGGCCACCAGGGCGCTGGCCTGGCCGAAGACGACCGCGCGGGCCGCCATCAGCGGGTCCACGCCCTTGGCCTCGGGGCGGCGCTCGCGCTGGGCCTTGAGACGGCCCCGGATCGAGAGCGCCGTGGCCGTCAGGACCACCGCGATCAGGGCCAGCACGATCGGCGCGGCCAGGGGGACGCTCGGCAGGGTCCCGATCGAGTTCCACAGGCGGGCGCCCGCCCAGGACAGGATGGCGGCCACGACGAACACTCCGACCAGCACCCTGATGCGCAGCTCTCTCACGGTGTCCCTTCAGCTCCCCCGGATCCCGGGATCGTCCCGCGGCCTGTGGTCGTCCCGGCCTCGCCCTGACCTTAACGACTACTCGGGCAGGTGGAGTTCCAGGTCCTTGCGGGGAGTCACGCCCTCGCGGGTGACGGCGGCGAGGAGATCGGCGACCGCGCCGCGGCCGGGCAGCTGCGCCTCGGGCTCCAGATCGTGCCACGGAGCGAGGACGAACGCGCGCTCGTGGGCGCGCGGGTGGGGGAGGGTGAGACGCGGGTCGGTGTCGACGACGTCGGCGTAGGCGACGATGTCGACGTCCAGGGTGCGGGCGCCCCAGCGCTCGTCCCGCACCCGGTGGAAGGCCTCCTCGACCGCGTGCGCCCGCTCCAGGAGCGAGGACGGCGGCAGGGTGGTCTTCAGCACGACCACGGCGTTGAAGTACGAGGGCTGGCTGCCGGGCTCGACGCCCCACGGCTCCGTCTCGTACACCGGCGACACGGCCTTGACCCGGACGCCCGGGGTGTCCTCCAGGGCGTCGATGGCGCCCTGCAGGGTCTCCAGGCGGTTGCCGAGGTTGGAGCCGAGGGAGATCACGGCGCGTCGGGGGTTGTGCAGGGTCGTGTCGGCGGCGTCCACCTGCTGCACGACGGAGGCGGGCACCGGCTGTACGGTCGGGTCGCTGTGCCCCTCGGTGAAGAACGCGGTCATACTCGGCTCCGGGTGATGGTGACGGTCACGTCGTCGAAGGGGACGGTGATCGGCGCGTCCGGCTTGTGGACGCAGACCTCGACCTCCTGGACCCCTTCGTGCTTCAGACAGGCCTGGGCGATGCGCTCGGCGAGCGTCTCGATGAGGTTGACGGGTTCGCCCTCGACGACGGCCACGACCTCCTCCGCCACGATGCCGTAGTGCACGGTCTTCGCCAGGTCGTCGTCCGCCGCGGCCGGCCGGGTGTCCAGGCCGAGGACGAGGTCCACCAGGAAGGTCTGGCCCTCCTCGCGTTCCTTGGGGAACACACCGTGGTGCCCGCGGGCCTTCAGGCCGCGCAGCGCGACACGATCCACGCGAATCACTCCTGCAATCGTCGGTGACGGCCGGTCGGTGCCGTGTGCGGGCGGCACACCGGCCTCGAACGAATCTACCTGCGGGCACTGACAGGGCCGGGCCACGGGGCCGCGGGCCCGAGCCGGGGCCAGGAGGTTTCATCGTCTGTTTCCCCTGGGGAACCCGGTGGCTCACGGGCTGGTAGCCGCCCCTACCCCGGCCGTCGTGATTCCAACCACTTCTTGCTCCCGGTGGGTGTTCCGGGTGCCGGCGGACGGTCTCGGGCCGCGGATGTCCTCACCGGGCGACTACCCCGTCAGGGCGGGGTGTCCTCGTCCTCGGCCTCGTCGTTTTCGGCCAGAACCGGGGAGGCGTGGTGGGACCACAGCTTCCAGCCGTCGGGGGTGCGGCGGAACACGTTGGTCGCGACCACCAGCTGGCCCACCAGAGGTCCCAGCTCCTCGTCGCCCTTGGGGGCCGGCCCGCCGCTGAGGATGTTCTCGGTGCAGGTGACCAGGGCCGTGTCGCCGGTGACCGAGACATGCACGTCGGTCAGGAAGAACTGGATGTAGTCGGTGCTCGCCATGATCAGGGCGTACGACCTCAGGACCTCGCCGCGACCGGTCAGCACGGGCCAGCCCGGGTGCACGCAGGAGACCACACCGGTGTCCGCCGGGTCGTGGTACTCCTCGTCGACGCCCAGGTCGGCGGGGGTCAGCCAGAGCGAGGACACCTCCTCGAAGTCACCGCGCTCCAGTGCCTCGTAGAACGCGGTGTTGGCCGCCTCCACCTGCTCGACATCGGTGTGGGGGGCGCTCACCGGGCTCCTTCTGAGCCGTGCGAGTCGTGCGCGCCGGGCGCGTGTTCCGGGTCACGCGCCCCGCGTGTGATGTCGGAGCCCGGCGCACTTCCAGCCGCGCGCGCTTCTTCCACGGCGCGCGCGACCCGTACCGCATCCGCTGTCGCGCGGACCTCGTGCACGCGGACCGCCCACGCGCCGGCCTGCGCGGCGAGCGCGGAGACGGCGGCCGTGGCGGCGTCGCGCTCGCGCGCGGGCGGGGGCGCGCCCTCCGGGCCGGCGAGCACGCGCCCCAGGAACCGCTTGCGGGAGGCGGCGACGAGCAGGGGGCGGCCGAGACCGAGCAGACGGTCGAGGTGGGCCAGCAGGACGAGGTCGTGCTCGGCGTCCTTGGAGAAGCCGAGGCCGGGGTCGACGACGATCCGGTCGGGGGCGATGCCGCCGGCGAGGACGGCGTCCACGCGCGCGTGGAGTTCCTCGACGACCTCGGCGACCACGTCGTCGTACACCCCCCTGACGTTGCCGCCCTCCAGGAAGCCGCGCCAGTGCATGACGACGAAGGGGGCGCCCGAGGAGGCGACGACGGGGATCATCGCGGGGTCGGCGAGGCCGCCGCTGACGTCGTTGACGAGGGCCGCGCCGGCGGCGAGGGCCTGCTCGGCGACCGACGCGCGCATGGTGTCGACGGAGACCGTGACGCCTTCGGAGGCGAGGCCGCGGACGACGGGGACGACGCGCCTGAGTTCCTCGGCGGCGTCGACGCGGGTGGCGCCGGGGCGGGTGGACTCGCCGCCGACGTCGACCAGGTCCGCGCCCTCGGCGACCAGCTCCAGGCCGTGCTTGACGGCTGCCGTGGTGTCGAAGAAGCGGCCGCCGTCGGAGAAGGAATCGGGCGTGACGTTCACGACTCCCATGACCGCGCAGCGGTCCCACTGCGGAAGGCCCGCGACGCGCCCGCGTCCGCTCTCATTGCTCATACGTTCAGCGTAGGCCCCACAACGGGCCCGAAGACGCCGCGGCCCGGCCGGAGGCCCCGGGGGACGGGGCGGCTCTCCGGCCGGGTCGGCATCGAACACGTGAGCCGGGACGTCACGCGACTCGGGCGCGGGCGTCCCTCTCGGACACGGTGTGGGCACACACGCGTGCCGGCTTCTGGCGGCGGCGCAGGAAGCGCGGCAGCGGCAGGGCCAGGTTGACGAAGCCCTCGGCCTGCATCGCGGCGAGCCCGATGCGCGGCAGGTCCGCGGAGGCCCGGTAGACGACGAAGCGCGGCTCCCAGCGGGGCTGGAACTTGGCGTTGAACTTGTACAGGGACTCGATCTGGAACCAGCGGGAGAGGAACACCAGCAGGCCGCGCCAGGCGCGCAGCACGGGTCCCGCGCCGATCTTCTCGCCCCGTGCGAGGGCGGAGCGGAACATCGCGAAGTTCAGCGAGACACGCGTGATGCCGAACTTCGGGGCCGCCTGGAGGGCGGCGACGATGAGCAGTTCGTTCATGCCGGGGTCGGCCGAGCGGTCGCGGCGCATCAGGTCCAGGGAGGCGCCGTCCGTGCCCCAGGGCACGAAGTGCAGGATCGCCTTCAGGTCGCCGTAGGGGCCGGGCTGCTCGTCGGCCTTGTGGGCGGTGGCGATCAGGCAGTCGCCGTCGGAGGCGTCGCCGATCCGGCCCAGGGCCATGGAGAAGCCGCGCTCGGTGTCCGTGCCGCGCCAGTCCTCGGCGGCCTGCCGGATCCGCTCCAGCTCCGCCTCGCCGAGGTCACGGACACGTCGTACCCGGGTCTCGTAACCGGCGCGCTCGATGCGCTTGACCATCTGCCGCACGTTGCGCATCGCGCGGCCGGCGAGGGAGAAATCCGCCACCTCCACCACCGCCTCGTCGCCCAGCTCCAGGGCGTCCAGGCCGGTCTCGCGGGTCCACACCTCGCCTCCCGTCTCCGAGCAGCCCATGACGGCCGGGGTCCAGGAGTGCGCGCGTGCCTCGTCCATGAAGCGCTCGATGGCGCCGGGCCAGGCCTCGACGTCGCCGATGGGGTCGCCGCTGGCGAGCATCACGCCGGACACGACGCGGTAGGTCACCGCCGCCTTGCCGCTGGGCGAGAAGACCACGGCCTTGTCGCGCCGCAGCGCGAAGTGGCCGAGGGAGTCGCGGCGGCCGTGCTTGTCCAGCAGCGCCCGCAGGCGTGCCTCGTCCTCCTCCGTCAGGCGCGCCGCCGGGTGTTCCGGCCGGAAAGCCAGGTAAATGGTCGTGACCGCGGTGAGCAGTCCGAGGGCGCCGAGGGAGAAGCCCACCGTCCAGGAGGTGTTGCCCTGGTAGTCGACCGGGCCCTCGAAGCCGAACAGGCCGTACAGCACGTGGGTGATGCGGTCGGCCAGGCTCGGGTCGCCGACCATGCGGTTCGGGTGGACGCTGACGATGACCAGGCCGAGGGCGAGGGAACCGGCGCTCATGAGGACGAAGTTGGCGAGCGCGCGCCACCTGCTGCGCGGGTCGGGCAGCGCGGCGAACTGGTCGCGGTGGCGCAGCAGCGGCGCGAGCAGCGCCGCCGAGATGACCACCCCGATAAGGGAGTGGCGGTACGTGAACTGCGCCACGGCGCCCGCCGGCAGCAGCGCCACCGCCGCTCGCCACGCACGCCGCTTGCCGCGCCGCAGGCCGTGCGCGAGCAGCAGCAGGAGGATGCCCGCGCTCAGCGAGAGGGCCGCCGCGAAGGGACCGAACGACCCGGGAAGCACCTCGGCGATGCTGTGCATACGGCTGTGCCGGAAGCGCGGGAAGACGCCCGCCGCGATGTCCAGAACGCCCACCAGAGCGCACGCCCTGGCGACGAGCACCGGTACGGCCTCGGGGCGCGGACCTCGCAGTACGCGCCGCGTGTTGCGTGCGCGGGAGGGAACCCCACCCGACATTTCCTCATCTGTCCTGACAGACATCGCATCCCGTAGTTCTGCGAGAGACCTTGGACCCGGTGCCGTTCTGGGCATCCGGCGACATTGCGCCCTCTAGGACGGTGTCTCGGGGGGAGAGGTTCCTTCCTCCCCTCAAAGCCGGTCCAAAGGACGGGGAAAGTCCCGGACAAGCCCTCGCGAAGGGGTGGTGCTCCGGGGAAAACCCGCAGGCAGGAAGATAGGTCATGGGTCTTACGAGCAACAAGGTGCTGGCGCTCGCGGTCGTGTTCGCCGTGCTGCTGTTCGTCGGCACGGTGTGGCTGTGGCCCCGGCTGGCGCGGCGGAACTGGCGGGCCGTCAGCGGCCGCGTGGGTCTGCTGTTCGGTACCCAGCTGGCCCTCTTCGCGTCGGTGGGCCTCGCCGCCAACCAGGCCTTCGGGTTCTACGCGAGCTGGGCGGACCTGTTCGGGCAGGAGAAGGAACAGGGCGTGGTCGTCAACCACACCGCGCCCGGCGGCACCGGCGGCCCGCTGGAGGTGCTCGACACGGCACGCGTGCGTGGCGCGGGCGGCGCCCGGCCGCAGACCGGCGGACAGATCCAGAAGGTCGACATCGTGGGCCGCAGGACGCACATCGCCACCCCCGCGTACGTCTATCTGCCGCCGGAGTACTTCCAGCCCCGTTATCGCGCGCGTACGTTCCCCGCGGCCGTCGTCCTGACCGGATATCCGGGCACCGCGCAGGCGCTCGTGGACAAGCTGCACTACCCGCGCACGGCGCAGGAGCTCGCCAAGGACGGCCGTATGCAGCCGATGGTCCTGGTGATGCTGCGGCCCACCGTCGCACCGCCGCGGGACACCGAGTGCGTGGACATCCCGGGCGGCCCGCAGACGGAGACGTTCTTCGCCAAGGACCTGCCGGACGCCGTGCTCGCGCACTACAGGGTGGGCAGGAAGCCCGGGAGCTGGGGCATCATCGGCGACTCCACGGGCGGCTACTGCGCACTGAAACTCGCCATGCACCACCCCGGCTCCTATGCGGCGGGCGCGGGCCTGTCGCCGTACTACAAGGCGCCGGTCGACCCGACCACGGGCGATCTCTTCCAGGGCGACAAAGGGCTGCGCAACCGTGCCGACCTGTGGTGGTGCCTGAGGCACCTGCCCGCCCCCGACACCTCACTGCTCGTCACCAGCAGCCGGGCAGGGGAATCCAACTACAAGTCGACGCTGAAGTTCATAGAGCGAGTTCAGGCCACGAAGCTGACTCGGATCTCCTCGATCATCCTCGACAGCGGGGGGCACAACTTCAACACCTGGCGGCGGGAGATTCCGGCGACGCTGCAGTGGATCAGCGGGCGGCTGAGCGACCGGTGACCAGGGTTCCGACAGGAAATGATCTTGCGAATTCGACGGGCCGCAATTCCTGATGCGCTGTGAACGTTTCGTTATGGCTGTGTTTTTACGGGGCGGGGCGCCAACGCTCGCCTACGCGCGGTAAGTTTCTGGCCATGCCACGTGGACGTCACCGCCATTCCCCGCCTTTGCACAGGCTGCTGCCTCCGTCGGCGATCGCAGGCGTCTCCCTTGTCTGCGCCTTCGGTCCCTGGGTGTTCTCGGAGCCCGCCGTGCTCCGCGTCATAGCCGCGTTCGCCGCGGCCACGGCCGTGATAGGGGCGGCCGTCATGCGCCGCTGGGACGCACAGGCCGGCAAGCAGGTCGCCGACCTCACGCGCGCGCGTGCGAGCGACGAGTGGCGGCACGAGGAGCGGGTCGCCGAGCTGGAGACGGACCTCGAGGAGTCGCGCGAGCTGCGCGCCAAGCTGGAGCAGCGGCTGCGGGCCAAGCGCGCCGAGCTGGCGGGCCTGCGCAACGAGCACGCGGCGCTGCTGCGGCGGTACGCGACCGCGGAGACCGAGCGGGCGAGCGCCCTGGAGGGCCGCCGTCTGCTCGAGATAGAGGCCGCGGCTCCCGACACGCACGCGTTGCCGTCCATGGCGGCTCAGGAGACCGAGGTTGTGGCTGCCTCGGCTCAGGGCGAGGACGGCACGGACGAGAAGGCGCCGACCGCCGGCGTCTTCTCGCCCGAGGGCTCCCAGCTGTTCCTGCGGGCCAAGGAGGCGCTGAAGAAGTTCGACGACGGTGACGCTCCCGAGCAGGACGACGTTGCCGCCGACGCCGAAGCCGAGCCGGCGGACGACACCGACACCGACACTGACGTCGAGGCCGACGCCGATGCGGATGCGGATGCCGCAGTCGCCGCGCAGGACGAGGTTGTGGCGCGGGACGCGGCCGACACGCAGGACGAAGCCGCCCCCGAGGACGACGGCTCCCCGAAGGGCGGCGGGTCCCCCAAGGGCGATGGCCCGTCGAAGGGCGACGGTTCCCCGAAGGGCGAGCCCGTGAAGGCGAGGACCGCGGCGGCCGAGACCTCCGCCCCTGCCGCGCCCGCCGAGACCGGCGCCGGCCCCGCCGACGGCACCGAGGCCGCGGCCCAGGAGGACGAGGCGCAGGGGCAGCCCGAGGCGGTCGACGGGCATGAGCACGCGGCCGCCACCACGCCGGCGGAGCCCGCCCGCTCCGCCCAGCCCGTACAGCAGCCCTCCGGACACTTCGTGGCGCCGACCGCGGTGGCCGTCGTACCGGCGACGCCCGCGCGGCGCCCGGCGGTCGAGGGCGGGTTCGACTTCTTCGGTACGAAGCAGGAGTCGGCGCCCGCCGCCCTGGACGCCGTGCAGAACGAGGACCTGGCCGACGTGGTCGGTGAGGAGGCGCTCGCCGTGCACAAGGCCGAGGCCGAGGCGCAGTTCAAGCCGGCCGACGAGGGCGCGCGGGGTGTCGGTCAGGTGATCGACCTGACCGCGCACGACGAGACGGAGCGGATCAACCTGCAGGGCCTGCGCAGCGCGGTCTCCTGAGGCCGGGCACTGTCCCACGACGCACCGTCCCCCGACGCCGTCCGGACCGCCTACGGTGCCATCCAGCGGTCCGGCGGCGCGTCCCGGCGGCCCGTGCGTGACCGCTCCGCCTGAGCGCGGAGCAGCTCCGCGGCTTCCCGGACGTCCCTCAGCCGGGCCGTGACGGTCTTGTCGGCTCCCGTGTCCACGTGGACGTCGGCGAGCCGCCACAGCCGCTTCCAGGGCCCCTGGACCAGCCGGACGCTCTGCACCTTCGCGTGCGGAACCAGCGCCAGGCGGCGGCGCAGCAGCCCGTGCCGGGCGGTGAACACCCCGCCGGTGACGGCGAGTCCGTATCCGCGCCACCACAGCGGCAGACACCGGCCGGCCCGTCGGGGCGGGCGGGACAGCGCGCCTGACGCCGGCACGGTCACCCCCGGCAGCACGCGCGCGACGACGGACTCGGCGACCTCGCGCGGAGCGACCGGCACCAGAACGGAGTTGGACGACCCGGCCACGTCCAGCTCCACCCGCACCCAGCCCAGCCGCCGCCACAGCAGCGGTTCGACGATCCGCACGGTCTGCACGCGCCCGGGCGGCACCGTCTCGTGCGTGCGGTCGAGCAGGCCGTGGTCGATGCGCAGCCCGTCCGGAGACTCGCCCACCGTCCAGTCGTACTCGCTGACGAACCGGCCCACACTGCTCGCTCCGGCCGCGCCCAGCAGGGGGAGCGCGGTGGCGAGGACCGTCCACACGCTGTGGGTGGCCAGCCACAGCAGGGGCGGTACGACGAGGGCGGCGCCGAGGGCGCCCCAGGTGGCGCCCGTCAGCACGAGGGAGAGCGCGAGGTGGAGCGGGGGCGTGCGCAGGATCTCGCGTGCCGGCGCCTCTCCGACCTCGTGCGCCGTCTCGGGGGCGAATCCGGCGGCGCGCGCGAGCAGTTCCGCGCGCAGCGCACGCGCCTCGCGCTCCCCGAGGAAGGCGAGTTCGTCCTTCTTGGCCGTGCCTATGACGTCGAGTTTCAGCTTGGCGACGCCCGCCACGCGCGCGAGGAGCGGCTGGGTGACGTCGACGGCCTGGATCCGCTCGAGCCGGATGTGCGCGGTGCGCCGAAACAACAGGCCGGTACGGACGCGCAGTTCGCTGTCCGTCACCGCGAAGTGCGTGAACCACCAGCTGAGGAAGCCGTACAGGGCGGCCGCGGGGACGAGGACGGCGAGCGCGATCAGCAGGGTCGTGGTGGTCAGGCGGGTCAGCTGGCGCTGCGCCTGGTCCGGGTCGTGCACGGCCCATCCGATGAGCACCGCCACCGGCGCCCACGCCCGCCTGAGGGGCGTCACGGGATGCAGCCGCCGCTCGGTGACGGGTTCCCGCGCGCGTACGGCGTCGTCGACGCCCGGCGCCGTCACAGACCCGCCGATCGGGCCTCGCCGAGCTCGGTGAGCCGGTCGCGCAGCCGTTCCGCCTCGGCCGGGTCGAGACCCGGGATGGTGGCGTCGGTCGCCGCGGCCGCGGTGTGCAACTGCACGCTGGCCAGCCCGAAATGCCGCTCGACGGGCCCGGAGGTCACCTCCACCAGCTGCATGCGCCCGTACGGCACGACGGTCTCCTCGCGCCACAGCACGCCCCGGCTGATCAGCAGGTCGTCGGCGCGCTCGGCGTACCGCCAGGACCGCCAGTTGCGGCCCAGCAGCACCCAGCCCCAGGCGATCAGCGCGAGTGGCAGCAGCGCGAAGGCCGCCCAGGCGGGCCCGGCGAGCAGGCCGAGCAGCAGACCGACCGCCAGGGCGATCAGCCCCAGCCACACCACCAGCAGCAGACGCCGCATCCGCAGCAGCCCGGGTGGCAGCCCGGTCCACTCCGGCTCCCCCGCCTCGTCCGCCCTTGTGCCCCCGCCCCGCGGGCTCCCCGTCTCCATACCGCCAGCGTACGTAGGAGAGACTGTGTTCATGACTCCTACGACGGAGACCATGGTCGGTATCGGCGGCGCCGCGGAGAGCACCGACATGGTGCTCAACATCGGACCGCAGCACCCGTCCACGCACGGCGTGCTGCGGCTGAAGCTGGTGCTGGACGGCGAGCGCATCGTGCGCGCCGAGCCGGTGATCGGGTACATGCACCGCGGCGCGGAGAAGCTCTTCGAGGCGCGGGACTACCGCCAGATCATCATGCTCGCCAACCGCCACGACTGGCTGTCGGCCTTCTCGAACGAGCTGGGAGTCGTCCTCGCCGTCGAGCGCATGCTCGGCATGGAGGTCCCCACGCGCGCGGTGTGGACGCGGACGCTGCTCGCGGAGCTCAACCGGGTGCTCAACCACCTGATGTTCCTCGGCTCCTATCCGCTGGAGCTCGGCGGCATCACCCCGGTCTTCTACGCGTTCCGGGAGCGGGAGGTCCTCCAGAACGTCATGGAGGAGATCTCCGGCGGCCGTATGCACTACATGTTCAACCGCGTCGGCGGCCTCAAGGAGGACCTTCCGGCCGGCTGGGCCGCACGCGCGCGTGCCGCCGTCGCGGGGGTGCGCTCGCGCATGGACCGGTTCGACGACCTGGTCCTCGGCAACGAGATCTTCCGGGGGCGCACCCGGGACGTGGGCGCGCTGGCCCCCGGGACCGTGCACGCGTACGGCGTCAGCGGGCCGATCGCGCGTGCCTCGGGCGTCGACTTCGACCTGCGGCGCGACGAGCCCTATCTCGCGTACGGGGAGCTGCAGCACGTCCTGAAGGTCGTCACCCGGCAGGAGGGCGACTGTCTCGCCCGCTTCGAGGTGCTGCTGGAGCAGACGCACAACGCCCTCGACCTTGCCGACGCCTGCCTCGACCGCCTGGCCGAGCTGCCGCCCGGCCCGATCAACCAGCGGCTCCCCAAGGTCCTCAAGGCACCCGAGGGCCACACCTACGCCTGGACCGAGAACCCGCTCGGCATCAACGGCTACTACCTCGTCAGCAAGGGCGAGAAGACGCCGTACCGGCTGAAGCTGCGCTCGGCGTCCTACAACAACATCCAGGCACTCGTGGAACTGCTGCCGGGGACGCTGGTGGCGGACATGGTGGCGATCCTCGGGTCGCTGTTCTTCGTGGTCGGGGACATCGACAAGTAGGTCGGGTCCGGGACATCGGCGCGTCGGTCACGCCCGCGCGTCGGGCGCGTCCGTGATGTCCAGCGGGTTCGCCGTTCCGACCGGCTGGAGCAGCCATCCGAAGTCGCCGAGGCCGCCGGGCGCGGTGAGTTCCGCGGCTTCACCGGCGCTCGCGAGGGCGCGGACGTAGGCGGCGGGTTGTGCGGACGCAAGCGCGAGCGGGGGTCGTGTGCCGGTGATGCCCAAGGCGCGCAGTGCCTCGCGCTGCCGCAGAACGCGCCCCTGCCGCTCGGCGAGCGCCGCGGAGCGCGCCGCGCACGCGTCCAACGCCACGTGCGCCGTGATGTCGCGCTTCCCGTCGGGTACGGGCGCCGTTTCCCGTCCCGCGCGGAAGCCCGTGAGAGTGCCGAACGGGGGGCGCGTCTCCCGGGTGTGCGCGTAGTCCACGGCGACCGCGAGCCCCCGGTCGAGCGCCGCGACCGCGCCCGCCCACGCCTCGTCGCGCGGCAGGCCGATCTCGGCCCGCAGACCTTCCTCGGGCGGCAGCGGCCACCACCGCGCGAGCCAGTCCGCCTCGTCGCCGCCGACCGGGTCGCCGAGACGTTCCGTACCGTCCTGCCGCACCAGAACCGTGCGCGGCACGCCGTCCTCGTCCACCTCGGCGACGTCCAGCGGAACGTTGTCGAGCCACTCGTTGGCGAAGAGCAGCCCGGTGAGGCCCTCAGGCGGCTCGGGGAGCCATTCGACCTGTTCGTCCAGGTCGGAGGGCCGTTCGGCGAGCTCGACGGCGCAGGCACGCACGCGTGGGAGCACGTGAGCGGGCAGCGCGGCCAGGACGCCGGTGACCAGCTCGCCGCGCCCGGCCGCCATGTCGACGAAGTCGAGGCGGTCGGGCCGGCCGAGGGTCTCGTCGACGCGGCACAGCAGCCCGGCCACGGCCTCGGCGAAGAGCGGCGACGCGTGCACGGACGTACGGAAGTGCCCGGCCGGGCCCTCGGGGCGGCGGTAGAAGCCGCCGGGCCCGTACAGGACCGCCCGCGTCGCCGCCCGCCAGCCGCGCCACTGGTCCGTCATCTCTTCCGTCACCGGGCCAGGCTAAGCGCACAGAGGAACGCGACCTCCACCTTGCGGAGTACACGCGGCGGATGCGGATCGACCCTCCGGTTGACCCCTGCACGCATCCCGCTTCCCTACGCTGGGTTACGTGCAGCGCCTCTATGACTTCCTCCGCAGACACCCGACCGGGGTCGACTCCTTCTGGGCCGTCTTCCTGTTCGGCGTCTCTCTGGCGAGTGGAGCCGGCCATCAGGACACCCGGGGCACCGTGTCACCGGCCCTGATCGTTCCGATCGCGCTGCTGCTGTGCCTGGCGATCGCGCTGCGTCGGCGCATGCCGGAGAAGATGCTGCTGCTGGTGATCGCCCTCGGCGTGGCGCAGCTCGCGCTGGACGTGGCGACGACGGTCGCCGACTTCGCGATGCTGGTGATCGTCTACACCGTGGCCGTCATGGGCGCCCGCTGGGCCTCCCGGCTCGCCCTGGCGGTGGGGCTGTCGGCCGCGACCTTCGCGGAGTTCCGCTGGCCGGCCGAGCACTCCAGTGCCCTCGGCCATGTGGCGCTGGTGATCTTCCAGACGGTGCCGTTCGCGCTGGCCTGGGTGCTGGGCGACTCGATCCGCACGCGGCGTGCGTACTTCGCGCAGCTGGAGGAGCGTGCCGCCCGGCTGGAGAAGGAGCGCGAGGCGCAGGCCAAGGTCGCGGTCGCGGCCGAACGCGCCCGGATCGCGCGCGAGCTGCACGACGTGGTCGCGCACAACGTGTCGGTGATGGTGGTGCAGGCCGACGGCGCCGCCTACGTCCTCGACGCCGCCCCCGACCAGGCGAAGAAGGCGCTGGAGACCATCTCCTCCACGGGCCGCCAGGCCCTCGCCGAGATGCGCCGTCTGCTGGGCGTGCTGCGCACCGGCGAGCACAAGGAGGTCGGCGAGTACGTCCCGCAGCCCGACGTCGAGCAGATCGACGAGCTGATCGAGCAGTGCCGTACCTCCGGTCTGCCGGTCGACTTCAAGGTCGAGGGCACCCCGCGCCCGCTGCCCAGCGGGGTGGAGCTGACGGCGTACCGCATCGTGCAGGAGGCGCTGACCAACACCCGCAAGCACGGCGGTCCCAACGCGGGCGCGAGCGTGCGGCTGGTCTACTTCGACGACGGGCTCGGTCTGCTCGTCGAGGACGACGGCAAGGGCGCCCCGCACGAGCTGTACGAGGAGGGCGGCGCCGACGGACAGGGCCACGGCCTGATCGGGATGCGCGAGCGGGTCGGCATGGTGGGCGGAACCCTGGACGCGGGCCCGCGCCCGGGCGGAGGATTCCGCATCAGTGCCCTGCTGCCGCTCAAACCGGCGCACTGACGTTTTCGCACGCCCCCTGTTGACACCTGTAACACCCCTGAAGACGGACACGGAAGAGGCTTCGATGACGATCCGCGTGATGCTCGTCGACGACCAGGTGCTGCTGCGCACCGGGTTCCGGATGGTGCTCGCCGCACAGCCGGACATGGAGGTCGTCGCGGAGGCGGGGGACGGCGTCGAGGCCCTGCAGGTGCTGCGCTCGACCGCCGTGGACGTCGTCCTGATGGATGTCCGCATGCCGAAGCTGGACGGTGTGGAGACGACCCGCCGCATCTGCTCGGAGCCGGACCCGCCGAAGGTGCTGATCCTGACCACGTTCGACCTCGACGAGTACGCCTTCTCCGGGCTCAAGGCGGGTGCGTCCGGCTTCATGCTCAAGGACGTGCCGCCCGGTGAACTCCTCGCAGCCATCCGCTCCGTGCACAGCGGTGACGCGGTGGTGGCGCCGTCGACCACGCGCCGGCTGCTCGACCGGTTCGCGCCGATGCTGCCGAGCGCCGGGAAGGAGCCCCAGCACAAGGAGCTGGAGCGGCTCACCGACCGCGAGCGCGAGGTCATGGTGCTGGTCGCGCAGGGCCTGTCCAACGGCGAGATCGCGGCCCGCCTGGTGCTGTCCGAGGCGACCGTGAAGACCCATGTGGGACGCATCCTGACCAAGCTGGGCCTCAGGGACCGCGTGCAGGTGGTGGTCCTCGCCTACGAGACGGGGCTGGTGCGCGCGGGCGGGCACGGCTGATCCACGCGTGCGTGACGCCCGTGTAACCGCCGCCCACTAGGGTCTGCGCATGCTCCTGTGGATCAACGGCCCCTTCGGGGGCGGCAAGACCCAGACCGCGCACGAGCTCCAGCGGCGCCTGCGGGGCAGCGTGATCTGCGACCCCGAGCACGCCGGCTTCGGTCTGCGCCGGATGCTGCCGCCCGAACTGCGGGGAGACTTCCAGGACCTGACCGCCTGGCGGCAGGGCGTGGTCGAGGTGCTCGACCTGGCGCTGACCAAGCACGACGGCGTGGTGATCGCGCCCATGACCGTCACCGACTCGGGCCACTTCGCCGAGACGGTGGGCCGGCTGCGCGAACTCGGCCACGACGTACGGCACTTCACTCTCCTCGCCCAGCGCGAGACCGTGCTGCGGCGGCTGCGGGAGCGTGGCTTCGGGCACCTCCTTCGGTACGTCGCCGGCAAGAACGCCGGTCTCGGCAGGGAGACGTGGGCGGTACGGCAGCTCGACCACTGTCTGGAGCGGCTGCGGGAGCCGGAGTTCGCCGAGCACCTGTGGACCGACCACTCGACCGTGCCGAAGACGGCGGACCGCATCGCCGTGCTCGCCGGACTGACGCTGCGGCCGAACGACGAGGGGGCGCTGCGGACCCGGCTCAGGCAGGCGGGCGTGGGGATCCGGCACATCCGGTTCGACTGAGCCGTCCGCTCGGCGCAGGCGGCCCCAGCTCAAGCAGGCGGCCCCAGCTCGGGCAGGCGCCCCCGCTCAGCGCAGGATGCCCTCCAGGAAGTCGCTGCCCAGCCGGGCCACGACCGCTATGTCCAACTGGTGCTGCACATAGCGGCCCCGGCGGCGCGTGGTGATCAGGCCCGCCTTCTTCAGGACGCCCAGATGGCGGGATATCTCCGGGGCCGTCATGCCGTGCGCCTGTGCCAGCTCGCTGGTGGTGTAGGCGCTGCGGGCCAGATAGCGGCACATCCGCATCCGTACGGGGTGGGACAGCGCGGTCATCCCCAGGGCGAGCTGCTCGACCGAGGGCGGGGCGGCGAGCTCCGGGGAGCCGACCGGGTAGTGCACCACCGGCTGCCAGCCGGGCCGGTACAGGACGGACAGGTGCGGCCAGCCGAGGCTGGTCGGGACGAGCAGCAGGGTGCCGTCCACGGTGGCCGTGCGGCCCACGCTCAGCTTGTCGACCGTGATCCGCTCGCCGCCCTCGTCCAGCGTGACCGCCGGCGACACGGCGGTCAGCGCCTCCGCGAGGCCCTTCAGGCGCAGCAGGTCGGTCTTGTGGCGGGCGTCCGCGGTGAGCTGGTGGCGCAGCCGGGACCAGGTCTCGGCGAAGAACGCCTCGTCGCAGTCCTCGAGGAACTGACGCAACCAGGCCCTGATCTTGGGCGGGTCGGTCAGCAGCAGCTCGGTGAACCGCTGCTGGCGCGGCCCCCGCGCGGCGGCCAGCTCGAGGGCGCGCCGGCCCATCGCGGCGTCGACGAGCCAGCCGGCCCCGACGCCGTAGGACATCGCGCAGCTGAACTCCAGCGCCGCGTCGACGAACTGTTCGTCCGTGAGCTTGTCCAGCAGGTCCAGCTCCTCGGCGAGCGTGGCCCCGGGCAGGGCGGCACCGCCGGGGATGCCCGCGTACGGCAGGAACAGGTCCGAGAACGTCGTCGTCCACAGGAAGTCCGCGTCGCACATCCGGTCGGCCAGATGCGGATCCAGGGCGGCCGTCACACCCGTCACCCAGCCCTGCAGGCCCGGGTGGTGGCCCGGCTCGGACAGCGCGTGCAGCGCCATGCCGAGCTCGGCCAGCGGGGAGGGCACGACGGCGACCCTCTCCGGCCGCAGCCCCGCGATGTCGATGCGCACGCTCATGACCTCATGGTGCACCCCGCCACTGACAACGCCGTCGCCGATTGACGACGCCCGTCAATCGAGGGCCGTCACCGGGGCCCGGGCGCCTCGGGCAGCCGGGCGACGAACTCCGCGACGGCCGCCTTCACGTCGTCGGCCGTCCACTCCAGGCCCGCAGCGCGTACCTCGACCTCGGTGACCGCCAGACCCGGGCCCTTCTCGTCCCAGGAGTCGGCGAACAGCAGCGTCCCCGTCTCCTCGCCCTGCCGTATCGCCGCCTCCGAGACGACATCGACGTCGTAGGGCAGCCAGAGCTGGAAGTCGTGCGTGTGCGGCTGTTCCGGGTGGACGCGCGCCCACGGCACCCCGGCCGCCGCGAACCCCTCGCGCAGCGCCTCGGCCACCACGCGCGCGTGGGCGACATATTCGGGCAGCCGGGGCAGTTCCCGCTCCAGGCCGGCGAGCGCGGACAGGGCCGTCGGGAACTGCTGGAAGACCTGGCCGCCGTACCGGTGGCGCCAGGTCTTCGCCTCGTCGGTCAGCGTCCTCGGACCGGCGAGCGCGGCGCCGCCGAGGCCGCCGAGGGACTTGTAGAACGACACGTAGACGCTGTCCGCCAGGCCCGCGATCTCGTCCAGGGGGCGGCCGAGGTGGACGGTGGACTCCCACAGGCGCGCGCCGTCGAAGTGCACCACCGCGTCGCGCTCGCGCGCCGCCTCCACCACCTCGGTGAGCTCCTCCCAGGAGGGCAGCACGAAACCGGCGTCCCTGAGGGGCAGTTCGAGCATCAGCGCGCCGAAGGGCTCCGCGAGGTCGCGTACCTCGTCGGCGCTCGGTAGCCGGGGCTCACTCGTCACGCGGACCGGGCGCAGACCGCTGACCTGGCTGAACGCGTTCCGTTCGTGCACCTCGGGGTGGGCGAGGGCGTGCAGGGCGACGGTCGGGTTGCCTGTGCGGCCCGCCCAGCAGCGCAGCGCCACCTGCTGGGCCATCGTGCCCGTCGGGAAGAACGCGGCGGCCTCGGTGCCGAGCAGTTCGGCGACCTTCCGCTCCAGGGCCTCGACGACCCCGTCGCCGTAGATGTCGGCCGGCTCGTCCAGGTCGTACACGTCCTCGAGGCCGTCCAGCAGCGCCAGGCGCTCGCGGAGGGTGCCGAGGAACCCGGGGCGCGCGAGCACGCGCTTGGCGCCCCGGTACGCGCTGATGCGCCGTTCGCGCCGGCGCTTGCGCCGCTCCTCGTCGGTCACCGGCTCCTCCGGACGTTCCGTCTGCTCCGCCGCATCGCTCATGGCCGGGATCATGCCCGCCGCGCTGCCGGGCGGCACCCGGATTTCCACGGCCCCCGCCGGGGCGGGCGCGGTGTGCGGTAACCCACAGCCTGTGGACGACCGGCCGTCCCCAGGACCGATAGCGTTAACATGACGAGAAATCGTCCGGTACCCGGAGCGGACTGGAACGGGAAGGCCACCGTCGCGTGAGTACAAGCCAACAGCCAGACCCCAGGGACCGCCCCGCGCGGCTCACCGTCGGCGTCGTCGGCGCCGGCCGCGTGGGCCCCGCACTGGCCGCGTCCCTCCAGCTCGCCGGGCACCGCCCGGTGGCCGTCTCCGGGGTCTCCACCGCCTCCCGCAGGCGGGCCGCGCAACTGCTCCCCGACGTGCCGCTCGTCCCGCCCGCCGAGGTGCTGGAGCGCGCCGACCTGGTCCTGCTGACCGTCCCGGACGACACACTGCCCGGACTGGTCGAGGGTCTCGCCGAGACCGGGGCCGTACGGCCGGGCCAGCTGCTCGTGCACACCTCCGGGCGGTACGGCGCCAAGGTCCTCGACCCCGCCCTGCGCGCGGGCGCGCTTCCGCTGGCCCTGCACCCCGCCATGACCTTCACCGGCACGCCCGTGGACGTCCAGCGGCTGGCCGGCTGCTCCTTCGGGGTCACCGCGCCCGACGAGCTGCGGCTGGCCGCCGAGGCCCTGGTGATCGAAATGGGCGGCGAGCCTGAGTGGATCGCCGAGGAGATGCGCCCGCTCTACCACGCGGCCCTCGCGCTGGGCGCCAACCACCTGGTCACGCTGGTCGCCCAGTCGATGGAACTGCTGCGCGCGGCCGGTGTCGAGGCGCCCGACCGGATGCTCGGCCCGCTGCTCGGCGCCGCCCTCGACAACGCCCTGCGCTCCGGGGACGCGGCCCTGACCGGCCCGGTCGCACGCGGGGACGCGGGCACGGTCGCCGCGCACGTGCGGGAGCTGCGCCGGCACGCCCCGCAGGCCGTCGCCGGCTACCTGGCGATGGCTCGCGCGACCGCCGACCGGGCGCTCGCCCACGGGCTGCTGAAGCCGGAACTCGCCGAGGACCTCCTCGGTGTACTCGCCGACGGGACCAACGGCGCCGAGGGAGAGGCCCGATGACCACCACCCTGCTCAGCACCGCGGCCGAACTCCACGCACGCGCGCGTGCCGGACGCCGCGTCGTCGTGATGACCATGGGCGCCCTGCACGAGGGCCACGCCACCCTGATCCGCACCGCGCGCGAGATCGCCGGAACGGACGGCGAGGTCGTCGTCACCGTCTTCGTCAACCCGCTGCAGTTCGGCAAGGGCGAGGACCTCGACCGCTATCCGCGCACCCTGGACGCCGACGTGGAGCTCGCCGGACGGTCCGGCGCGGACGTCGTGTTCGCCCCCGCCGTGGACGAGGTCTACCCGGGCGGCGAGCCCCAGGTGCGGATCAGCGCGGGCCCGATGGGGGAGCGTCTGGAGGGCGCCTCGCGTCCCGGCCACTTCGACGGCATGCTCACCGTCGTCGCCAAGCTGCTGCACCTCACCCGCCCCGACGTCGCCCTGTACGGCCAGAAGGACGCCCAGCAGCTCGCGCTGATCCGCCGCATGGTGCGGGACCTGAACTTCGGCGTCGAGATCGTCGGCGTGCCCACGGTGCGCGAGGAGGACGGCCTCGCGCTCTCCAGCCGCAACCGCTACCTGTCGCCCGCCGAGCGGCGCACGGCGCTCGCGCTGTCCCGCGCGCTGTTCGCGGGCCGCGACCGGCACGCGGCGCAGGAGGCGCTGCGCGCCCGGGCACGCGAGGTGCCCGCCACGCATGCGCGTGCCGAAGCCCTCAGCGCCATAGGGGAGTCCCGCGCCGCGGCCGACGCGCACGCCGTCGCCAAGTCCCTCCCGTCTTCAGCCACCGCCGCCGGCGCGGACGCCACGCGGGGCACCTCCTACGGCGCCCCCTCCGCCGTCCGCGCGGCCGCCCGACTGGTCCTCGACGACGCCGCACGCCTGTCGCCGCCGCTCGAACTGGACTACCTCGCCCTCGTCGACCCCGCCGACTTCACCGAGATCGGGGACGACTTCACCGGCGAGGCCGTCCTCGCCGTCGCCGCCCGGGTCGGGACGACCCGGCTGATCGACAACATCCCTCTCACCTTCGGGAAAACCTTCGGAGCCGCCTCGTGACCAGCACAGGCATACGACTGCACGCCCCCGCACCGGGCTGGGCCATCTCCGCGGACGTGGTGGTCGTCGGCTCCGGGGTGGCCGGCCTGACCGCCGCGCTGCGCTGTGAGGCCGCCGGCCTGAACACGGTCGTCGTCACCAAGGCCCGTCTCGACGACGGCTCCACCCGCTGGGCGCAGGGCGGCGTCGCCGCGGCCCTCGGCGAGGGCGACACCCCCGAACAGCACCTGGACGACACCCTGGTGGCCGGCGCGGGCCTGTGCGACGAGGAGGCGGTACGGATCCTCGTCACCGAGGGACCCGACGCCGTACGCCGGCTCATCGCGACCGGCGCGCACTTCGACGAGTCCGAGGCCGGGGATCTGGCGCTCACCCGCGAGGGCGGGCACCACCGCCGCCGTATCGCGCACGCCGGCGGAGACGCGACCGGCGCGGAGATCTCCCGGGCGCTCGTCGAGGCGGCCCGCGCGCGCGGTGTGCGCACGATCGAGAACGCGCTCGTGCTGGACCTGCTGACGGACGCCGACGGCCGTACGGCGGGTGTGAGCCTGCACGTGATGGGCGAGGGGCAGCACGACGGCGTGGGCGCCGTGCACGCCCCCGCGGTCGTGCTCGCGACCGGTGGCATGGGCCAGGTCTTCTCGGCGACCACCAACCCGTCGGTCTCCACCGGCGACGGCGTGGCGCTCGCCCTGCGCGCGGGCGCCGAGGTCAGCGACCTGGAGTTCGTGCAGTTCCACCCCACGGTGCTGTTCCTCGGCCCGGACGCCGAGGGCCAGCAGCCCCTGGTCTCCGAGGCCGTGCGCGGCGAGGGCGCGCACCTGGTCGACGCCGACGGGGTGCGCTTCATGCTGGGGCAGCACGAACTGGCCGAGCTCGCGCCCCGGGACATCGTCGCCAAGGGCATCATGCGCCGCATGCAGGAGCGGGACGCCGAGCACATGTTCCTCGACGCCCGGCACTTCGGCGCCGACATGTGGGAGCACCGCTTCCCGACCATCCTCGCCGCCTGCCGCGCCCACGGCATCGACCCGGTCACCGACCCCATCCCGATCGCCCCGGCCGCCCACTACGCCTCCGGCGGCGTGCGCACCGACTCCCGGGGCCGGACGACCGTCCCCGGCCTGTACGCGTGCGGCGAGGTCGCCTGCACCGGCGTGCACGGCGCCAACCGGCTCGCCTCCAACTCCCTCCTGGAAGGCCTCGTCTACGCCGAGCGCATCGCCGCCGACATCGCGGCGGCCCACGCCGACGACGGCCTCCACGCGCGCGTCCCCGAATCCGTCGACCACCCGGAGAAGCCCGCGCACCCGCTCCTCGCCCCCGAGGCCCGGTTCGCGATCCAGCGGATCATGACCGACGGCGCGGGCGTCCTGCGCTCGGCAGACTCCCTCGCCACGGCCGCCGACCAGCTCCAGCAGCTGCACACCGAAGCCCGCGACTCCCTCGACGAGAACGGCAAGACCGCCGAGCCCGGCGTCGACACCTGGGAGGCCACCAACCTCCTGTGCGTCGCCCGCGTCCTGGTCGCCGCCGCCCGCCTGCGCGAGGAGACGCGCGGCTGCCACTGGCGGGAGGACCACGCCGACCGCGACGACACGGCATGGCGCCGGCACATCGTCGTACGGCTGAATCCGGACCGCACCCTCGCCGTGCACACCACCGATACCGCAGACTTCCCCCCGACCCAGCAGCCACAGCAGCGCCTCCAGGAGCAGTGACAGAAGTGAGCACCCCCGACCTCCCCCTCGTGTCGAACGGCGGCTGCGGCGACGGCTGTGCCTGCGGCGCCGACACCGACGCCGAATACCTGGAGTGCGGCCTCGACCCCGCGCTCGCCCAGCTCCTGGCCGACGCCGGACTCGACCCCGTGGAGGTCGAGGACATCGCCAACGTCGCGATCCAGGAGGACCTCGACCACGGCGTGGACGTGACCACGGTGGCGACCATCCCGGAGGACGCCGTCGCCACCGGTGACTTCACCGCGCGCGAGGCGGGCGTCGTGGCGGGCCTCAGGGTCGCCGAGGCGGTGCTGTCCGTGGTGTGCACGGACGAGTTCGAGGTCGAGCGGCACGTCGAGGACGGCGACCGCGTGGAGGCCGGGCAGAAGCTGCTGTCGGTCACCACGCGCACGCGTGACCTGCTCACCGGCGAGCGCAGCGCGCTGAACCTCCTGTGCCGGCTGTCCGGCATCGCGACCGCCACGCGCGCGTGGGCGGACGTCCTGGACGGCACCGGGACCAAGGTCCGCGACACCCGCAAGACGACTCCGGGGCTCCGCTCCCTGGAGAAGTTCGCCGTCCGCTGCGGCGGGGGCGTCAACCACCGGATGTCGCTGTCGGACGCGGCCCTCGTCAAGGACAACCACGTGGTCGCCGCCGGCGGGGTCGGGCCGGCCTTCAAGGCTGTACGGGAGGCCTTCCCGGACCTGCCGATCGAGGTCGAGGTCGACACCCTGCACCAGCTGCGCGAGGTCGTCGACGCGGGCGCCGACCTGATCCTGCTGGACAACTTCACGCCCGGCGAGTGCGAAGAGGCCGTCGCCATCGTGCACGGCCGCGCCGCGCTGGAGGCCTCCGGACGGCTCACCCTGGACAACGCCAAGGCCTACGCGGACACCGGCGTCGACTACCTCGCCGTCGGTGCCCTCACCCACTCCTCGCCGATCCTCGACATCGGTCTCGACCTGCGAGCGGCGGAGTAGGTACCGGCCATGCTGCTGACGATCGACGTGGGCAACACCCACACCGTCCTGGGCCTCTTCGACGGGGAGGACATCGTCGAGCACTGGCGCATCTCCACGGACGCGCGCCGCACGGCGGACGAACTGGCGGTGCTGCTGCAGGGCCTGATGGGGATGCATCCGCTGCTCGGCGACGAACTGGGCGACGGCATCGACGGCATCGCCATCTGCGCCACCGTCCCCTCCGTGCTGCACGAACTGCGCGAGGTGACCCGGCGCTACTACGGCGACGTGCCGGCCGTGCTCGTGGAGCCGGGGGTGAAGACGGGGGTGCCGATCCTCACCGACAACCCCAAGGAGGTCGGCGCCGACCGCATCATCAACGCGGTCGCCGCCGTCGAGCTGTACGGGGGACCGGCGATCGTCGTCGACTTCGGTACGGCCACGACCTTCGACGCGGTCTCCGCGCGCGGGGAGTACATCGGCGGCGTGATCGCCCCCGGTATCGAGATCTCCGTCGAGGCGCTCGGGGTGCGGGGCGCGCAGCTGCGGAAGATCGAGGTGGCCAGACCCCGCAGCGTGATCGGCAAGAACACGGTCGAGGCGATGCAGTCCGGCATCATCTACGGCTTCGCCGGGCAGGTCGACGGGGTCGTCAGCCGGATGGCCCGTGAGCTCGCGGACGACCCGGACGACGTGACCGTGATCGCGACCGGCGGCCTTGCGCCGATGGTGCTCGGGGAGTCCTCGGTCATCGACGAGCACGAGCCCTGGCTGACGCTGGTCGGGCTGCGGCTGGTGTACGAGCGGAACGTGTCCCGGATGTGAGGCCCGCGGGGGAGCAACCGGGTGGCTCGACTGCGCCACACCGCCCCCCTATGTCGGGTTTGTCTGATTAGCGCGTATCGTCGCCCCATGCCCACGCCATACGGATCCCGCGGCGGCATGGCGTTCGGCACGGAGGAGCTGCGTGTGCTCCGCCGCGCCCTCGCCCTCGCCCTCCACCCC
>NZ_WVUG01000349.1 GCF_017614965.1 Streptomyces griseorubiginosus | reverse complement strand
TTTCAAAGGAACCTCGCCCCGGACCGAAACCGGCCGGGAACGGGGTATCAACATATCTGGCGTTGATTTTTGGCACGCTGTTGAGTTCTCAAGGAACGGACGCTTCCTTCGTACTCACCCTTCCGGGCTTTCCTCCGGGCGCTTCCCTTCGGTCTTGCGTCTCCGACTCTATCAGACCGTTTTCCGATCCGATTTCCTCGGTGCTTTCCAGGTTCCCGCTTTTGTTTCGCGGTTTCCTTTCCGGCGGTTCCGACTTTATCAGAAGATTCGAGCCGGTCTGACCGGCTGCTCATTTCCGATTCATCGGGAGGTGGCTTCTTCGAAATCGATTCGACGTTCCGAGAAGCAGACAGACACTCACTGCTGCCGACCGGGTTGGATCCAGTTCCAGGCAACTGTTCGAATCTACCTCCCCGTATGGTCCGTGTCAACGGCTCCTGTGGGGCGAAGGAGAGACTAACAGCTTGACGGGCGTGTCCGCACATCAGGCGGCCGTGGGGACCGTGGCGCTGCGCTCAGCCGCCTCGACGTCGCCCGTCTCTCCGCTGCGCGCTGCCCGGCCGCCCAGGACGAACACGTACAGGAGGAAGGCGAGCTCGGCGAGGATTCCGATGCCGATGCGGGCCCAGGTGGGGAGGCCGGAGGGGGTGACGAAGCCTTCGATGGCTCCGGACACGAAGAGGACCAGGGCGAGACCGATCGCCATGCCGATGGCGGCACGGCCTTCCTCCGCCAGGGCCGTACGGCGGGTTCGCGGGCCGGGGTCGATGACGGTCCAGCCGAGACGGAGCCCGGTGCCGGCGGCCACGAAGACCGCGGTCAGTTCGAGCATGCCATGCGGGAGGACCAGGCCGAGGAAGGTGTCGAGGCGGCCGGCTGAGGACATCAGGCCGAAGCCGACGCCGAGATTGAGCATGTTCTGGAAGAGGATCCAGAGGACCGGCAGGCCGAGGAAGATCCCCAGGATGAGGCACTGGGCGGCGGCCCAGGCGTTGTTCGTCCAGACCTGGGCGGCGAAGGAGGCCGCCGGGTGGCTCGAGTAGTAGGTCTCGTACTGGCCACCCGGGCGGGTGAGTTCACGCAGCTCGGTGGGGGCGGCGATGGACGCCTGGACGTCGGGGTGGGTGCCTATCCACCAGCCCAGGATGATCGCGATGACGGTGGAGATGAGGGCCGTGGGTACCCACCAGCGTCGTGATCGGTAGACGGCCGAGGGGAAACCGTGCGCGAGGAAGCGGGTGACGTCCCTCCATGAGGCGCGCCGGGTGCCCGTCACGGCGCTACGCGCGCGTGCCACGAGTTGGCTGAGTCGTCCGGTCAGCTGGGGATCGGGGGCACTGGACTGGATGAGGGACAGATGGGTGGCCGTGCGCTGGTAGAGCGCGACGAGTTCGTCGGCCTCGGCTCCGGTGAGGCGCCGGCGTCCGAGGAGGGCGTCGAGGCGGTCCCATTCGGCTCGGTGCGCGGTGACGAAGACGTCGAGGTCCATCGGTCTGCCTGCTCCTCGGCTGCTCGTCGGCGGCTCGTCCTGGATGTCAGCTTGTCGTACTGCGGCGCGATGCGCCCTCAGCTTGGCAGACTGGCCGTTGCGAGGGCAGGCCAGGGGAAGGGCGACGGGCGTGAGTGAGCTGGTGACGGGCGAGGCGGTGGCGCTGGAGTTGCGCCCCGCGAGGCTGCCCAGCAGGGCGCTGGCGGTTTTGCTCGATCTGGTCGTGGCCGTGGCCGTCTATGTGGCCCTGACCATCGCGCTCGTCGCCGCCACCGCCTCGCTGGACGACGCGGCTCAGGTCGCCGTGTCGCTCGGGGTGTTCGTCCTGGTCCTGGTCGGCGCTCCGATCGCGGTGGAGACGCTGAGCCATGGGCGTTCCCTCGGGAAGCTGGCGTGCGGACTGAGGGTGGTGCGGGACGACGGCGGCCCGATCCGGTTCCGGCATGCGCTGGTCCGGGGCGGGATCGGTGTGATCGAGATCCTGATGACGTTCGGCGTCATCGCCTGCATCGCCTCGCTCGTGTCGGCTCGCGGGCGGCGGCTCGGGGATGTGTTCGCCGGGACGCTCGTCGTTCGGGAGCGGGTGCCTGTCGCGCGGACCGGTTTTCTGCCTCCGCCGCCGCCCTGGCTGGCCGGGCGGTTCTCGGCGCTCGATCTGTCCGCGGTGCCCGACGGGCTGTGGCTCACCGTCCGTCAGTATCTGGCCCGCATGCAGCAGCTGGATCCGCAGGTCGGCTGGGCCATGGCGGAGCGGCTCGCCTCCGATCTGGCCTCTCACACCGGTACGCCGGTTCCGCAGGGTGTTCCGCCGGCGGCCTATCTGGCGGCGGTGCTGCAGGAGCGGCAGGCCCGGGAAGTTCGGCGGGCCTTCGCGAGCGGGGCAGGGGCCGGGGCCGGCTCGAATCCGTACGCGGCTCCTTCCGGCGCCGCGTACCGAACGCCGTCCTCGCAGCCTGCGGACCCGGCCGCCACCGGACAGGCCGGTCTCGGAGGCCGACCCGCGGCGCCACAGTCCGCACCTGCGCCATCCGGGGCGCCGACCGGTCAGCAGCACGCTTCACCAGCCGCCCCGCCGAAGGCCGCCCCGCCACAGGCCGCGCCGCCCACGGACCGCCCGGCCGCCGAAAGAACGGGGTTCGTGCCTCCTGCCTGACCCTGCGTCCGTTGCGGCCTGGCGCCGCGTCCTCACGGCGGTTCGTCCTACGGACGCGGCGCCCTGCTGTGCGCCCGTCGCCCCCTCACTCGAACGTCGACGGCGGCGACTCGAGGTCCTCCAGCTCGATCCCGGGCGCCGCGAGGACCACGTCGCCGGCGATGTGCACGACGTGCTGTTCTCCCGTGTCCAAGGCTGTGACCTGGTATTCGTCCACGGTCAGAGGGCCGTTGTCAGTGGCGTGTGCTTCTCTGTTCACCAAGGTCCAGGACTGGTCCACGGTGCGCGGGGCGAGGACGGGATCGGTGAGGGCTACGAGGCGTACGCGGGTTGCCGTGGCGGAAGGGGTGAGGCGCAGGAGACGGGTGGTGGCGATGAGGAATGCGGGGGATGTGCCGGTGAAGGCGTGGGCGCGCACGTTGCCTTCGGTGGCATGGGTCCCGGTCGGGTCCGTACGGACCCAGGTGACGCCGTCCAGGGCGGCGCCGCGTACCTGCCAGTCCGCGGCGTGGAGTTCGAGGCGGATGGGGCGGCCCAGGTCGTCGAGGGTGAGGTCCACGGAGCCGTGGTGGTCGCCCGACGGCGTGGTCAGCCGGGAGACGTAGCGCCAGCCGGAGGGGCCTGGGGCGCACTGGAAGTGTTCTTCGGCGAGGGGGGTGTGAACGTGCGGATCGTGGAGCGAATAACGGCCGCGGGGCATGGGGGTCCTGGGGCGTGAGGGCTGGTCCGGCCGACGGGGGCCTGCCTCGGAGGTGGAGCTGCTGGTGAGGGTGTCAGCGCACCGACGCGCTCACCAGCATGCCGTGCCACACCGCTCGGTGGCGGTGCGGGCCGTCAGTAGCGGTAGTGGTCGGGCTTGTAGGGGCCCTCGACGTCGACGCCGATGTAGGCGGCCTGCTCCGGGCGGAGCGTGGTCAGCTTCACGCCGAGGGCGTCCAGGTGGAGGCGGGCGACCTTCTCGTCGAGGTGCTTGGGCAGCGTGTACACGCCGGTCGGGTAGGCGTCGGGCTTGGTGAACAGCTCGATCTGGGCCAGGGTCTGGTCCGCGAAGGAGTTGGACATCACGAACGAGGGGTGGCCGGTGGCGTTGCCCAGGTTCAGCAGACGGCCCTCGGACAGCACGATGATGACCTTGCCGTCGGGGAAGGTCCAGGTGTGCACCTGCGGCTTGACCTCGTCCTTGACGATGCCGGGCACCTTCGCCAGGCCGGCCATGTCGATCTCGTTGTCGAAGTGGCCGATGTTCCCCACGATGGCCTGGTGCTTCATCCTGGCCATGTCCGAGGCCATGATGATGTCCTTGTTGCCGGTGGTGGTGATGAAGATGTCGGCCTGGTCGACGACCTCGTCCAGGGTGGTGACCTGGTAGCCGTCCATCGCCGCCTGCAGCGCGCAGATCGGGTCGATCTCGGTGACGATGACCCGGGCGCCCTGCCCACGCAGCGACTCCGCGCAGCCCTTGCCCACGTCGCCGTAGCCGCACACCACCGCGGTCTTGCCGCCGATCAGCACGTCGGTGGCCCGGTTGATGCCGTCGATCAGCGAGTGCCGGCAGCCGTACTTGTTGTCGAACTTCGACTTCGTCACCGCGTCGTTGACGTTGATCGCCGGGAACAGCAGGACGCCGTCACGCTGCATCTCGTACAGACGGTGCACACCCGTCGTGGTCTCCTCCGTCACCCCGCGGATCTCGGAGGCCAGCTGGGTCCACTTTTGCGAGCCGTCGGTGATGGTGCGGTGCAGGAGTTCGAGGATGACGCGGTGCTCGTCGGACTCGGCGGTGTCGACGGAGGGGACCTTGCCGTCCTTCTCGTACTCGACGCCCTTGTGGACGAGGAGGGTGGCGTCACCGCCGTCGTCGAGGATCATGTTCGGGCCGCCGGTGGGGCTGTCCGGCCAGGTCAGCGCCTGCTCGGTGCACCACCAGTACTCCTCCAGCGTCTCGCCCTTCCAGGCGAAGACGGGGATGCCCTGGGGGTTGTCCGGCGTGCCGTTCGGGCCGACGGCGATGGCGGCGGCCGCGTGGTCCTGGGTGGAGAAGATGTTGCAGGAGGCCCAGCGGACCTGCGCGCCCAGGGCGGCGAGGGTCTCGATGAGGACGGCGGTCTGCACCGTCATGTGCAGGGAGCCGGTGATGCGGGCGCCGGCCAGGGGCTGCGCCTCGGCGTACTCCTTGCGGATGGACATCAGGCCGGGCATCTCGTGCTCGGCGAGGGTGATCTCCTTGCGGCCGAACTCGGCCAGGGAGAGGTCGGCGACCTTGAAGTCCTGTCGGTTTTCGACAGTCGTCATTGCGAGCTGCTCCTCGGGGTTGGGGCGAGGTTGGGTACGGCTGGTCTGCGCGGCGGCGGACACAGGGGTGCCCGAAAGAGGACACAGGCATGCCCGCGTACGCGCAGCGCAGTCCGTCGGAGGCCCTCTCTCCCTCGGTCGGTCCGCGGTGGGACCGCCCGACCGCCATCAGCAGCGACGTCTGGCTCGGTTCCAAGCTACACCGGTCGCCCCGGCGGTCCCCAGTCCACCATCGAACACATCAGGCCGATCACGCTGTGTTGCGGGTGACGGACGGCCGTTCAGTGACCGGCGGGGTGGGGGGCCGGGCCGCCCGGTGTCGCTTCGCGGTCCGGGCCCTTGGCGGCCTCGGCCTCGCTGTAGATGTCCGGTTCCAGGTAGATCACGCGTGCGATGGGGACCGCGGCGCGGATGCGGGCCTCGGCGGCGTTGATGGCGGAGGCGACCTCGGCGGCCGTGTCGTCGTGCTGGACGGCGATCTTGGCGGCGATCAGCAGTTCCTCCGGGCCGAGGTGGAGGGTGCGCATGTGGATGATGCCGGTGACGGTGTCGCCGTCGACGATGGCTGCCTCGATCTTCTTGACCTCCTCCAGGCCCGCGGCCTCGCCGAGCAGGAGGGACTTGGTCTCGGCGGCGAGGACGAGCGCGATGGAGACGAGCAGCAGACCGATGCAGACCGTGCCGATGCCGTCCCAGACGCCGTCGCCGGTGAGCAGGGCCAGGCCGACGCCGCCGAGGGCGAGCACCAGACCGATGAGCGCGCCGAAGTCCTCCAGGAGGACGACGGGCAGCTCGGGTGCCTTGGCGCGGCGGATGAACTGCGACCAGGAGAGCTTGCCCCGCAGTTCGTTCGACTCCTTGATCGCCGTCTTGAAGGAGAAGCCCTCGGCGAGCAGCGCGAAGACGAGAACGCCCACCGGCCAGTACCAGTGCTCCACCTCGTGCGGGTGGCGGATCTTCTCGTAGCCCTCGTAGATGGCGAACATGCCGCCGACCGAGAAGAGCACGATCGAGACGAGGAAGGCGTAGATGTACCGCTCGCGGCCGTAGCCGAAGGGGTGTTGCGGGGTCGCCTCGCGCTCGGCCTTCTTGCCGCCGATCAGCAGCAGGAACTGGTTGCCGGAGTCGGCGAGTGAGTGGACACCCTCGGCGAGCATCGAGGAGGAGCCGCTGAAGGCGAACGCGACGAACTTCGATGCCGCGATCGCGAGGTTGGCGCCGAGTGCCGCCACGATCGCCCTGGTGCCGCCTGACGCACTCATGTGTCCGCGTTGTCCCTTCGCCCTCGTCCGTCCGGCCGGTGTCGGCCTTTGCCCGTCCTTTGCCGATGGGTCATTCTTGCAGTCCCGCCCGGCACTGACGTCTCAGGTATCCACAACCCCGGTCATACGATCACAGTGGCGCGGAAAATCGTCCCCGCGCCCGACACCTCGGCCTGCTCGCCCGCCGGGACGAACACCGACTGGCCGGGGGCCAGTTCGTGCTCTCCGGCCCGTACCGAGCCGGCCGTGCACAGCAGGATCTGCGGCGTGGCGCGGGTGAGGTCGTGGGTGGCACCGCCCTCGGGCAGGACGTACCGCGACAGCCGGAACTCGTCGATGGGGGTCTCGTAGACCTCCTCGCCGTCCGGGGAGGCCTCGGGCCGCAGCACGCCCGGGTCGCTCGCCTCGAAGCGGACGATCCGCAGGAGCTCGGGGACGTCGACGTGCTTGGGGGTCAGTCCGCAGCGCAGCACGTTGTCGGAGTTGGCCATGATCTCGACGCCGAGGCCGTTGAGGTAGGCGTGCGGGATGCCGGCGCCCAGGAAGAGGGCCTCGCCGGGCTGCAGACGGACGTGGTTGAGCAGCATCGCCGCGATGACGCCGGGGTCGCCCGGGTAGTGGTGGGCGATCTCGGCGTACGGGGCGTGTTCGCCGCCCAGGCGGGCGCAGGCGGCCGCGGCCTCGGTGACCGTGTGGCGCATCTCCTCCGGGTCGGCGCTGAGGATCGCTGTGAGGACCTCGCGCAGGGCGGCGTCCTCGGGGTGGGCGTGCAGCAGGTCGACGTACGGCTTGAGGGAGTCGACACCGAGGCTGTCCAGCAGGTCGGCCGCCCGGAGCGGGTCACGGAAGCCGCACAGGCCGTCGAACTCGGTGAGCGCGCAGATCAGTTCGGGCTTGTGGTTGGCGTCCTTGTAGTTGCGATACGGGGCGTCGACGGGGATCTGGCGGCGCTCCTCGTCCTCGTAGCCCTCCTTGGCCTGCGCGAGGTCGGGATGCACCTGGAGGGAGAGGGGGGCGCCGGCGGCGAGGATCTTGAGCAGGAACGGCAGGCGGGGGCCGAACTTGGCGACGGCTGCCGGGCCCAGTTCCTTCTCCGGGGCCGCGTCGATCACCTCCACCAGGGTGCCGCGTGCGGTGCGCGAGGGGGCACCGGGGTGGGCGCCCATCCACATCTCCGCCTGGGGTTCACCGCTCGGTTCGACGCCGAGGAGGGCGGGGATGGCGGTGGTGGAACCCCAGGCGTAGGGGCGGATGGTGTTGTCCAGGCGGTCCATGCGGTTCTCTCTGCCGGTCGATCGGTACGCGCGTGCGTGCACGGCTGCTTCAGGGCGCGGGCGTCAAGATCAGGCCCTCAAGCGTCAAGATCAGGCCCCCGAGGCGAGCGCCAGGTAAACGGCGGCGAAATCGGTGATGGCGATCAGTTCGGCGAGCGTCTCCAGTTCGCCGCCCTCCTCCGGCTCCAGCTCGCTGATCGGCGTGTCGTGGCTGAGGGCCAGGTCACGGGCGGCCGGGGCGGCGGTGAGGCCGCCGATGGGCCGGTCGCGCAGGAGCACCACGCGCGCGTGCAGCGCGGGCGGCTCCTCCACACGGTCGCGGAAGAAGTCGTCCGGGTCGGCGCTGGCGGCGAGCGGGCCGGCCAGGAGGGCGCTGTGCGCCGCGAGCGCCTCGGGGAGTTCGGCGACGACGGCGGGTGTGCCGGAGAGCTCCGCGAGCGCGGCGGCGAACCGGCGCCCGGCCGGGCCCGCCGAGGTGCCCTCGGTCCACACGACCGGCAGTGCGTCGGCGAGTTCGGCGGCGAGGGTTTTCGCGGGGTTGCTGTAAGTCGCGATGGCGGGGCCGCAGCGCTCGGCGACCTGGTCGAGACGGTCGGCGACCTTCTCGATCGCGTCCGCCGGGGCGCTGAGCAGACCGGTGCGGTCCAGGAGCGCGAGCAGGGGCGTCAGCAGCGCCCACAGGACGCCGGGGGCCGAGGCCGCGAGGGGCTCGTCCTGGTCGTACGGGGCCGTCGCCATCGGTACGAAGAAGCCGTGGGCGCCCTCCACCGCCTCCGTGAGGGGCGTGCGGGCGGGGGCGACGGCGACGACCGTGCAGCCCCGGCGGTAGGCCGCGTCGGCGAGGAGGGACAGGCCCGGTTCGGTGCCGTCCGGGGTGGCGATCAGCAGCAGGTCGACCGAGCCGGCCCAGCCGGGGAGCTCCCAGCGCAGGGCGCCGGCCGCGGGGGCGACGCCGGTCGGGGCGAGGCGGATGACGGGGCTGCCGGGGCCGGCGAGGGTGCCGAGGAGGTCGGCGGCGTGGGTGGCGGCGGCACCGGGGCCCGCGATGAGGACGGCGCGGGGGCGGCCGTCGGGCTTGAGGTCGTTGACGCCGGCCTCGGCGGCGTGCCGGGCGGCGGTACGGACGCGGGCGCCGGCCTCGGCGGCGCCGCGCAGCAGGCCGCGGCGGTCGGCCTCCGACAGGGCCTCGGGGGTGTCGAGCAGCGATTCGTCGAGCATGGGGCGGCGGCCTCCGATCGCCGGCGA
>NZ_WVUG01000348.1 GCF_017614965.1 Streptomyces griseorubiginosus | reverse complement strand
GGGGTGGGGTGGGGGTGGACCAGGTCGAGGCGGAAGCGGCCGAGGAACAGTTCCTTGGCGAAGCTGGGCTTGCGCCATTCCTGTTCCCGGGCCGCCTCGGCCACCTGGCGGGCCTCACGTTCGGAGACGGTGGGCTTGGCGGGGCTGGCGGACATGCGGCTCACCTCGTCGCGAAGGGGGATCTTGGGCGTATTGGTTACCGACGGGTGCTACCCGATCGTATGTACCCGATACCGGGCGACCCCACCACCCTTCGCGCGGCCGTTCGGCCGAAGGGTGTCTAGGCTGACATCCACCTTCATCGTCTTGGTGCGAGAAAGTCTGTCGAAGCGCTTCGACAGACTATGGACACCCAGGGGTGGCGGAGCTAGTGTCGGACCACCCCCACACCCACCCCTGTCAGTCATGCGCGCTGTCGAAGCGCTTCACACCGCTTGGAGAGCTGGATGGTCACCCTCGCCGAGGTCGCCCAGCACGCCGGAGTCTCGGCGAGCACGGTGAGCTATGTCCTCAGCGGCAAGCGGTCCATCTCCGCGACCACCCGGCAGCGGGTCGAGCAGAGCATCCGCTTGCTCGGCTACCACCCGAACGCGGGCGCCCGGGCGCTCGCCAGCAGCAGGTCGAACATCATCGCGCTGATGGTCCCGCTGCGCACCGACATGTACGTGCCGGTGATGATGGAGATCGCCATCGCGGTGGCCACGACGGCCCGCACGCACGGGTACGACGTGCTGCTGCTGACCGGCGAGGAGGGCCCGGACGCCGTCCGCCGGGTCACCGGCAGCGGGCTGGCGGACGCGATGATCCTGATGGACGTCGAACTCGACGACGAGCGGCTGCCGTTGCTGCGCGGCACCGACCAGCCGTCGGTGCTGATCGGGCTGCCCGCCGAGACGACCGGTCTGACCTGCGTCGACCTGGACTTCCGGGCGACGGGCGCGCTGTGTGTGGAGCATCTGGCGATGCTCGGTCACCGTGACATCGCTGTCATAGGCGAGGCCCCGGCGGTCTACGAGCGGCACACCGGTTTCGCGGAGCGCACACTGGACGGACTGCGTTCGCGCGCCCGGGAGCTGGGGGTACGGCTGCTGCACCGGCCGTGCGAGGGCGGGTACGACGCGATGGCCGTGACGCTCGCCCGCATCCTGGACGAGCGCCCGGGCACCACCGGGTTCGTCGTGCAGAACGAGTCGGCGGTGGAGCCCCTGCTCGCCCTACTGCGTCAGCGGGGCCGTGCCGTTCCCGAGGACGTGTCCGTGGTGGCGGTCTGTCCGGAACAGGTCGCCGTCCAGGCCTCGGTGCGGCTGACGTCCGTGGCCATCCCCGCGCAGGAGATGGGCCGGTACGCCGTGGAGCACCTGGTCGCCAAGCTCGACGGCCGGGGGACGGACGAAGTGGTGCTGATCGCACCCGAGTTGACGGTCCGGGCGAGTACGGGCCCGGCTCCTTCCGGCCGTACTTCCTGACCCCGCTTCCGGGTGCCCGCCGGCACCCGCACGAACTTCCGGGAGCACCCTTCGTGAACCAGCCCGCCGATCAGCGGCATCAGGTCAGCCTCGCGCAGTCGTCGCCCACCGTCGGCACCTTCCGTGAGCGGGACGGCGCGCTGGAGTGGAGCGGTCGCCAGGAGACCCTGCGCGTCGAGCCGTGGGGGCCGGACGCGGTCCGGGTGCGTGCCCGGCTCGGCGGACCGGTCCTGGAGGGGCTGCCGGGTGCGCTGCTCGACGCGGCGCCGGCCACCGAGAGCAGCGTCAAGATCGGGGACGGCGAGGGGCGGTTGACCGTCGGCGCGCTGACCGTCGAGGTGAGCGCCGAGGGCCTGCTCCGTTTCCTGCGCACCGAGGACGGCGGCGAGGTGCTGGCCGAGGAGCGCGCCCATTTCTGGTGGCCGGGGTCGCGGCTGTACACGGCCGTGGGCAACGGCCACCACCGTCTCGAGCAGCGCTTCGCCGCCTACGACGACGAGCGGCTGTACGGGCTCGGCCAGCACCAGCACGGCCGCTTCGACCAGAAGGGGCTGGTCGTGGACCTGGTGCAGCGCAATGCCGAGGTCGGCATTCCGGTGCTGTGCTCCAGCCGCGGCTACACCTTCCTGTGGAACAACCCGGCGATCGGGCGGGTGGAGCTGGCCGGGAACGGCACCCGGTGGGTGGCCGACTCGGCCCGGCAGATCGACTACTGGATCACCGTGGGGAGTCCGGCCGACGGTCAGCGCCGCTACAGCGCGGTGACGGGCCGGACGCCGATGCTGCCGGAGTGGGCGGCGGGCTTCTGGCAGTGCAAGCTGCGCTACCGGACGCAGGAGGAACTCCTGCGGGTGGCGCGGGAGTACAGGCGTCGCGGGCTGCCGATCTCCGCGATCGTGTGCGACTTCTTCCACTGGACGCACCTCGGCGAGTGGAGGTTCGACCCGGCCGAGTGGCCGGACCCGGCGGCGATGGTCCGTGAACTGGACGAGCTGGGCATCAAGTTGGTGGTCAGCGTGTGGCCGTCGGTGTCGCCGCTCAGCGAGAACCATCCGGTGATGGAGCAGCGCGGCTACTTCATCGGCACGCAGTACGGGCCGATGGCGCACGCCGACTGGCCGGACAAGGGGGTCGCGTCGACGGTCCAGGTGGCCTTCTACGACGCGACGAACCCTGAGGCGCGGGAGTTCGTGTGGTCGAGGGTGCGGGACAACTACCTGCTGCCGTACGGCATCACGGCGTTCTGGCTGGACGCCTGTGAGCCCGAGCTGAAGCCGGGTTTCCAGGAGAACCTGCGGTACTGGGCGGGTCCGGGGCTGGAGGTCGGCAACATCTATCCGGCCGAGAACTCCCGGACCTTCTACGAGGGGCTGCGGGCCGAGGGCGAGGAGGTCGTGACCCTCAACCGCTCGGCGTGGGCGGGCAGTCAGCGCTACGGCGCGGCCCTGTGGTCGGGTGACATCGGCACGGACTTCCCGACGCTGCGGCGGCAGATCGCGGCGGGGCTGAACACCGCGCTGTCCGGCATCCCCTGGTGGAACACGGACATCGGCGGCTTCCACGGCGGCGATCCGGACGACCCGGCGTACCGCGAGGTCATGGTGCGGTGGTTCCAGTTCGGGGCGTTGTCCCCGCTGATGCGGCTGCACGGCTTCCGTGACCCGGCGATGCCGCTCGGCCCGGAGATGACCGGCGGTCCGAACGAGGTCTGGTCGTACGGTGAGGAAGCGGGCGCGATCCTGGAGCGGTATCTGCGTCTGCGTGAGCGTCTGAGGCCGTACGTGCTGGAGGTCATGCGGGAGGCGCACGAGGAGGGACTGCCGGTGATGCGGCCCCTGTTCCTGGAGTTTCCGGAGGATCCGGCGGCCTGGTCGGTAGACGACGCCTATCTGTTCGGCCGGGACCTGCTGGTGGCCCCTGTGCTGGAGGCGGGCGCGACCACCCGCGGCGCGTATCTGCCGGCAGGATCGACGTGGACGGACGCGTGGACGGGCGAGGTGTACGAGGGCGGTTCGCCGGTGACAGTCGACGCGCCGCTCGACCGTGTCCCGCTGTTCCTGCGGGACGGGGCGCGGCTTCCGATCGCTGCGGATGAGCCGCCGCGCCCCTGAGACCGGCGTGACCGGATCCCCGCAGGTCAGTTACGGCACACGGACGCCAGGGACCGTACCAGCGCCCCCGTGTGCAGGAGGTCGGGGTGCTTGGCGGAGGAGACCTCGATGACCGCCACCGCGAGGTCGGGGCGGCAGAGTGCCGTGCCGCGCTGCGGGGTGGAGTCGGCGACGGCCTGGACCAGGTCGGTGTTGATGCGGTTGATGGTCTGGCGGACGACGTTCAGGTCCGGCTTGGTTGTCGGCGCCTGGTCCGGGTGGGCCGTCCAGCGGGCGTAGAGGGCCCGCTGGACGATCTTGTTGGCCTCGATCTGGTCACGGAAGACGCGGCGGATCTCGTCGGGGTCGGCGCCGATCCGCTGGGCCTGCGCGGCAGCCGTGTCGAGGACCTGCTGCTCTCGGGCCGGGTCGTCGATGGGGCTGTCGGTGCCCCACTTGGCGGCGGCCACCAGGTCGGCGGTGGCGACGCGTTCGGCGGCCAGGGAGACCACGGGAAGCAGCGGTGAGGACGTGGGGGCCGCCGTCGCGGTGCCCGGCAGGGCGAGCAGCGCGGCGGCGGCGATCGCTGTGGTGCTCAGGGGGGTGGTGATGCGCATGTGCTCATCAAACCCCAGCCCGCCCACCTTCAGGTCAACTGCTGCTGACGCTCTCGCTGTTGACGGTGAAGTTCAGGCCACCGGAGGACGACGTGATCTCGAAGCCGAACTGCAGATCCCCGATGGTGACGTTGCCGAACCAGCCCTTGGTGTCCTTGATCCACTTCAGGATGGGCAGGACGTTGACCGTGCCGGACGTCGAGTTCGAGGTGCGGACGAAGGAGAAGACGTCGTTGGAGCCGTTGTTGCCCTTGTACACGGTCCAGGTGTGGCCGCCGAGCGTGACGGTGCCCTGCGAGGTGCCGAGCGGGCCCACGGCACCGGTCTTGTTGACCCAGAGCATGATCTCGTACTTGTAGCCGGTGTCCCAGATGTCGTACGACGTGTTGTAGGCGCCGGACGACGGGACCGAGACGTTGTAACCGCTGGTGAGCGAGGCGAGCGAGGTGATCGACTTGTTGATCACCTTCTTGGCGTTGGGGTAGGACTTGATGCCGCCGGTGTTGGGGTGGTTGGCGTTGACGCCCCAGTTGGTGCCGGAGTTGGCCCAGATGCACTGGCTGCCGGCGCCGGAACCCCAGATGTTGTTGTAGAGCGTGTAGCCGTTCAGCGTGGTGTTGCCCCACTGGTCGCAGGAGCTCCAGACGGCGGCGGATGCGGGCGCGGACGCGAGGCCGACGGTGGCGCCGAGGGCCATCGCCGGGGCCAGCACGGCCATGGTGACCTTGCGCAGGGTGCTGTGTGCCATGGTGTCCCTTCCATGGGTGGGGGGAAATTGCGGGGGTTACCACGCCCCCAGGGTGAGGACGTGGTCTTCTCCGGCGACGAGGTCGAGCGGTCGTGCGCCGGAGGAAGTCCGGAGTTCGACGCGGTGGTTCCGGGTGGGGCGGATCACCGCGGTCGCTTCGTGGGGGCTCCAGGTGAGGTCGAGGTCGGCCCCGAACCGGGTGCGGACACCGAGGAGTTGGCCCGTCGGGCAGGCTGCCGGGAGAGCGGGCAGCAGGACCAGACGGTCCGGGGTGGACTGCACGAGCATCTCCACGAGCACGGCGGGCAGGGTGTGCGCCGCGTCCGCGTTGTACACGTCCCGGTTCGGGTAGTGCGCGCTCATCAGCGAGGTGTGGAAGAAGTCGCCCCCCAGGACCTGCCCGAGGGCGTGGGCGACCCGTTCCCCGTCGCGCAGACGGGCGGCGATCAGGGCGTGGTGCAGATGGCCGTGCGCTGAGTCGTTCTCGGCGCCGCGCAGTTCGAGGGCGCGGTGCGCGGCCGCCGCGAGGTCCGGGGTGTCGTAGGGGGTGATCTCGTCGAGCGGCCAGACGCCGTAGAGGTGGCTGAGATGGCGGTGGTCGTAGGAGTCGTCCAGGCCGGGCCAGGCCCATTCGGCGAGGGCGCCGTCCGCGTTGATCCGGTGCGGGGGCAGGCGCTCGGCGAGGGCACGCCACCGGCCGGCCTCCGGGGTGCCGGGATGGTATTCGGCGGCGGTGAGCAGGGCGTGCCGGGCGGCCGAGAGGTCCATCGCCGCGTTGATGGCGCCCCAACTCCCGTTCGCGGGACGGTTCTCGGGCGAGTAGGAGGGGACCACGACGAGATGGCCGTCCTCGTCGACGCGGTCGAGGAAGTCCTCGTAGAACAGGGCGACCTGGCCGAGGGCGTGGGCGGTGCGCGGGTCGCGGGAGCCCTCGGTCTCGTCGTGGTCGACGAGCGGCTTGAGCAGCCAGTCGGCGCCGGCCGTCCACAGATGCAGCGGGTACTCACGGCTGAAGTGGTACGACAGCCCCGACTCGCCGTCGGTGTGGGCGGGGGCGACCACACCCCGGGCGCCGAAGACCGTACGGGCGTTGACCGCCCAGTCGGCGAGCTGACGGTGGATCAGCGAGGCGTGGGCCCGCGTCACTTCCGGCAGCGCGGCGGCCGCCGCCGAGGCGGTCTGGAGGTTGAGGTTGGCGTCGTTGGTGAAGGCGCCGGACCAGCCGGTGTCCCAGTCGCCGGTCCACAGCCCGGTCAGCCGGGGCGGGTTGAGGCCGCTCGCGGAGAGCAGGTGGTAGCGGCCGGCGGCGAAGAGACGTTCCAGCAGGGCGGGGCTGTCGGTGAGGGTCAGCAACTCCGACCCCGGCAGCGCGCGTTGGGCCGAATCGGCGCCGAGCTCGAGGGTCACGCGCTCGTAGGCGGTGCGGTGCAGGACGGTGTGACGGTCCAGGAGGGCGGTGTACGGGTCCTCGGCGTCCGGCAGCGTGTCGCGCAGGGCGCGGGCGTGCGGGGTGGTGTCCAGTTCACCGGTGTGCCGCAGGACCCGGGTCAGCAGCAGCACCGACCCGGCGCCGGTGATCCGGACCCCGGGCGGCGCGAGCGCCGTGCGGCCGCCCTCGGCCACGACGAGGGTGAGCCCGGTGTACGCCGTCTCGCTGCCGGGATAGCGGACGCGCAGTGTGAGCAGGGCGCCCTCGGGGGTGAGCACGGCACCGTCCCCGACGGCGAGCCCGTGGGGCGCGCCGGGGAGGCGGTGGTCCAGGGCGATGTCGAGGTCGCCGCCGCTTGCGTACTGGACGATCACGTCGTCGGCCCGCGACACGAACACCCGGCCGCGCCGGGCACCGCACTCCGTCTCGACGACACCGGTCGTGAAGTCGACCGAGCGGCGGTAGGGGCGCGGCTCCTCGCCGGGTGCCCTGCGCAGCCGTACCTGGAAGGCGGGATGGAAGGGCTGCACCCACTGCAGGTCCCGGCCGTCGGTGAAGGCCTCGGCGGCGCGCAGCTCACCCGCGAGCAACCGGTCCTTCAGCAGCGGGAGTTGTGCGGCGAGCCGGGGCGGGCGGGCCTTCTCACCGCCGTTCGGGCGGACGAGGGCGTGATGGGTGACGACGGTCCGCTCGTCGTCCGGGTCGCCGAACACAAGGGCGCCGTGGTGGCCGTTGCCGCTGAGGAAGCCGTCCTCCCAGCGTTCTGCGGGGCGGGGTTCCCAGGTACCGTGCGTGATGGTCATGGGCGCAACACCACCACGCCGTACCTGCCGAGGGTGACATCGCCCCCGACTTTCACCCCCGTGAGCAGGTCCTGATGGCTGCCGGGCACCTGCACGGCCACCGCTTCCCGCCCGTGGTTGAGCAGGAAGAGCAGGTCCCCGCGGCGGACCGCCTCGACCTGGTCCGGCAGACCGTCGAGGACGGGACGGACCCCTGCCTCGGCCGCGATCCCGGCGAGCAGGACACGCAGCGCGTGCGGCTCGGGGAGCGTGGAGACGTACCAGGCACGGCCGTTGCGCAGCACGGCGGGCAGGCCGTCGAGTTCCCCGCCCTTGTACACGGCCTCCACCGAGGCGTGCTCGGCGGGGTCGATCTCCTCCGACCACAGGGTCCCGCGGAACCGGTCCGTCTCGACCGTCTCGTCCTCGTCCAGGGGCCACCACTCGTGCAGCGTGCGGATGCCGAGCAGTGCGCGCAGCCGGGCGTCCATGCCGCCGGGGCGCACCCGGTCGTCCTGGTCGGCGACGCCGGTCAGGAAACCGCAGACGAGGGTTCCGCCGCCGCGGACGTAGGAGAGGAGGTTGTCGGTCGCCGCGTCCGTGAGGGCGTACGACTGCGGGACGACGACCAGCTTGTACCGGGTGAGGTCGTGCTCGGGGTGGGCGAAGTCGGTGGCGAGGTGGGCCTGCCAGAGCGCCCGGTGCCAGGCGGTGAGGAGCTGCGGGTGGTCGACCTCGGTGGAGAGCCGGCCCTCGTGGGAGGCGGCCCACCAGGAGTGCCAGTCGTGAAGGATCGCGATGTCGCCGTCGGTGTGACTGCCCGCCACCTCGCCACCCAGCCGCGCGAGTTCGGCACCGATCCGCTTGATCTCCTGGAAGGTGCGCCCCTCCTCGCCCGCGTGAGGGACCATCCCGGAGTGGAACTTCTCCGCGCCCTGGCGTGACTGCCGCCACTGGAAGTAGCAGACGGCGTCGGCGCCGCGGGCGACGGCCTGGAGGGACCACAGCCGGTTGAGTCCGCGCGGCTTGGGGTGGTTGACGCCCCGCCAGTTCACGGGCCCGGCCGCCTGCTCCATCAGCATCCAGGGACCCCGGGCCTGGGAGCGGGTCATGTCCTGTACGAGGGCGCCGTGCTGGGCGCCGAACGGGTCACGCGGGTCGGGATACAGGTCGACGGAGACGACGTCCTCCTCCGCGGCCCACCGCCAGGCGTCCTGTCCGACCCACAGCGGCATGAAGTTGGTGGTGACCGGGATGTGGGCCGGGGAGTGCCGGCGGACGATGTCCCGCTCGGCGACGTAGCACTCCAGGAGCATGTCGGAGGTGAACCGCCTGAAGTCCAGCACCTGGCCGGGGTTCTTCAGATAGTGGGCGTGACGCGGCGGCAGCACCTCCTCCCACGACCCGTATCGCTGGCTCCAGAAGGCGGTTCCCCAGGCGGAGTTGAGGGCGTCGATGGTGCCGTACCTCGTCCGCAGCCAGTCACGGAAGCGGGCGGCGGCCTCGTCGCCCCAGTCGTAGGTGCAGTACTCGTTGTTGATGTGCCACATGGTGAGGGCGGGGTGGCCGCCGTAGCGGGCGGCGAGGTCCTCGGTGATGGCGGCGGCGTAGCGGCGGTAGACGGCACTGGAGTGCGAGAAGTGCTGCCGTCCGCCCCACCACTCGACACGGCCGTCCTCGTCACGGGGCAGGGTCTCGGGGTGGAGGTGCCCCAGCCAGGGCG
>NZ_WVUG01000347.1 GCF_017614965.1 Streptomyces griseorubiginosus | reverse complement strand
ACCACCGACGGCATCCACGACCTCCCAAGCAGCGACAGCACGACAGGCCACAACTCCCACGGGATCGTCGACCCTATGCCCGAACAGCGGAAACGCAGCCCTCAAGCCCGGAAAGACAACAACGTCTTACACCCACCGTGAGACGGGGGCGCCAGAAAACGAGGTGATCTTCACAGAAGGCGACACGGCACAATCAGGCCACGCACCATGCACGTTCAGTCTGGCTCAAGGAAAAATAAATAGATGGAAAATTCAGCGATCCCGCCCTCGCGCTTTATGTGATCACTTGTCCTGATCGCCGCTTTGCGGCACGGCAAGGTGAGCCTTGAAACCGCGAATAGGTTCCAGGATGTGGACCAAGGCTTTCCAAAGATATGAAGGAATGTATGCGCAAATCAACATATGTGCATATGTTGCCAGGGAATCGGCAGCACACCGCCGTGTGCTCAGCTCGACACGTCATCCTGACGCAAGGTCGGGCGGCAGGGCCACCCTGCAGGACCCCGATGGGCCTCGACGGGGTGACTATGCCCGGCATCTAGGGAACAGCAGCTCGTGGGGTCAACGGCGTGTGAGGTCACTTTTGCTGGCCGGGGGTCCACGTGTCTGTGGTGGGAGGGGGTGGTGGGGGTCGGTGCACGAGAAGCCTGGTGGTGTCGCGGGCGGCGGCGGTGTGCCGGGCAGCGTCGCCGCTGTCCAGAGTCGCGTGGATGTTTTCGGTGGCGAGGTCTGTGGCTGTGACGTGGATGCGGCCTGCGTAGTCGATGTCGAAGGTGACCTCGATCTGCGGGACGCCGCGGGGTGCCGGCGGCAACCCGGTCAGTTCCAACATCCCGAGTTTCTTGTTGTATGCCGTGATGTCGCGCTCGCCCTGGTAGACCGGGATCTGCACGGACGTCTGGTTGTCCTCGGCGGTGGTGAATACCTCGTAGCGCTTGGTCGGGATCGTCGTGTTGCGCTCGGCAAGGCACCTGCGGCGCCCGCCACTTCGGCGTGAGCGGCGGGCGCGTGCGAAGCACCGGCGGGGTCATCCCGTGCTCGCTGCGTGGCCTGCCCGTCCGTCGGCGTGGCCCGGTCTGTCGGTTCGGGCGGAGTGAGGAAGAGGGGCTCGTCGGTGTCGGTGGGCGGGGTGTCGGCGGCATCCGGCGCGTGCTGGTCGGGCACGGGTGTGTCGTCCTTCCGCTCGTCGAGGCCGGCCCCGGCTTCCAGGGCCGGTGCCTGCCGGGCCGGGGGAGCGTCCTCGGCCGGTCCGGCAGGGCTGGGGATGTGGGGCAGGCTCAGGGTGTGGGCCCAGGCCTGGGCGATCTCGCGGTGCAGGTTGTCGACGGCGGTGCGGACTTGGCCGAGGTCGTTGAGCATGCGTTCCTGCCGGTGGCGCAGTTCGCGGTTCTCCTCCCGCACGCCGGTCGTGCTGTAGGGGACGTGTTCCAGGACCTTGCCGTGCCGGCTCTCCTGCACCTGGGCCTGCGTCGTGATCTCGGTGTGGGTTCGGCGAGCATCCGGCGGCTCTCGCCGACCTCACCGATGATCTTCTTGATGTCCCGTCGTGCCACGCACCTGCACCCTCCTTTCGCGATGACCCGGACATCCCGCTCCGTCCTTCCGTGAACTGACGCTGCACCTTTCGGCCGTTTCGCGTGTGGCGGACGGGCCTGCCCCGGCAAAGAGAAGCCTGCTCCAGGGCGCCCGGCTGACGGCGAAGCCCTCGAACAACGGACCGCGTTTTCCTCTCGTGGCCTCTGCGCGTGCAGGCTGTCTGTACGCACCCTGGCGGAGTTGGGAACATGGGCAGACGACCGGGCAGGTGGGGAGTGGTGTCATGGGTTCGGACGAGATCAGGTCCCAGGGCTTCAGCCTGAAGGAACTGTTCCGTGACGTGACCTATGAGATCGACTACTACCAGCGTGAATACACGTGGGGCGAGGACGAAGTCCGCACGCTGCTGCGGGATCTGTGCGGATCGTTTCGGAACTGGTCCGCCAACCCGTCCTTTCTGCGCCGGCCGCACACCGCGCCGCAGTACTTCCTGGGGCCGTTCGTCTACTACGAGCCCTCCAGGAACCGGCGCTACCTCGTCGACGGGCAGCAGCGGTTCGTCACGCTGCACCTGCTCTTCCTGCAGCTTCGGCTTGCTGCGCAGGAGCGCGCAGACACCCGGGCCGTCGACCGGCTCAACCGGGTGATCACGACGGACGGAGAGCACTTCTCGCTCGGCATCACCGATCACGAACCCGTCCTGCGCGCGGTCGCCGATGCCCGCACCTACGAAACCGGCGTGGGGGATTCGCTCTCGCGGCGCAATCTGTGGGCGCGCAGCCGGCAGGTCGAATCCCAGCTCGCGGAGGAGCTCGATGCGGAAAACCTGACCCGGTTCACCGAGTGGCTGCTGGACCGGGTGGTCCTGGTCGGGATCCGCGCGGCCAGTGCTGACCATGGCTACCGGATGTTCGAGACGATGAACGACCGCGGTGCCCGCCTGACCGCCGTGGACCTCCTCAAGAGCCACCTGCTGTCCCACGTCGGAGCGAATGAGGACCGGCTGAACACCCAATGGCAGGAGATGCTGAGGGAACTGGCCACCGACCGGGAGGATTCCACAGCCGCATCCCGCTTCATCAAGGCTTTCCTGCTGGCCCGCTGCGCCCGCGAGGGCCAGGACGAGGACCGCCGGCAGATCGACAGCAACCTCAACGTATGGGTCCGCCAGAACGCCGCCCACCTGCACCTGGTTCCTGAACGCCCCGACAACTTCCTGCACTTCGTGCAGGACCTGCTGAAGTCGGCCAGACTGTTTAGGCCCTTCCTCGCCGCCGGCCGCGCGCTCAAGACAGGCGCCGACCGCCTGGAGACGGTGCTGTTCAACGAACGCAACGGCCTGAGCTGCCAGGCCGTCGCCATCCTCGCCGCCATCGACCCCGACGACCGTCCCTCCGACGCCAAGGACAAAGGCCGCCTCGTCGCTGACTACATGGACCGCTGGTACGCGTTGAGGGTCCTGCAGGACCTGCCCGTGCAGTCGGCCGACGCCGACACCCTCACCCACGACACCCTCGTCCCCGTCCTGCGCAGGTGCCGCACCGTGGCCGAGGTCGCCGCCGCGCTCGGCGACCTCGTCACCCAGGACGCCGGCTCGATCCGTGATGCGGTCACGCTCGGACTGCGCGGCAACAACGCCCACCAGATCCGCTACCTGCTCGCCCGGGCCACCGCCTACGTCGAAGAGGCCTGCCAGCGTCCCCACGACGTGCTGGCCTACCTCGACCGCGACCGGTTCCACATCGAGCACCTGTGGGCCAACCACCACCACCGCGTGAAGGAGGAAATCCCCGATCCCGTCGTCTTCCGCAGCCGCCGCAACCAACTGGGCGGCCTGGGCCTGCTCATGGGCCGCGAGAACTCATCCATCAACGACCTGCCCCTGCCCGACAAGGCCGTCTACTACGCGCGCAGCAACATCCTGCTCGGCATCATCGCCCCCGGCTATGACCAACGAAACCCACTGCTGCGCGAGTTCATCAAGACCCACAAGCTCGACAAGGTCCTCAGGCCGTTCGGCCCCCGGGAGACGATGACCTCCGTCGTCCAGACCCGCCAGGAGCTGTATCTGAGTCTGTTCGAACACATCTTCAACCCCGAGCGTCTCGGCCTGCCCGTCACCGCGCCCGGCGAGCCAGACGGCAGCGACGAGCCGCCAGCGCAGACTCGCGCGGCCACCGCCCAGCGCAGGCCGGCCGCGGGGCGCCGCCGCACGGATGTCGCCCGAATGATCGCGGCCCACGTCCTCACCGCCGGCACACGGATCGTGCTCACCTACCGCTCCACGGATCACTGGGCCACCATCGACGAAGACGGCGGGATCATCCTCGCTGCGACCGGAGGCACCCCCTACGGCCGGGTCGACGAAGCCGGCGCTGTCGCCCGCGGCACCAAGACCTGCCAGGGCATGAACGAATGGCACATCGAAGACGAGGCGGGGGTCCGCATCAGCCTGCGGGCCCTGCGCGACCGCGCAGTGGCCTCCGGCGCCCTGTGATTGCTCCCGGCGTCACCGAGGCCGTCTCGAACCTGGACGCGGTGAAGCACCGCTTGGGCTTGGTGGGGACCGTGCGCGAGTACACCTGGACTGGGGGGTCTGCCAGCCCAGGCGGCGGACGTAGCCGGTGGAGGCGGTCCACAGCGTGGCCACGACGGCCCCCCGCCTGCAGGGGGGCGCAACCGCTCACCCATCAGATGGGTTGCGAGCCGGGCGCCGCGTTCTTCCGGTGCAATGCATCTGCACGCGGTGCTGGCGCCGGGCCCCGGCTGGCGACCGAGGTATTGCGGGACCAGCAGGCCCAGTGCGGCGGCGACGACCTGACCGTCGCGCATGGCGACCGGTCGGCCCGCATGCGCGCCCCAGACGCATGATGTCCTCGACCGGCTGCCCGTAGGCGCGGCGGGCCAGAGTGTCGTACTGCTGCCACAGCTCGTCGTCGGCCTCCATGATCGCCAAAGATGAGACGCACAACAACCGACGGGCCGGCCGCAGGACCGCTTTCGCGGCACCCTGCCGCCCCTCTGTCCGGTCCCTGTTCGGTCATCGACGCGGGCGTGTTGGTCATTGCAGCGCCTCGCGCCGCACGGTGAGGAGGTCGTGCAGTTCCTCGGAGGGGAAGTGGGTCTGTAGCAGCCGCAGGTCGTGACGGGCGGCGGGGGCCAGTGGCCCCCCTTGCGGGCTTGTTCCGTCGAGGAATGCGCGCAGTCCGAGGTCGCCGCCTCTGGCCATGGTGTAGGGCGGTACCGAGTGCCGGGTCAGTACCAGTGCAGTGGGGCTGGTGTCGTCCGCGCCGCTGGTTGCGAACAGCCGTCGTACGTGGTGGAAGTGGCGTTCCTGGAGGCTGCCGAGGTCGATGACCGGAGCGTGCTGTGGCGCGGGCGTGCCGAGGTCCAGGTCGAGGGGGACGTCGTTGGTTCGGTCGTGGAGGAGGACGTGGGCGGCGGCATACTGCAGGGTCTGCTCGTCGGTGGTGGCGCCGCCCTTGCCGCCGAGCCGGTCGAGGACTGCCGCCCTCCGGGCCGGGGTGAGAGTGTGCACCAGGTCGTCCAGCGCGCCGAGGATTTCGGCGGACGGCCGGGTGCGGTAGAGCCCGTAACACCCCGGAGCCAGCGCCGACAGGAGCCGGTTGAGGCAGTGGGCGAGCAGCTTGGTCTCCGTGGCTGTGACGGGCCCGGGCAGGGCGTTGACGCGGCTGCCGAGCGGGCCGGCCAGCACGATCTTCAGGTAGGGGGCGCGCTGGCCGGCTGCGGTCAGCCGGGCCGCCATGCGGACGGCCGGCAGGACGTAGCTCAGTGCCCGAAGCGGGACTTCGGTGCTGGCGCCGTACACGACCCGCAGGACCAGCGGGCCCCTGACCGTCTCGCTGACCGTCCGCAACAGCGGCTCGACGCCGTGGCGGGGCAGGCCCGAGATGTAGCCGGTGCGTCTGGCCTCGGGCCCGATGATCGCGTTCAGCAGCCGCGGACGCGCCCGGTTCAGCTCTCCGGTCTGCTGCGCGTCGTCGCCGGGCGCAAGGGTGTCCAGCGCGCTGCGGACATCAAGGTCCGTCAGGACGTGGCGCTCCTTGCCGCATCCCAGGATGGGCACCCCTCGCATGATGGCCGCGAGCAGGTTTGCCTGCTTCTTCCCCAGGGACCGCTCCCTTGGAGGGGATATCTGCATCACGTGAATCCTTCAGAAATAGTGATAGATCGGACGAAGAAGGGGTTCAGGTGCGTACTGGGTCACCCGCTCGCATCGCTGACCTTGAGCGGGTGGCGGCTGCAGGAGCGCGACTGGACGCGTTTGTACCTGTTGGGGGTGGGCGCATACAGCGGTGCCAGGTGCCGGCGCAGCCGGGCAACGGCGTGTGGCGGAAGAGCGCGCTGGCGGCGGGTGGGTGCTGCAGCAGGTGGTCGGGGTTGTGCTTCCACGCGGGAGTCCGGCCGGACGTCCGTTCGTGTGCAGCACGAACTCGCCCTCGATGCCGGCGTTCACCTGGTAGCTCACGTGAAGAGTGGAAGCCGAAGGTCAACACCTCATCAGTTCAGGGGGTCGTTCCCTCGGTGTGTGGCCCAGGTGTGGGCTGCGTGCTGCATGGGTTTCGCCCAGTCGTCTGTGCTTTCGGCTGCGATCGCATTCCAGAGGCGGTGTTGGACGCGGGCCAGGGCGTCAAGGCCTGCGCGCGGGGCCTGAGGCCAGGCGGGGTGAGCGGCGGCGGCGTTTTCTGCCTGGTCGGGGGTGTGGCCGTGGGCGATGAGCCACAGCAGCCACAGCGCCGGGTCGATCCAGGCGGCGCCACAGGAGGCCCATCCCCAGTCCACGAGCAGGGCGTTGCCGTGTGAGATGAGGAGGTTGTGCGGGTTCCATTCGGTGTGGAGGAGGCTGCTGCCGGCGAACCATGACAGGTCCGCGGGGTCGTCCACGTATACCCGCAGCCGGTGCGGCATGTCTTTGAGCTCGAGTGCCGCCGGCGGCGGCACCTCGGTTAGCCGGATCATGGATGCCATGACGGCGGGCAGGTCTGGTGAGTTGGGGGTGAAGTCGGCGTGTCCGCCTTCGACGTACTCAAAGCCGAGCAGACTCCAGCCTTCGTCTTCGATATGCCACAGCAGTGGGGGCGCGATGCTGCGGACGTAGGGGGCGATCTGGGCTTCTCGTTTCTGGGTCCACACGCGGGGGTGATCGAGCGGCAGGCCCTTGAGGAACAGGGTGCGGTCGACGGTGTGCACTCGGGCGGCGATGGTGCTGTTCAGGCCGGCGTTGATGGGGGCGACGTCGACCACGCGGCCGCTGACCTTCTCGATCAGCCGCAGCACGGTGTTAGGGAGTTCGGTCAGGCGCTGGGTGGGCATTTCGGTCTCCTCCGGGAGGGGGGAACAGCGCTGGGGCCGCGTGGGGCGGCCCCAGCGAGTGGTTCAGTTGTAGGGGTTGTCGTCGCCGCAGCCGGGGAGGGTGTCCTCGGTCAGCGTTTCGACGTCGCTGACCAGGATGATCGCGTCCGGGTCCAGGGTGGCGGCTTCCGGTTTGGGCGTGATCTCGACCATGACAGCAGTCATGTGGCTACCTCTTTCCGTGTTGGCAGTAGTGTGAAAGTGGTGCCTTCGCCTCCTGGAAGACCTTCGCCATCGGCCTGCACACCCGGCACGTGCCGGACAGGGTGCAGCCGCTGCATCCTCCGGTGCGAAGCATGAGGGACTCGGCGATCTCGCCGAGTCGGGCCAGACCTTCCACGCCTTCGGCGATCAGGTCGATGTTCGGTTCGCGGCCGACCTTGCAGATCGAGGCCCGCCCGAACGGATCAGAGTGGAAGAACGTCACGCCGGCGGGGCAGCCGGTGAACGGCTGCCGATGGGTGAGGTACTCGGGCGACTGCTGCGGCAGAGGCTCGGCGGTGCCGTGGATTGTCGGCGAAATGTTCGCGTACTCCTTGTAGCGCACGCCAAGCTGACCCGCCCACGCCCGCATCGCGTCGACCTCGTGCGCGTTGTCCTGCACGATGATCAGGCTCAGCTCGATGTTCAGTCCGGCGTCGCGGGCCATGTCCAGGCCCTCGCGGAAACGGTCGAAGCCTCCACGGCTGCGGGTCACCATGTCGTACGTGTCGGCCGTCGCGCCGTACACACTCAAGGTCAGTTTGGTGGGCGGGTAGGTGCGCAGCAGGTTGAGGATGTGCGGCTTGCGGAGCCTGGATCCGTTGGACAAGACCTCTACCTGCATGCCCAGTTGGTGCGCGAGTCGGTAGGCCTCGGGGAAGTCGGGGTCGATGAGCGGCTCCCCGCCGGTGATCTGCAGCCAGATCACTCCGGCGTCCCGCATGAGGGCCAGTAGCCGACGCTTGCCCTCCATATCGAGGCCCTCGAACTTCTTCTCGCGGAGGTAGCACATCACGCAGTCGTAGTCGCAGCCGAGATTGATCTCCCACGTCGCCCGACTGAACGCGTATGGTCCGGCCTGCCGTATCAGGACCACCTCGTCGATGAGACGGCCGCCCAGTTCCATCTGCCACTGAGCGTGTGCGGCATCGACGAGCCAGCCGGGAACGACGCTTGACGCCGCCGCCAGCGTGCACAACTCATCGAATGTGGTGTGGGGGAGGTGGATGGCCTTGGCGCTGCCTGGGCGCAGGACGAGGCGCCGCCCCCCGAACGGTGTCGCAACGAGCTGGTGCACGTCGTCTTCCCTTCACATGAGAGCGAGCTGCTGAGGTGAGAGCCCGGGCGCAGGCGGTGACGTCACCGTGGGGTGAGCGACGAATCGTGACGCTCCCCGCGCCGGGGGTGGCCCAGGTCCGACGGCCAGGGGGTAGGGCATCCGGGCCGCCGGAGAAGGCTCGGCCCTTGAGTCCCCCGACCACCGTCCGACCGGGGGACTCAAGGAGTTGGACCTCTTGCCGCTGAGCGGGGAGTTCGGGCTTGGCGGCAAGAGGGACAGGGTGTCTCAGCGGATGCCGCGTTGCCGTTCGAGGTCGGTGACGTGCCTGCGGTGCCAGTCGAGTTCGGCGCGTGCCGCTTGGGAGTAGTGCCGCACCACGTCTTTGCCGAGCAGGAGGTGAGCGATGGTGCTGTTGGCGAAGTATGCGAGGGCTTCGGCGAGATCTCGATACAGGGGGATGGAGCCCTGGTCTTGGTAGGCGTCGCCGTCGCAGGCCGGCCGGGGCGTCAGGCGTTCTTGGATGCCGTGGGTGATGGCGGCGGTGTAGGCGGCGAGGGCGAGGTAGGCGTTGGCGTCGGCGCCAGCCAGTCGTACCTCGAGGTGGGTGCCTGGGCCGTGGCCGCTGATGCGGATGGCGCAGCCGCGGTGGTCGTGGCCCCAGTTGTAGCGGGTGGGGGCGAAGGAATACGGCCGGTAGCGTTTGTAGGAGTTGGGGGTGGGCGCGTACAGGGGCGCCA
>NZ_WVUG01000346.1 GCF_017614965.1 Streptomyces griseorubiginosus | reverse complement strand
CCCCCGTCGCCGCCCACGGTGGAGACCCGGCGTTCCACCCGGGGCGTGCTGGTGGCCGCGCTGCTGGTCGCCGCGATGGCGGGGGCGGGGGTGTCGGCGGCCGCGCTGCTGATGAACCGGGACGACGAAGCGGGACGTACACCCACCGGTTCGGGGCCGAGGACGTCGGTGAGCGCCTCGCCCTCGCCATCACCGAGTAGGTCGAGCGGCGCCGGCGCGAGTCGCAGTCCCAGTTCAAGTTCAAGTTCCAGTCCCACGGCCCGTTCCAGCCCCAGTTCCGCCGCGACCCGTCCCTCCGCCCCCTCCGGCTACCGCGTCGCCGACGATCCGGGCGGCTTCTCGCTCGCCGTGCCGGAGGGCTTCACGCGTTCGCCGCAGGGGGAGCGGGTCTTCTACCTGTCGCCGGGGGAGACCTTCCGTCTCGGCATCAAGGTCGCCGACCCGGATGCGGACGGTCCGCTCGCGGTGATGAAGCGCTCGGCGGCCAAGGGGCCCGACACCAACCCCGGTTACCACGACGGGCAGGTCACGTCGACCGAGCACGACGGACACCCCGCCGCCCTCTGGCAGTTCACCTGGAACGGCTTCAGCACGGCGGAGGGCGCCCGGCACACCTACGACCTGTGCTGGGACGAGGGCGGGCGGATGTACGACGTCTGGGTGTCGGCGCCGGTCGGCAAGGTGCGGGAGGCCAAGGAGTACTTCGACGTGGCGGTGGACACGTTCGTGGCACGGCCCGGGGGCTGACCCGCCGTCCCCAGGGCCTGTCCGACCATTCCCGTCTGCCGGACAGGCCCTAGGACCGGGCGGCCCGGAACCGCCCCGGGGTCACGCCGAACTCCCGGCTGAAGGCGTGCGAGAGGGCGTACGGCGTGCCGTACCCGCTCTCCCGCGCCACCGCCGCCAGGGGGGCGTCGGTGTCCCGCAGCCGGGTCGCCGCCAGGGTCAGCCGCCACCAGGTCAGGTACGCCATCGGAGGACGCCCCACGAGCGCCGTGAAGCGGCGGGCCAGCGTCGCCCGGGACACGCCCGCCTCCGCCGCCAGCCGGTCGTTGGTCCAGGGGGCCGCCGGATCGGAGTGCAGGGCGCGCAGGGCCGCGGTGGTGACCGGGTCGCTCAGCACCGCCGGCCACACCCCCGTCGAGGCCTCGGTCATCCACGCCCGGACCATGTAGACCAGCAGCAGGTCGAGCAGGCTCGGCAGGGCGAGACAGGCTCCCGGGCGCCGCTCGTCCAGCTCACGGGCCAACAGGTCGACGGCGGAACGGAGTTCGGGGTGCGCGCCGACCCGGTTGGGCAGATGCACGACGTCGGGCAGCTCCGCCAGCAGAGGGTGCACCCGGCTGTGGTCCAGGCGGTACTTCCCGCACAGCAGCTCCACCTCACGTCCGTCCGGCCCGTGCGGCGGCGTCCGCATCTCCTCGAAGGGCACCGCCCCCGCCGTGTCCCCCGGGGAGTCCGCCAGCACATGCCCGGCCCCGCGCGGCAGCAGGACGACGTCCCCGGTGCCCAGGGTCACCGGCTCGCCGTCTCCGTCGGGCCGCAGCCAGCAACCGCCCGCGAGGACCACATGGAACCCCGCTCCCTCGTACGGCGCGAGGCGCGTGCACCAGCTGCCGCCCACCCGCAGCCGGTTCGAGGAGGGCTGCCCGATCCGCACGGCGGAGATCGCGTCGCTCACCACGTCCATGGATCGAGTGTATGCCGATCGGATCGTGAGTGAGTCGTACGCGTATTCGTCAGAGTTGGTCAGGCATTGGAATGCTCATTCAGGCCGCCTACCGTCGAGGACATGAGTGAAGACAGCGCACAGCGTTTCATGATCGGGGACGTCGAGGTCGTCCGGGTCGTCGAGTGGGAGGCGCCCTTCGCGCCGGTCCGGGAGCTGATCCCCGGCGTGGGGCCCGAGGTGTGGCGGGAGAACCGGGAGGTGCTGGTCCCGGACCACTGGGAGCCCGAGAGCGACCGGGCCGTGGCGGCGGTGCAGACCTGGGTGCTGCGCAGCGGCGGACGGACCGTGCTGGTGGACACGGGGATCGGGCACGGCCGGGAGCGGCCGAGCAACCCGCTCTTCCACCAGCGGCACGGTGTCGGACTGCCGAAGCGCCTGGAGCAGGCCGGGGTGCGGCCCGAGGACGTCGACCTCGTCGTCAACACCCACATCCACGGCGACCACGTCGGTTGGAACACCCATGACGTGGACGGCACGTGGACGCCCACCTTCCCCAACGCCACCTACCTGCTTCCCGCCGCCGACGACCGCCACTTCGGGCCCGAGGGCGCGTACGGCGGACCGGTGCGCCCCGACGACCGGCTGATGTACGAGGACAGCATCGCGCCGGTCCACCAGGCCGGGCAGGCCGTGCTCTGGGACGGTGAGTACCGCGTCGACGAACATCTGACCCTGGAGTCCGCGCCCGGCCACACCCCGGGCTCGTCCGTCCTGCGGGTCACCTCCCGCGGTGAACGGGCCGCGTTCGTCGGTGACCTGCTGCACAACCCCGTCCAGATCCCGCACCCCGAGTGCAGCAGCCGCCTCTGCCTGGACCCCGAGGGCGCCGCCGCCAGTCGTCGCCGGGTGCTCGAACGAGCGGCGGATCAGGGCGAGTTGGTGATCCCGGCGCACTTCGGCGGCTCGGGGATCGCGGAGGTACGACGCCGTGGCGAGGCCCTCGTCTTCGCGCCCTGGACACCGTGACCCGGACCCGCGTCGACAAGTCGCCGCCGCGCACGGTACTCATGGGGCATGAGTGCAGGCGGCGAACAGACGCGCGGGGGCCGGGTACTTGGCGGGCGCTACCGGCTGACCCGGCGCATCGGCTCCGGCGGCATGGGTACCGTGTGGGAGGCGCACGACGAACTCGTGGACCGGGACGTCGCCGTGAAGCAGCCGCGGCTGCCCGGCGACCCGGAGGACGAGCAGCACCAGCGGGCCGCCCACCGCCTCTACCGCGAGGCCCGCGCCGCCGCCCGCGTCGACCATCCGTCCGCCGTCTCCATTCTCGACGTCGTGGTCGACGAGGACGGACTGCCCTGGATCGTCATGGAGTTGGTGCGCGGGGAGTCCCTGCACGAGGTGCTCCGGCGCGGCCCGGTCGACGCCGTCGAGGCCGCCCGGATCGGCCTCGCCGTCCTCGGCGCGCTGCGTGCCGCGCACTCCGTCGGGATCGTCCACCGGGACGTGAAGCCCGCGAACGTCCTGCTCGGTCCCCGGGGCCGGGTCGTCCTCACCGACTTCGGTATCGCCCATGTCCAGGGCGAGGAATCCCTCACCGTCAGCGGGGAGTTCGTCGGCTCACTGGAGTTCGTCGCGCCGGAGCGCATGTCGGGGCGTGGCGCCGGGCCGTCCTCCGACCTGTGGTCCCTGGGCGTGCTGCTGTACGCGGCCGTCGAGGGCGCGTCCCCCTTCAGGCGTACGGCGGTGGAGTCGACGCTGGCCGCCGTCATCACCGCCGATCCGCCCGAGCCGCGCCGGGCCGGCCCGCTGGGCCCGTTGATCGCCCGGCTCCTGGTGAAGGACTCCGGGCAGCGGCCGGGCCCGGAGGAGATCGGGGCGGTGCTGGAGGCGGTGGCGGAGGGGTGGCCGGTGCCGCGGGTCGAGGAACGGATGACGGAGGCTCAGGACGCTGAGGACCTGGAGGAGTTCGGGCACGACGTGGGGACCGTACGGCTGGAGGCGAAGCCCCCGAAGCCGGGGCCGGAGCGGGGGTCGCACCCGGGTCCGGACGCGGATGCCGAGCCGTCCGCCGGGCCGCCGCCCGGGACGGTGAGCGCGTCCGGCGGCGCGGGAGAGCCGGACACCGCAAACCTCCCGCACGCCCCGAAGCGGGCCCTCCGTGTCCGTCCCGTCCCGCTCGCCGCGGTCGCCGCGCTCCTCGTCGGCGGTACCTGGTTCGGCACCTCGTACTTCGCCGGATCCGGCGAGGACGCGGGCGTCTCCGAGCAGACCGCCACCCTCACCGAGACACCGGCCCGCGCGACGCCCAGTGCGGCGGCCTGGACCGCGCACCGGGACGTGGCGACGGACGCCGTGCTCTATCTGCCCAAGGGGTACCGGAAGCTCTACTGGACGGACCAGGGCGGCGACGAGGCGCGGTGGAGCGTCTACAACGATGGCGCCGAGGAGGTCATCGCCGTCTACTTCATCGAGTGGCCGAAGGCCCTGGCGGCCCCGATGGACGAGGCGAAGAAGACCGTGACCGGCATGGAGGGGCACCAGCGGACCGGGGGCCAGTACACCGCCACGACCTTCCACGGCGACGAGGCCGCTCAGTCCGACGTCACCTACATGAACGACGGGAAACGGGTCCGGGTGCTCCAGCTCGTCGTCCGAACCGCCGACGACAGGATGTACCAGCTCCAGGTGTGGATGCCCAAGGGCACCCCGGACGAGAAGCAGGGCACCGCCGTCTTCAAGGGCGCGCGGGACCGCCTGCTGATCCGGGAAGACCGCACCACCACCCGCCGTGCCCGCCCAACGCCCTGATCAGCGCAAACCCTGCCAGTGACCACTGGCGGTGTGTGTGCACTCGGTGAAGCCGCGTTACCGACGGGTACCCAAAGTTTCGGTACCGGAATACCCTGCGGCTCATGACGGACGCGCAAGCCCCGGCCAAGGCCGGCACGAACCCCCTCGCCCCCGCGCCCGAGGGCGCCCGTACCGCCTCCGACGTGGTCACCCCGGAGCTGGTCGCCCAGCTCACCAAGGGCGTGGTCGGCTCCGGACGCACCGCCAACCACACGCCGTTCACCGGCGAGAAGCTGGCCGACCTGCCGGAGTCCACGCCCGAGGACGTGGAGAAGGCCTTCCAGGCGGCCCGCAAGGCCCAGGCCGTATGGGCCGAGACGCCGGTACGGCAGCGCGCGGCCGTCCTGCTGCGCTTCCACGACCTGGTCCTGGAGCGTCAGGCGGAGGTCCTGGACCTGATCCAGCTGGAGACCGGCAAGGCCCGGCTGCACGCCCACGAGGAGGTGCAGGCCGTCGCCGTCGCCGCCCGCCACTACGGCCGCAAGGCACCCGCGTATCTGAAGCCGAAGCGGCACACGGGCGCCGTGCCGACCCTCACCAAGGTCACGGAGCTGCGCCACCCGCGCGGGGTCGTCGGCCAGATCGCCCCCTGGAACTACCCTCTCGAACTCTCCGTCGGCGACGCGCTGCCGGCCTTCGTCGCGGGCAACGCCGTCGTCATGAAGCCGGACACCGAGACCTGCCTCACCGCCCTGTGGGCCCGTGACCTGCTCATCGAGGCGGGGTTGCCCGCCGACGTCTTCCAGGTCGTGATCGGCGAGGGCCCGGTCGTCGGCCCAGAGGTCGTCCGGCACGCCGACTACGTCTCCTTCACCGGCTCCACCCGCACCGGCCGCGAGGTCGCCCAGGGCGCCGCCGCCCGGCTGGTCGGCGTCTCCCTCGAACTCGGCGGCAAGAACGCCATGCTGGTCCTCGAGGACGCCGACATCGAGAAGGCGGCCGCGGGCGCGGTCCGCGCCTGCTTCTCCTCCGCCGGCCAACTGTGCATCTCCATCGAGCGGTTGTACGTCCACGAGTCGATCGCCGGCGCCTTCCTGGAGCGCTTCGCCGCCCGCACCAAGGCCATGCGGCTCGGCACGTCCCTCGCCTACGGAGCCGACATGGGCTCGCTGGTGGGGGAGCGGCAGCTCGAGACGGTCACCCGGCACGTCGAGGAGGCCGTGGCGAAGGGCGCGAAGGTCGTGGCCGGCGGTGTCGCACGCCCGGACATCGGCCCGTACTTCTTCGAGCCGACGATCCTCGACGGCGTGACCGAGCCGATGGCGGTGTGCACGGAGGAGACCTTCGGTCCGGTCGTCTCCGTCTACCGCTTCACGACCGACGACGAGGCCGTCGAGCACGCCAACTCCACGCCGTACGGCCTCAATTCCTCGGTCTGGACGAAGAACGGCGCCCGCGGCCGCCAGGTCGCCGCCCGGCTGCGCACCGGCACGGTCAACGTCAACGAGGGCTACGCCCCCGCCTACGGCAGCGTCCAGTCCCCGATGGGCGGCATGAAGGACTCCGGGCTGGGCCGGCGCCACGGCTCCGAGGGCATCCTCAAGTACACCGAGGCCCAGACGGTCGCCCAGCAGAGGCTGCTGCCGATGGCTCCCTCGCTGGGGATGGACGACGAGCAGTACGCGCAGTTCATGAGCCGGAGCCTGCGGCTGATGAAGGCTCTGCGCTTCAAGTAGGAACGCTTCGGTTCTCAACGAGGAGAGCACGTGCCCCAGGACACCCACGACTACGACGTCATCGTCGTCGGCTCCGGCTTCGGCGGCAGCGTCACCGCCCTGCGCCTCACCGAGAAGGGCTACCGCGTAGGTGTCCTGGAAGCCGGCCGCCGCTTCACCCGCGAGACCCTGCCCAGGAACTCCTGGGACCTGAAGAACTACCTCTGGGCGCCGAAGCTCGGCATGTACGGCATCCAGCGCATCCACCTGCTCGGCAACGTCATGGTCCTCGCGGGCGCGGGTGTCGGCGGCGGTTCCCTGAACTACGCCAACACCCTCTACGTCCCGCCGAAGCCGTTCTTCGAGGACCCGCAGTGGCGGGACATCACCGACTGGCAGGAGGAGCTGAAGCCGTACTACGACCAGGCCCGGCGCATGCTCGGCGTGCGGCTCAACCCGACGATGACCCCCTCCGACGTCCATCTGAAGGCGGCGGCGGAGCGGATGGGCTTCGGCGACACCTTCCACCTGGCGCCGGTCGGCGTGTTCTTCGGCGACGGCGAGGACGCCGAGGGCAAGGTGAGGGCGGCCCCCGGACAGCAGGTCGACGACCCCTACTTCGGCGGCGCGGGCCCGGCCCGCAACGCCTGCATCGAGTGCGGCGAGTGCATGACCGGCTGCCGGCACGGCGCGAAGAACACCCTCAACGAGAACTACCTCCACCTCGCCGAGAAGGCGGGCGCGGTCGTGCACCCCATGACGACGGTCGTGTCGGTCACGGACGACTCGCAGGGCGGGTACGCGGTCGCCACCCTGCCGACCGACGACCGCAGCGCCGAGGGCCGTACCTTCCGGGCCCGCCAGGTCGTCATCGCCGCCGGCACCTACGGCACCCAGACCCTGCTGCACCGGATGAAGGCCGGCGGGCAACTGCCGTACATCTCGGACAGGCTGGGGGAGCTGACCCGCACCAACTCCGAGGCCCTGGTCGGCGCGCAGACCGACAACCGGCGCTACCGCAAGGCCACCGGCACGCCGCGGGTCGACTTCACCCGTGGCGTGGCCATCACCTCGTCCGTCCACCCGGACGAGAACACCCACATCGAGCCGGTCCGCTACGGCAAGGGCTCCAACTCGATGGGCGGCCTGTCGATCCTCCAAGTGCCGTACGCGGAAGGCTCCTCCAGGGTGCTGGCCTGGCTCAGGAGTGCCGCCCGCCACCCGCTGCTGGTCCTGCGCTCCCTCTCCAACCGCCGCTGGTCGGAGCGGACCATCATCGGCCTGGTGATGCAGTCGCTGGACAACTCCCTGACGACGTACCTGAAGCCGGACGGCGTCGGCAAGGGGCTGCTCACCGCACGGCAGGGCCACGGCGCTCCCAACCCCAAGCAGATCAAGGCGGCTTCCGAGGCCGCGTCCGCGATCGCCGCCGACATCAACGGCTTCGCCGGCTCCAACGTCGGCGAGCTCATGGGCACCCCCCTCACCGCCCACTTCCTCGGCGGCTGCCCCATCGGCTCCTCCCGCGAGACCGGTGTCATCGACCCCTACCACCGCCTGTACGGCCACCCCGGCATCTCGGTCGTGGACGGCGCCGCGGTCTCCGCCAACCTGGGCGTGAACCCGTCCCTCACCATCACCGCGCAGGCCGAGCGGGCGATGTCGTACTGGCCCAACAAGGGCGAGGCGGACCCGCGTCCGGCGCAGGGAGCGGCGTACGAGCGGCTCCAGCCGGTCGAGCCGAAGAGTCCTGCGGTCCCCGCGGAGGCGTTCGGCGCGCTGAGGCTGCCGTTCCTGGGGATGCCGGCGGTGCCGCCGAAGCCGTAGGGCCACGCCGTACGGCTCCGGCGTCGGACAGAAAAGGACCCGCGCTCCCCTCCGAGCGCGGGTCCTTCACTTTTCTTGCGGTGAGTCTTTGTTGCGGTGAGTCGTTGTTGCGGTGAGTCGTTGTTCCGGTGAGAGTTACGCGTCCGACCCGGCCCTGCGGCGCCGGGCGACGACGACGGAGCCGGCGCCGAGGACGACCGCGACACCGCCGACCAGGCCGATCACGGGCAGCGCGGAGCTGGAGCCGGTCTCGGCGAGGCTGCCGGTGGCGGACACGTCACTGACGTCCTTCAGCGGCTTGCGGCCACCCGTCTGCGGCTTGGCGTCGCCGGGCTTACCGGCGTCGGAGCCGGCGGCCAGGATGTCGAAGAAGTAGACCCAGCCGTTCGGGTCGTCGGCGACCCAGCAGCCCTGGTCGTCCGCGTACTCGGCGAGACCGCCGGTCAGACCGAGGGAGTCCGGCACCTTGCCGGAGACGCTGAGGCGCAGCTGGTACGAGACCGATTTGCCCGCGTCCAGCGAGAACGCGGTGAACGTCCCGCCCTCGCCTGCGGCGTCAGCGATCGTCTTCCAGGTGCCGGAGGACTTGTCCAGGACCTGGACCTTGATCTGGCCCGAGTAGTCCTTCGCGTCCTCCCAGCCGACGGCGGCGACGCCGATCAGCGGCTTGATGTCCTTGATCCGGGTGTCGCCGTGGTTGGTGACGTTGAAGGAGAACGGCACCCAGCCGCTTCCGGCGACGATCGTGTCGGGCAGACCGGACAGACCGCTCTTCAGGTCGGCGCTGAGCTCGGCGGTGCTGTCGCCGTTCTCGTCGACGCAGAGCTCGGCACCGCCCGGGGAGCTCTCGCTGGGGCTCGGCGACGGGGAGGCGGTGGAGGTGCTCTGGGTCGCCGCCGGGGTGCTCGCGGGGGCCGCGGGAGTGGTGGTCGGGG
>NZ_WVUG01000345.1 GCF_017614965.1 Streptomyces griseorubiginosus | reverse complement strand
CCTCCAGGTCCAGGGTCAGGCGCTCGACCTCGGCGCGGGCGGCGGCGGGGTCGCCGGCGGGGGCGGAGACGGCTCGGCGGAGGTCGGCGACGAGGGTGGAGATGCGGTCGTGCTCCTCGCGCAGACGACGCAGCGCCGGGCCGGCCGACGGGTGGCGGTCCTCGACGAACGGGAACAGGGCCAGGTCCTCGCCGGAGTGATGGTGGTGCAGCCCCTGGCAGAACGTGAGGCAGTTGACGCGCAGTTGGGCGCCCAGGGTCGGGCCGCCCGCAGCCATCTCCTCCCTGATCAGGGCCAGTTCACGGCGGAAGGCGTCGTGCACGACCTTGATCGCCTCGGCCGGGGAGGAGGCGTTGACGTTCGGGGGACCGCCGTTCGCGATCTGGTGCAGCGCGACCACGGGGATGGTCCGGGTGGTCTTCCTCTGGTACGCCGCCCAGCCGTCGTCGGCCTCCACCGCCCGCGCCCAGGCCCGCTCGCGCTCCTCCCCGGTCAGGACGACGGCCCGCGCCGGGTAGGTGAAAGCGCCGCTCTCCACGGTGACTTGGGGGTCGGCGCGGAGGTTGACGTACCAGTCGGGATGCTTGTCGGCGCCACCGGCGGAGGCGATGACCAGGACGCGGTCGCCGCCGTCGGGGAGGTAGCCGACGGGGGTGGTGTGCGGGGTGCCGGTGCGGGCGCCGGTGGTGGTGAGCAGGAGCAGCCGGGCCTGCGCGAAGTGGCCGGCCAGACGGCCCTTGTTGGCGCGGAACTCATCAATGACTTGTTGGTTGAAGTCGCTGACCCGTGGGTTGAAGTCGTTTGACCTGTATCCACCGAGCCGAGCCCGGAGCGGTCGTGGTCGTGGAGTCCGGCGACCTGGACTGGGCGCTGGCGGGCGGAAACGTCTGCGCGGTCGCCCAGCGGCGGGGCATCGCCGGGTTCGTGCTCGACGGCCTGATCCGCGATCTCGCGGAGGTCCGTGAGGCGGGGTTCCCGGTGTTCGCCCGGGGTGTCATCCCGATCCCAGGCACGAAGTCCGCGGTGGCGCCGCTGGGGGAGCCGGTGGTGTGCGGTGGGGTGCGGGTGTCGGCCGGGGACGTCGTGGTGGCGGACGAGGAGGGTGTGGTCGCCGTACCCGCCGCACGCCTCGACGAGATCCTCACGGCGGCCCGGGCGAAGCTCGCGCAGGAGGCCGCCGAGTCCCTGGACGAGTGGGAGTCGGCACACCGGTCCCGCATCGACAAGCTCCTGGCGGAGCAGGGCTTCGAGGGCTGACACCGACGCGCGATGCTCCTCTTCCTCGACATCGACGGCACACTGATCCCCTTCGGCGCGAGCGACCCGTACCCGTCGTACGATCACGCGGCTCACCCCGGTGGCCGCTGTCCCGTCTCACTTGAAGTGGGCCATCGCAAGTCCGTGACCTGGAGTGGTTCAGGTCTGAGGTTACGGCTGTGGACCGGGCCAGACATCGCCGCTCAACACACGCTCATCACCGAACGGGCGGGGCTTGGTAGGAATTGGGAGTTGGGCCGCGACCCTGGAAGGGGGGCGTTCGTGAGCGTCGGGTGCGGTCTGAACGTGTTGCTGTGATCGGAGGCGCCGTTCACGAGTCAGGTCGTAGGCGGTTGACGGGATCCCGTCCGATCACTTCGATCGGGCGAGGATCCCTGCGTTTCGCCGGACGGGCGACAGGCACCGCTGGCGGGCGGCGCCCGTAATCCGCTGTTCACCGCCTCCTTCGCGAGCAAGAATCGTCCGCATGTCTGCGATCCCCAGTGGCACGACCGCCTTCCACGAACTGCCCGCGTTCCTCGCCCAGCCTCGCGTCAACTCCCTTGCGCTGTCCGTCGATGGTGGCCGTCTCGTCGCCACCGTGCAGACGCTGTCGGAGGACCGGACCAGGTTCGTGTCCGGGCTGTGGGAGATCGATCCGGCCGGGGAGCGCGAGGCGCTGCGCCTGACCCGGTCGGGGAAGGGCGAGTCCGGGCCCGCGTTCGGTCCGGACGGGGTGCTGTACTTCCTGTCGGAACGCGAGGACGACAGTGCGGAGGACAAGCACGAGGGTGCCGCGCTGTGGGCGCTGCCCGAGCGTGGTGAGGCCGCCGTCGTGGCCCGGCACCCGGGCGGGATCACCGCGTTCACCGTCGCCCGGGAGTCCGGCGCGCTGGCCCACACCGCCGGGCTGCTGCCCGGGGCCGCCGACGCGGACGCGCACGGCAGGCTGCGCACGGCGCGCAAGGACGCGAAGGTCACCGCGATCCTGTACGAGGCCGGGCCGACCCGCGCCTGGGACCGCGATCTCGGCCCCGAGGAACAGCACACCTTCGTGCGCGCGGGGGCCGAGGGCGTCGTGGTCGACGCCGGCGGGCAGGGTGTCGGCCTCGAGAACCCCGGGGACGTGGCGCTGTCGCCCGACGGGACGCGAGTGGCCTACACCCGGTTCGTGCCCGGCCGGGTGCCCGCCGAGAACCGCACCGCCGTGGTGGTGGCACACGCGGCCACCGGCGAGGAGGTCTTCGTCCTGGGCGATGTGGAGCACCTCTACGAGGCGCCGGTGTTCACGCACGACGGCTCGGCGGTCGTGTGCTCGCGGATGACATGGCCGACTTACGACGAGTCGATGGACATGACGCTCGTCCGGGTCGGCGTGGACGGCGGAGAGGCCGTCGATCTGCTGCCCGGGTTCGACAACTGGCCTGTCGGCGCCGTCTGTTCCACGGTCGACGAGGCCCTCTTCTTCGTGGCCGATGTGGAGGGCCACGCGCCCGTCTTCCGGCGGGACGCGGACGGCACCGTGACCCGGCTCACCGCCTCGGGCGCGTACGGCTCGCTCTGCGTGGCCCCCGACGGGCGGACACTGTACGCGCTGCGCAACGCGATCGACTCGCCGCCGCGGCCGGTCAGGTTCGAGGCCGGCGTCGCCGACCAGACGCTGGTCGAGCTGCCCGCCCCCGGTGCGTTCGACGCGCTGCCGGGCACCCTCACCGAGGTGCACGCCAACGCGGCGGACGGGTACCGGCTGCGCGGCTGGCTCGTGCTGCCTGAGGGCGCGTCGGCCGAGAACCCCGCGCCGCTGCTCGTCGCCGTGCACGGCGGGCCGCAGGGCAGCTGGAACGGCTGGACCTGGCGGTGGAACCCGTGGCCGTTCGCGGCCCGCGGCTACGCGGTGCTGCTGCCCGACCCGGCCCTGTCGACCGGCTACGGTCAGCAGGGCCACCGGCGCGGCTGGGGGCAGTGGGGCGGGGTCCCGTACACGGACGTGATGGCGCTGACCGACGCGACCGAGGACCGTGACGACATCGATGCCGCGCGCACCGCCCTCGGGGGCGGCTCCTATGGCGGCTACATGGCCAACCGGGTCGCCACGAGCACCGATCGGTTCAAGGCGATCGTGAGCCACGCGGGCCTGTGGGACCTGCGGTCCTTCCAGGGCGACACCGACGCGCCCTGGTACTTCCAGTGCATCTTCGGGGACCCGGTGACCCGGCCCGAGCGGTACGAGGCGCACTCCCCGTACCTGGACGCCGCGAAGATCCGTACGCCGATGCTGGTCATCCACGGCGCGAAGGACTACCGCGTACCGGTCGGCCAGGGCGCCGCGCTCTTCCAGGATCTGCAGCGGTTCGAAGTGCCTGCGAAGTATCTGTACTTCCCGGACGAGAACCACTGGATCCTCTCTCCGGGCCACATCCAGGTCTGGTACGAGGCGTTCCTGAACTTCCTCGACCACCACGTCCTTGGTGACGAGTGGCAGCGGCCCGGACTGCTGTGAGCGCGGGCGGGCGTCGGCCTTCGAAGAGGTCGGATCCCCGCTTTTGGGCAGGAACGGACGCCGGTTCACCGCGGCCCGACGCGCTAGCGGACGCCAGGTGCAGCGACCCTCCGACCCGGCAGTTGGTGACCTTGCCCGCGACACCGGTGTACTGCCGGGGCACGTGGGTGGCGATGTCGACGGAGTGGTGGGACGGTTCCCCGCCGACCACCGTGTGGCCGGCGGGGCGTGGGGCGGCTGCTGTCGTCGGCGGCCGGTACGGTGGGGCCGCGAGCAGGCCCTTCTTCGCCGTCATCCCCGAGCACTGGCGGCGCAGCGGGTTCAACTCGGGGCTGTCGTAGGTGCGGTGCTTGATGCGGATCCCGTAGGCGTTGATCGCCTGCCAGCGCTCCGGCAGCAACTCGACGCAGTCCTCCCCGCTGAGCGGCACTGGCACGTATCCGCAGGAATCGAGCAGCGGCGCCGCACGACTAGGTTCGCTGAGACAGAAGCCCGAACGACTCGGTTCGTTGAGAAAACGACTCGATTGAGTGAGACAGGACACCTTCAGCGAGGCTGGTCAGCCGCACCCGCCCGAGTGGTGTGGCGCACTATTGCAAGCATGTGCTTGCAATAGTTAGCGACGGTGTTGCACAGTGGAGGCATGGCAACGCTCAACGTCGGCAATCTCGGCGAGTACCTGCGCGAACAGCGGCGCAACGCGCAGCTGTCGCTCAGGCAGCTCGCCGATGCCGCCGGGGTGTCCAATCCGTATCTGAGCCAGATCGAGCGCGGGCTGCGCAAGCCGAGCGCGGAGGTGTTGCAGCAGGTAGCCAAGGCGCTGCGGATCTCCGCCGAGACGCTGTACGTGCGGGCCGGCATCCTCGACGCGGAGCGCGACCGCGACGAGGTGGAGACGCGCGCGGTCATACTCGCCGACCCCACGCTCAACGAGCGGCAGAAGCAGGTCCTGCTGCAGATCTACGAGTCGTTCAGGAAAGAGAACGGCTTCGGGGCCGAGGACGGCGAGGCCGACGCGGTGGCCCAGACGAACGCCGCGGTCGCCGAGGCCGTGGCGTCCGGCGACGGCACGGTGGACACCGAGGGCGACGACACCGTCGTACGACGCCCCACCCGCAAGGGCACCGAGGCGGCCGAGAACAGCGCGGCCGGTGGACGTGAGTCCGCCGCGCGCCGCACCCGCACAGCCGGCGGCAGCGACGCCGCACCGCACGACCCGCAGCGGCCCGCCAGTTGAGCGAGCCCGCCGCGGCACCCAAAACCCTCAGCTGCACGTGATCCGGGAGGACCATCACCATGGCCATCACCGACGACCTCCGCAAGACCCTCAGCGACCCCACGCCGCTCTACTTCGCGGCCGGCACCGCCGACCTGGCCTTCCAGCAGGCCAAGAAGGTGCCCGGCCTGGTGGAGCAGCTGCGCGCCGAGGCCCCGGCCCGCATCGAGGCCGTCCGCAACACCGACCCGAAGGCCGTCCAGGAGAAGGCCCAGGCCCGTGCCAAGGAGGCGCAGGCCCGCGTCAAGGAGACGCAGGAGTCCTTCCAGGCCAAGGTCACCGAGTTCATCGCCAACCTCGACGGCGACATCAAGAAGCTCGGCTCCACCATCGACGCCGACCTGAAGAAGTTCGGCGAGTCCGCCCAGGACTTCGCGCTGCGCGGTGTCGGCGTGGCCGCCGAGTACGCCGTCAAGGCCCGCGAGACCTACGAGAAGGTCGCCGAGCACGGCGAGCAGGCCGTGCGCACCTGGCGCGGCGAGGCCGCCGAGGGCATCGAGTCCGTCGCCGAGGACGTCGAGGAACTGGCGATCGCCGTCGAGCCGAAGCCCGAGCCGGCCGCCGCCAAGGAGGAGCCCGCCGTGGCCACGCCCGCTCCCGCCGCCAAGAAGACCGCCCCCGCCAAGAAGGCGCCGGTCCGCAAGACCACCACCGCGAAGAAGACCACCCCGCCCGCCAAGTGACACGAACGGGTGACGAAGAACGGGCCGGGCACTCCTGGAGTGCCCGGCCCGTTCTCTGTGTAGCGGGAACGCCTGAACGGTACGGTGACCGCGTAAGGACTAGCCGATTCGGGTGGTGGACGTTGTGCTGATGTCGGGCTTCGCAGGGTTCATGTGGCTGCTCTACCTCGCCATGCTGGTCCTCGCCGTGGTGGCGCTCCTCATGGCGGCCCTCTTCCGCGACGACGCCTACCGCGCCGCCGACAAGCAGAACAAGGGCTTCTGGCTGATCATCCTGGGCATCGCGGTGGCGGTGAACCTGCTGATCCCGATGCTCTTCCTCCAGCTCGCCGGCCTGGTCGCCTCCATCGTCTTCTTCGTGGACGTCCGCCCCGCCCTCAAGCAGGTCTCGGGCGGCGGCTTCGGCCGCAGAAGGGGCGGCGGCAGCAGCAGCGACGGCCCGTACGGCCCCTGGAACGGCGGACGCTGAGAACCTCCCGGACGACGAGCGGCCCCTCAGGGTCACGACAAGGAGGGGCCGACGAGGGTCACGACAATCCTCAGGGGCCCGGTGACTGCGCTCAGCCCTCCCGGTCCAGCAGCAGCACCGCGACGTCGTCCGTCAACTCGCCCCCGTTGAGCTCGCGCACCTCGTTCACCGCGGCCCGCAACAGCTCCTCGCCGCCCAGCCCCTCGGCGAGCAGCCGGCGCACGATCTCCACCATCCCGTCCTGCCCGAGTCGCTCCCGCCCCTGACCGACATGGCCCTCGATGAGCCCGTCGGTGTAGAGCATCAGGCTCCACTCCGGTCCCAGCTCCACCTGCATCCGCGGCCACCGGGCCCCGGGCAGCAGGCCGAGAGCCGGCCCGTTGTTGTCGTACGGCAGCAGCTTCGGGGCCCGTCCCGGCCGGGCGACCAACGGCGAGGGATGCCCGGCGAGACACAGCCCGGCCCTCCGCCCGTCCGGTGCGATGTCCACCGTGCACAGGGTCGCGAAGATCTCGTCGTCGGACCGCTCGTGTTCGAGCACCTGCTGGAGTGTGTTCAGCAACTGGTCCCCGCACAGCCCCGCGAGCGTCAGCGCCCGCCAGGCGATCCGCAGCTCCACCCCGAGCGCGGCCTCGTCGGGGCCGTGCCCGCAGACGTCACCGATCATGGCGTGCACGGTCCCGTCCGGAGTCCGTACGACGTCGTAGAAGTCCCCGCCGAGCAGCGCACGCGAGCGGCCGGGCCGGTAGCGCGCGGCGAACCGCAGCGACGATCCGTCCAGCAGCGGGGTCGGCAGCAGCCCGCGCTCCAGACGCCGGTTCTCCTGCGCCCGTACCCGCCCCTCGGCCAGCCGCCGCTCGGCCGTGTCGGAACGTTTCCGCTCCACGGCGTACCGCACCGCCCGGCTCAGCAGCCGCCCGTCCAGCTCGTCCCGGAAGAGATAGTCCTGGGCGCCCACCCGCACGGCCTCGGCGCCGCGCTCGGCGTCACCGGAGGGGGCCAGGGCGAGCACGGCGTGCCGGGGGGCGAGCCGCAGCACGTGCTTGAGCACGGCGAGCTCGTCCTCGTCGTCGCCACGCCCCTGCAGCGCGAGGTCCAGCAGGATGCAGTGGACGTCGTCGGTCAGCAGCCGCTCCGCCTCGGTGAGGTTGCGGGCGTGCCGGACGCGGATCGGCTTGTCGGCCGGGTCCTGCGGTTCGGGCAGGACCGCGGAGCCGCCGGGATCGTTCTCGATCAGCAGCAGCGTGAGGTGGGTGGTGGCGTTGTTGTCGACCGTGGCTTCCTTGTACGGGGACCGGTGCGTGGAGGGACCGCCGTGAGCCTGACCGCTCTCCGCGGCCGGGATCGCTCGCTGCCGCGGTATGGGTACGGGCATCGTCCTGACTTCCTTCCCTCCCCCCGAGGGCGCGGTGGGGCGAGGGGCCTCGATCCACCGACGGGGACCATAGCGGTAGTCGGCGCCCGAGCGGAATGGTGTGAGCCACGTCGCCGTACACCGGCCACCGTCATATGCCGCGTTCCGTACCGCAGTTGGACAGCACACCCCACCAGGGGGAATGACGAAGGTCACGTCCGCCCGACGTTTGAACTCAACACGGCGTGCCCTGCGTCACGTGACCGCGGTCTCAGGCGTCCGGCCGCACCACGCCCAGGATCGGCATGGACCCGGCCCCCGCGATCGTCACCGTCCGCCCCGGCCGCGGCGCGTGCACGATGGCGCCGTCACCGATGTACAGGGCGACATGGCTGGCGTCGTCGAAGTAGATGATGAGATCCCCCGGACGCATGTCCTTGATGTCCACGTGCTTGAGCTGCTTCCACTGCTCCTGCGAGGTGCGCGGGATGGGATGCCCGGCTTCCAGCCAGGCCTGGGAGGTGAGCCCCGAGCAGTCGTACGACCTGGGCCCCTCGGCGCCCCACTCGTAGGGCTTCCCGATCTGCTGGGTGGCGAAGGCGACGGCCTTCTTCCCCGCCTCGGAAGCGGACCCCTTGATCTCGTCCATCACCCCGGTGCCGAGCCAGGCGCTCTGCGCCTTGTAAGCGGCCTCCCGCTCCAACTCGGCGAGCCGCTCCTTCTCCTTCTTCTCCAGCCGGGACTCGAGTTTCTCCGCGGCCGCGATCTGCGTCCTGATCTCCTTGCGGGCGGACTCCTTGGCCTTCCGATCGGCCTCCAGCTTCTGCCACTGAGCCGAGGCGTCCGTCGCGTACTGCTGCAAGTCCTCCTGCGTACGGGTCAGTTCCCCGATGAGCCCCTTGGCAGCCCGTTCGCCCTGCAGCACCCGCCCGGCCCCGTCCAGGAACTGCTGCGGATTGTCGCTGAGCATCAACTGCGCCTCGTCGGGCAGCCCCCCGCTCCGGTACTGCGCGGCAGCCGCGGCCCCCGCCCGCTTCTTCAACTCGTCGAGCTTCTTCTGCCCTTCGACGATCTTCTTCGCCAGATCGACGATCGCGGCGGACTGCTTCCGCGCCCGCTCCTCGGCGGCGTTGTAGGAGTCCGTGGCGACGGCGGCGTCGTGGTACAGCCCGTCGAGCTTCTCCCGGACGGCCTCAAGGTCCTTGGCGGAGGCCGAAGGAGTCGGCTCCGGACTCGCGAACGCCACCCCGGGGACGGCCAGTACGGCAACCACACACGCCACGGCGGTGGCCAGCAACCGACGCTTGGCCGCACGCATACCGCTCCCCCCAACCTGATTTACCGTCAGTAACATGCAAACCGGAGGGATCGTGCCACGATCAACCGCAATAAGACAGCCCCGGACCCCTGACGATCTC